>NZ_JBLIQL010000007.1:0-244911 GCF_047525655.1 Pontibacter sp. 13R65
CGAACAGAGAAGTTAAGCCCCGCCGCGCCGATGGTACTGCCGTCACAGGTGGGAGAGTAGGTAGCCGCCAACCCCAACAACCAGCGGCCCCCGTTCCAATTGGACGGGGGCCGTCTGCGTTTTATAGACCCAGCCCCGCAGCCACAACAACAACAACAACTGCCCGCTCCTAAGGCCACCCAGCTACAAAGCCGGTACCTTACAGTGGGCGGCACACCCACCAAGACCTGTCTGTCTCCTCTGCCGCTTCCACAGGCCCCGCCAGAAATCCATACCATCTTACAAACATCCACTAACATCTTCCTCCACAGTACCCCCTCCTACTGAGCAGTTTCTCCTTTATCAATTTTTTATAATAGAAATTTAGGATTTATAACCGCATCGATCTCCTTATTATAGCACTGGCACTTACTGCACTTATTATCATTGGATATTTTTGATCACTATCATTTTATACAGAAAGGTTATACCACCTGATGTGCATTGTTATCGCTTTTTCATGAAAACGTTTGCGTAAAAAGTAATGCTAATTTCTGCTCAAGGTTAGTTATAATTCTAAAGATTTGGTAACTAACGCTTCATTAATAACAATTGTTAGTTCGTCCTTTTCTTTGATTCTTAACTAATACTTAAAGTTCTTTTCGAGTGAGAAGCACAAGAAAAGAACTTTAAGTATTAGTTTCATCATTTGGATATGAGCTGTAAGAGGGAATTAAATACTTTTTTAAGCTTCTACTAAAGCCTATGTTGATTTTGCAATTTGCTTCGGCAAAATATGTAGCTGGTATTCATTCAAAGTAAAGCATTGAACAAGACAAGATTATTGTAAAAATCAATAAATTAGGTTTGTATTAGAGGTTCTTTTTACTCATTCACCAACACCCTAAATAGTCTCACAGTATGCTCAACTTCTCTACTCTGGATTACATAGTTTTTATTTTATATGCTTTTGTGATTGTCGGTATAGGGTTGTGGGTATCGAGAACAAAGAAAGGAGTTCAAAAAACGGCTCAAGAATATTTTCTGGCTGACAAATCGCTTACTTGGTGGGCCATAGGTTCCTCCTTGATCGCTGCTAATATTTCAGCTGAACATTTTATTGCTATGTCTGGTTCTGGATTTGCCATTGGTTTGGGTATAGCAGCCTATGAGTGGGTAGCGGCTATTTCGCTGATAATAGTAGCAAAATACTTCCTGCCTGTTTTTATTGATAAAGGTGTTTATACTATGCCACAGTTCCTGAAACTCCGCTATAATAAGGGAGTAAGTACGGCCTTTGCCATATTCTGGCTTTTGGTGTATGTATTTGTAAACCTTACTTCTGTAAGTTATTTGGGTGCACTGGCCATGGATAAAATGATGGGTGTTCCGCTCGAATATGGCATCATCGGGTTATTGCTTTTTTCAGGAATCTACTCTATTTATGGGGGTATGGAAGCTGTCGCCTGGACAGATGTGGTGCAGGTGATTTTTTTAGTAGGAGGAGGGCTGGTTACTACTTTTATTGCTCTAGATGTAGTAGGAGGTGGAGAGGGAATATTTGCAGGCTTTGCTAACATTTACGAAAAGGCAAGGGACCATTTTGTAATGATCATACCACAGGGACAGATAAATGTGCCAGATGGTGCGGGAGGACAAAAAGATGCCTTTCAAGATTTGCCTGGGCTTGCTGTAATTCTGGGAAGCATGTGGCTTACCAACCTTGGTTTCTGGGGATTTAACCAATTTATCATTCAGAAAGGATTAGCAGCTAAAAGTATAAAAGAGGCTAAACGCGGACTTCTTTTTGCCGGTTATCTTAAAATTTTGATTCCGGTAATTGTGGTGGTGCCTGGTATTACGGCTTATGTACTTTTTAATGCTTATAGCCCGGAAGAGCTTTCTGTTATCTTAGGAAAACCCTTGTCGGTAATAGGTACGATTGGGAAATCGGACGAGGCTTATCCCTGGCTGTTAAAGAATTTTATGCCTTCAGGAATAAGAGGCCTTGCCTTTGCGGCCTTGGCTGCTGCCGTTGTTTCGTCTTTGGCTTCTATCATTAACAGTGCCTCCACCATTTTTACAATGGATATTTACAAAGCTTTTTTTAAGCCTGCAGCCACAAACAGAGAGTTGGTGCGGGTTGGTAGGATTATAGCAATGTTGGCTTTAGCCATAGCCGCCGCAGTTGCACCACAATTACAAACGATGGACCAGGTGTATCAGTACATTCAGGAGTACACTGGTTATATCTACCCCGGTACCATAGTGGTATTTGCCATGGGGCTGTTCTGGAAGCAGATTACACAAAATGCAGCCTTATGGACAGCCATTGTTACCATTCCTGCGGGTATCATTATAAAAATACTTTACCCTGATATGCCCTTTATTCTGCGCATAGGGTATGTGTTTATCTTTCTTTGTGTATTAGCTTCTGTTATCAGTTTTATGGAGAGAGGCACCAAAGTGCCTATGCCAAAACCCGAAGGCAGAAGGTACAATTACATCTTAAGAACAAGTTACCTACTCTTTCTGCTGGGCCTCATTTGCCTGATAGTAGGTGTCCTGTATTCTGACACGTACAGTTATCTTGGCATGGAGTCTATTTATACGCTGGCAACCATTTTTGTGATGCTGGGAATTATACTGTATACAAATGTTAAAATGGATACTGCAGATGAGAAAGCAATAGTTTCGGATCCGTCGCTGTTTAAAACCGGAGCTCCCTTTAATGTGGCTGCTGCAGGAATTGTAGCCATCATAGGGACTTTATATTATTTCTTTTGGTAATTCTGACGCTATTCTTACCAGAACTTGTTTAAATTTCGTTTTGCTTGCTACTAAAGATCAGGAAGCGTTTCGGGAGATGTTCCTTAAATGTGGCTTTTCAATTAAGCATTAAAGTTAAACTTGTTCTAATTACTAAAATTTACATCTACATCACAATGGCAGGAATTTCATCAGGTACAGCCGTAAACGCAGTGGATACCGCATCTACTCCACAAGGCTCAACATCAAATTACAAGAGCTCCTTATTTATTGTCACAGTTTTATTCTTCATGTGGGGGTTCATCACCTGCCTCAACGATATTCTTATTCCGAAGCTGCAGGAGGTGTTTACGTTACAGAACTGGCAAGCCATGCTTATTCAAACGGCTTTCTTCGGTGCTTACTTTATTGTGTCGCTGCTATACTTCACCTTTTCGGTCACCAAAGGCGACCCAATCATGAAGATCGGTTACAAAAACGGTATCATAACCGGATTGGTAGTGGCGGCAATAGGCTGCGGCCTGTTTCTGCCGGCGGCCAATTTCCATAGCTATGGCTTTTTCCTGTTGGCGCTTTTTATCCTGGCTTCCGGCATCACCATTTTGCAAATTACCGCTAACCCCTACGTGGCCATTCTGGGGCCGCCTGAAAGCTCTTCGAGCCGCATGAACCTGACACAGGCTGTAAACTCATTTGGGACGACCATAGCGCCTATAATTGGCGGCTACCTGATCTTTGACCAGGTGGGAGAGCAGGTGGCAAACGCCGATTCTGTAAAATTGCCTTACATTGGGCTTACGGTTGCCTTACTGTTGGTAGCGGTCTTTATAAAAATTGCCCGTTTGCCCCGCCTGACAGATGGTGGCGGCATAGCAGTAGCAGGCAAGGGAGCCTTGCAGCACAGGCACCTGGTGTTAGGCATTATCTGTATTTTTATGTATGTAGGCGGTGAGGTGGCTGTTGGCAGTGCACTGATAAACTATCTTAAACTACCTCATATTGCAGGTTTACAGGAGGCTGACGCAAAGCATTACCTCGCTTTTTACTGGGGAGGAGCTATGATTGGGCGTTTTTTTGGTGCTGTAGCACTAGCTCAATTCAAAAACAACAGCAACAAGTTTATTGTGATGGGCCTGATAACGGTGCTGACCTTTGCCATTGTGTACGGCCTGTACGATCTGAACCAAGCATTTATTATTCTGAGTCTGATAGCCATTAACTTCGTGGTGCTGCTGCTTGGGCAATTCATTCCCAACAGAACGGTTGGCTTGTATGCCGCCAGCGTAGTGGTGCTGCTGCTGATTGGTACATTTGGAGAGGGTGCTGTAGCCATGTGGGCCGTTATCGCCGTTGGCCTCTTTAACTCTATTATGTTCCCTACTATTTTCGACCTGGCCATTAAAGGACTTGGGATTAATACCAGCCAAGGCTCTTCGCTGCTGGTAATGGCCATTGTAGGAGGTGCAATTATTCCTCCTTTGCAAGGTCTGTTCGCCGACCTTACCGGAAATTTTCAGCTCTCTTTTCTGATTCCGATGTTCTGTTACCTCTACATTATTTACTACGGCTTTGTAGGTTATAAGCCCCGGCAAACGGCACAGACATTATAAAACGATTTATCTGGCGGGAGATTAAATATTGCTCGACAAATTATTCTAATAAAAACGGCCTTCCAGAGGCGTTTAGGAAGTTTTAGATACTGGATAATGAATGGAAGGCTCTTTATTGGTTGAGAGTTATTTGGCAACAACAAGTTATCGACCAGGTGCGGGAATCAGTCCTTGCATTAAGTGGTCTTTTCGAAATCTCGCTCTTAAAAAAGCACAGAAATAATTCCCCATCAGGGCCGGATGTGCACTATTTAGCAGTTGAACCATTAAACAATCAGCAATCAACAGCTAGCAGTATAATGGCAAGCAAATTATTCTAATGAAAATGGCCTTCCGGAGCTTAAACAGTGCTTTTTGAGCTTGGGGTATCAGGCCATTTCATTCACCAGACAAGGTAAACATCGAATTACTGACTCTATATGCGCGTTTTTTACCTTCTTTGTCTTCTTCTCATCTCCGGTAATTTGCTTGGGCAGGGGCATGATAACCTGCTGCCGTATGTGCAACCGCTGGTGGGCACTGCGAATAGTACCACCACTGCTGCCTTAAAGCATGGCGAAGGCACAGAGCATCTTGCCAATACCATTCCGGCTGTGGGCGTTCCGTTTGGCATGACCCAATGGACACCTCAAACCCGTACCACCGAGGAAAAGTGCGTGGCTCCTTACTATTACAAAGACACCAAATTGAGCGGTTTCAGGGGCACGCACTGGATCAGCGGCTCCTGCACCCAAGACTATGGCAGCGTAACCATTATGCCCGTAACAGGTAAGCTCAAAACCCGTGTCACCGATGTTGAAACGCCCTTTTCGCATGAGCAGGAAACAGCTGCAGCCGATTATTACCGGGTACAGCTGGCGCAGTATAAAATAACGGCCGAGCTTACTGCCCTGGCCAGAAGCAGCATGTTGCAGTTTACTATGCAAAGAGCAGATAGCCTTTTTCTGCTGGTAATGCCGAACAGCGATGAAAAAAAAGGTTTTGTTAGAGTAGACCGGGCAAGAAAAGAGATTGTGGGCTACAATCCTGCTTTCAGAATTTACCAGGGCTGGGGAGAACCTGCTGGTTTCAGTGGCTACTTCGTTATTCAGGTCGACCGAGACTTTAGCCGCAAAGGCACCTTCAGCAATGCCGAAGTTTTACTTACCGACAGCCTGAGCAACAGAGAGAACCTGGGTGCATTCATTGGTTTCAACCTGAAAGCGGGAGAACAGGTAAAGCTCCGCATCGGCACCTCGTTTAGCAGCATAGCGGAGGCGCGTAAAAACCTGGAAGCAGAAATACGCACATGGAACCTTAATGAGGTAAGGAGGCAGTCGGCGCAGGCTTGGCAAGATGCCCTTCAACGGGTGCAGGTAAAAGGCGGCACCGCAAAAGACAAAAGCATATTTTACACATCGCTTTATCATAGTTTTCAGCACCCGCGCCTGTTCAACGATGTAAGCGGCACTTACCCCAAATTTGCCCACCAGTATGAGCTCGATCAGCTGCAAAAAGCGAACTACTACGATGACTTTTCGATGTGGGATACCTACCGGGCGCAGTTGCCTTTGCTGCAAATTCTTCAGCCGGATCTGGTAAACGACCTTGTTCATTCATTTATCCTGAAAGGGCAGCAAGGCAAGTGGCTTCCTATTTTCCCTTGCTGGAACAGCTATACAGGAGCCATGATCGGCGACCACGGCACCGCCTTTATCGCTTCCAGTTATCTAAAAGGAATAAAAGGCTACGACGTGGAGCAAGCGTATGCCCTTATGCGCCAAAATGCTTTTGAAACACCTGGTTGGGAAGAGTATGTAGCCGGAAAAGGCAGAAGAGCCTTGCCTTCTTACCTGAAGTACAACTACATTCCGATGGAAGACAGTGTGCAGGAGGCATTTCATAAAAAAGAGCAGGTGTCGCGAACACTGGAGTATGCCTATAACGACTATGCCCTGGCTATGGTGGCAAAAGACCTGGGCAAAGATCAGGATTACAAGCTTCTGAGCCAGCGAGCCCTCAACTACCGCCATGTGTTCGACAGCTCCGTTGGTCTTATGAATGGCCGCTATGCCGACGGCTCCTGGTACAAACCATATCATGCCGACAAAAAGCTGCCATTTATTACCGAAGGCACGCCGCGGCAATACACCTTCTATGTACCGCAGGATATTCCTGGCCTTGCCAAACTAATGGGAGGAACAAAGCAGCTGGAGAATGCTTTAGACAGCCTGTTCATAAAAGGCGAATACTGGCATGGCAATGAACCTGGGCATCAGATTCCGTTTCTGTACAACTACACTGCCTCCCCCTGGAAAACGCAGCGTGAGGTAAAACGAATTTTAGCGGAAGAATATACTGACGGACCTGGCGGCCTGAGCGGAAACGATGATGCCGGGCAGATGTCGGCCTGGTATGCTTTTGCAGCCATCGGGCTTTACCCGGTCGACCCGGTATCAGGAGAGTACCTGCTCACTGCCCCGCTTTTCGACCAGGTTACGGTGCAGGTAGCAGCCAGTAAGCAGATGGAAATAATAACGCATAAAGCGAGCAGCCAATCTGCCTACATCCGGGCTGTGAAACTGAATGGTAAAAGCTATAAGCATAGTTATATCCGGCATGCAGATCTGGTAAAAGGCGGGAAGCTGGAGATTTTTCTGCAGGATGAGCCAAATATAAAATGGGCAGCGAAAGCCGCTAACCGTCCTGCCGGCTTGTCTAAATGAAGTTACAAGCTTGTTCATTTTTTAAATGAGCCAGCAAATTATTAGAAGGAAAACAGCCTTTCAGAGCACAAATACATACTGTTTCTCCCGCTGCTACCGTTGCTCAGCACACTTTAATCAGTCCTTGGCTTGAGCCGCCTTGTGAGATCCGGTGCCGCAGGCAGCCTGAGCGGTAGCGAAGGCAGGAGGGAACACAGCGGCGATGGCCAAGGACGAGGCCCCGCGGCCATGAGCGCACGGAGCAGAAACAATGCAACAACACAGCTACTAAGCATAGCAAAAGCTTCAACTACAAGAGCCGGAGCCAAGTTTTAACATAACAATGTATCAGCATCAGTTTATAATTCACATCCAATGCAAATAAAACTACTATCATACCTCTTCTTTTTAATCCTGCTCTTTACTTCCTGTAAGGTCGATCAGAACAACACCACGCTGGCAGAGGCAACAGACAGGGCCGCTAACCTGCATGAGCGGGTATTCAATATAAAAGATTTCGGCGCTATTGGCGACGGCAAAACCGACAACGCCAATGCCATTCAACGTGCCATCGATGCCTGTTCTGCTGCAGGAGGAGGTCGTGTTATAATCCCAGGTGGCAGCACATTTATGGCAGGGCCTTTCGATTTAAAATCCTTTGTAGAGTTTCATGTAGAGGCGGGGGCAAAAGTGCTGGCAAACAGCGATGAGAAAGTGTATACCAAAAGCGCATTCCGTGATAACAAAGGCGAAGGCACCATCTGGATTGGCGGTGAGAACCTGGAGCAGGTCACGATCAGTGGCGGCGGTACCATAGATGGCAATGGTATTTCCTTTATGGGAGCAGAGCTGGAAGACTCATACGAATTAAAGCCCTTCGATGTAGTGGATCCACGGCCACACCTGCTCACCATTGTAGGAGGCAAGAACCTAAGAATCCGGGATGTAACTTTTCTGAACTCTGCTTACTGGACGATACACTTAATAGGCTGCGACGATGTAGCCATATCGGATATAACGCTACTCAACAGCCTGAAAGTCAGGAACAGCGATGGCATTGACCTGGACCATTGCAAAAATGTACGCATCAGCAACAGCTACATAGAATCTGGCGATGACTGTATCTGCCTGAAGAATAGGAGAGAATACGAAGAGTTTGGCGTATGCGAAAACATTACTGTTACAGGCTGCACCATGACCTCCAGATCCTGTGCCATTAAAATAGGCTCCGAGAACATGGATACCATCCGAAATGTGGTGTTTAACAACTGCATTATCAGGAGCAGTAACAGGGGAGTAGGCATTCAGAACCGCGACGAAGGCGTGGTGTCGGATGTAATTTTTTCGAATATGCTGATAGAAGGCAAACTCTTCTCCGATGTGTGGTGGGGCAAAGCCGAACCAATTTATGTAACGGCTTACCGGCGCGCCAAAGGTGATCATAAAGATGCAGGCTGGCGTTTTCCCAAAGGGCAGCGGGAAGGCCGCGTGGGCGAAGTAAAAAACATTTACTTCAGCAACATAAAGTGCCAGAGCGAGAATGGGATTTATGTGAGCGGCGAGTCGGCCGATAAAATATCTAATATCGTTTTTGATCAGGTCGATATCAGCATAAACAAAATTACAGATCATCCAGGTGGTGTGTACGATCGTCGCCCCAGCGATGTAGAAGGAATGGTACGCGGCAGAACATCTGGTTTTTACTTTGATAAAGCGACTGGCATAACGGTCCGGAACAGCTCGGTGAGTTGGGGAGCCAACGTTCCAGCCTATTTTGCACATGCCCTGGAAGCTCATGCGGTTAGCGCCTTAAAAATAACCAATCTGGAAGGAGCCTCCGCTTTTCCTGGAAAGATAAAAGCCATTCAGAACTACACCCTGAAATAAGATGCTCTACCCGAAAATTATTCAAATGCGATATTCTGTTCCTTTTAAAGTCGTTGTTGTCCTTTTCTGTTTGTGGACTGGCAGCCTTTTCGGCCATACAAGCCACGCCCAGACCAAATACCATACTTACATAGATCCATTTATTGGTTCAGAAGGAGAGGGAAATGTGTTTGTAGGGCCATCCTGCCCTTTCGGAATGGTAAAGCTTGGGCCGGATGTAAACAAAGATGCCAACAGCGGCTATTCGCCTGATATGACCAAACCCTTGTATGGCTTTAGCCAAGTGCATGTAAGTGGTACCGGAGGTGGCCCCAAATATGGAAATATATTAGTCATGCCTTTTGCCGGCGACTTTGAGCAGATAAAGCAGGAGTCGTTGCGGGAGCAGGAAAAAGCAACAGCGGGCTATTACAGTGTGTTGCTGAAAAAGCATCATATACTGGCTGAACTAACGGCTTCACCCAAGGTGGCCTACCACCGCTACACCTTCCGTAACAAGGGGCGTAAGGCCATTAAGATAGATGCAGGTGAGTTTCTGGGGGAGAAGCCAGTGCCGAACGCAAGAGAGGCGCAGCAGTTTGTAGGTTCGGAAGTAGAAGTAGTTTCTGATACAGAAATAAGAGGGTACAGCAGAATAAGCGGCGGTTGGAATAACGGAGCGGCTTACACCGTTTACTTTTATGCACAGCTGGAGCAGCCTTTCAGTAGCTTTAGCACCTTTAAAGGGAATCAAGTGCAGTCAGATGTAAAGCTGCAGTTCGATTCCGGTGAAAAAACAGGTGCTTTGCTGTATTTCGATAATTCCGGGACCGATGTTATTCAGATGAAGATCGGTATTTCGTTTGTCAGCTCGCTCAAAGCCAAGCAGAATATTGCCGATGAAGTACCTGCCTGGAGTTTTGACAAAACCTTGAAGCAGACGCAACAAAGATGGGAAGACCTGCTGAAAAGACTGGAGATCGATGCCTCGGCTACAGCAGATCAGAAAAAAATGTTCTACACCGCCTTATACCACACGATGCTGATGCCAGTCGACAGGACAGGTGAAAATCCGCTCTGGAACTCCTCCCAGCCTTACTACGATGATTTTTACGCCATCTGGGATACCTTTCGCACCTCTCATCCGCTCATCACGCTTATTTCCCCATCGCGGCAAGCCGACATTGTGAACGCGCTCCTGAACATTTACCAGCACGAAGGCTATATGCCCGATGCCAGGAGCGGCAACAGCAACGGCCGCACTCAGGGTGGCTCCAATGGCGAAGTACTGATAGCAGATGCCTATGTAAAAGGGGTAAAAGGCATTAACTACCACTTGGGGCTGCAGGCTATGCTCAAAGATGCTACTATACCTCCCGGCGGAAACGAAGAGAAAGAAGGCAGGGGAGGCCTGACTGATTATAACAGCCTGGGCTACGTGTCGTCGAGGTTTGTACGTGCCGGTAACCGTACGTTGGAATATGCTTACAACGATTATTGCCTGGCAGTAGTGGCAAAAGGCTTGGGCCGAAATGGCGAGTATTATCGTTTTCTGAAACAATCGGATAACTGGCAAAACCTCTGGCGACCCATTGCAGACAATGGTGCTACTGGCTTTATTATGCCGAAAGACCCCTCTGGAAAGTGGATCGACAGTATTCAGTGTGATATGAGCAACGGCCGGGTAACTTATATTCCATACACGCCCCTGGCGCAGGATTGGCCTAACTGTGTGTGCTGGTGGTGCGGCTTTTTCTACGAAGCCAGCTCCTGGGAATACTCCTTTTACGTACCCCACGATGTCGCTACGCTTATTCAGAAATCCGGAGGTGCAGCTGCTTTCGAGAAGCGTCTAGATACTTTGTTTGATAAAGAATACTATAATGTCGGAAATGAGCCTTCTTTCCTGACCCCAACCCTTTATCATTGGATCGGCAGGCCAGACTTAAGCACGAAACGCATCAGGGAAATTATAACCAGGCACTACAACAGCTCCAGAAGTGGCCTGCCCGGCAACGACGACTCCGGGGCGATGTCTTCCTGGTTTGCATTTCATACGATTGGTTTATTTCCTAATGCAGGTCAATTATATTACCTGGTAAATGCGCCTATGGTCAAACAAACTACGCTCCACCAGGAAAACGGGAAAGACTTTATCATTACAGCCAAAAACCTGACGGACAAAAACATTTACATTAAGTCGGCCACTTTAAACGGAAAACCTCTGACCAAAGCCTGGATAGAACACCAGGATATTGTAAATGGAGGTGAGTTGCTGCTGCAAATGGATTCCAAACCTTCTGCCACATGGGGTACTAAAGAAGTGCCTCCTTCTAAGAAAGCAGAGTAAGTTGATTTGGTTTGCCGCTGAAGAAAGATTGCTTAACCAATTCTACTCTTTACCAGCCATAGCCTTCTGGAGTCCGTAGTGGCTCTGGAAGGCTATTTTCATTAGAATAATTTGTGGTCAGTTCATAAATTTTGGGCTCCGGCTCTTTTAGCTGCAGTTATCGCTATGCTAACTTACTTAGTTGTTACATTGCAGTGGCTCCGATCGCTCACGGCCGCGAGGCCTCGTCTTTGGCCATCGCCGCTGCGTTCCCTCCTGCCTTCCCTCGCGCTCAGGCTGCCGCCAAGGCGGCACCGGATCTCACGAGGCGGCTCAAGCCAAAGACTGGTTTAGGTTCGGTAGCAGCGGCTATTCTGATTATTGCCTTTGTTTCTTTCTTTCTCTATGATCATTCCGAACTTGTCGAGGAAACTATCTGGTACCGCTCTTTACTTTATAGTTCCCTTGGCTACGCTCGGGATGACAATGGATATATGTTTAAGGTTGAATTATGTTTGCTAAAAGAGAGCTTTTTCATTAGAGTAATTTGCCCGAATCAGAATAGGCAACGCTTATACACCTTTTCAACAAGATCCTCTCAGAATGTCAGGGAGTTAAATTTCAACTATGTAACATACCTGAAGCTATCGCATCCTGCACACTCTGACATTATATAAATTCAGGTTTAGGCTTCATCATAAATCAAGTTTTGAATAAAACAGCCTTTCGAAGAACCATCTCCACCTTCTTCCCCAACAGCGAAAGCTATCGAATCTAAACCAGTCCTTGGGTTGAGCGCCTTGCAATTGTTGCGGTGCCGGAGGCAGCCCGCAGCGGAGCGAGGAGCAGCTTCAATTGCACAGCGCGATGCCTAAGGACGAGGCCCCGCGGCCGTGAGCGATCGGAGCGGTTACAACGCCAGCACCAAAGCATAAGGGCACCGCATCAAACTGTTGCTAAAAGAGCCGGAGCCAAACCCTTACTTCCTACATTAATTTCCTCAAGCAACTGAAGAACTTCGTATATCAAGCCTCGACGGAATAACCACCCGCTCTCCTTTCAAGTTGAAGTTCTTATTTTTCAGAGATTTAAATATCAAAGTGGCTGCGGTTCGGCCCATCTCAAAAGCGGGCTGTGTGATGGTGGTGAGCGAGGGGTTTAACAGCAACGCTGACTGCAGGTTGGAAAAGCTGACAACTTTCACATCATTTGGGATAGATAGCTGCAGCGAGTGGCAAGCCAGGTAGACACAGGTCGTTAGCTTTTCTACTGAGGCAATGATTCCATTAGGACGATTGCTGTTTTGTAGCAGGTTAACCATGTGCTGCAGATTCTGCTCCTCGTTATGGGTGCACAGCACAATGTCAGCAGGGCTAGAAGGCATCTTATAATCCAGCAAGGCCTGCTTGTAGCCTGCCATTCTTTCGTTGCTAATCGACAACGAGTCCGAAACAGAGAGTAAGGCTATTTTTTTGCAGCCGCTCTCTATGAGGTGTTGTGTGGCTGTATAACTGCTTTTAAAGTCATCTGTGGTTATTCTTGCTGTTTCCACCTCGTCGGAGGCCCTGTCGAAAAAGACCAGGGGAATGCCTTTCGCCATAAGCTCCTTTATGTGCACAGCCCCTGCTGTCTCAGCCGAAATAGACATGAGAACCCCATCGACCCTGCCGCACTGGAAATCTTTCAGAATAGCCTGTTCTTTCTGCAAACTTTCGTGCGTTAGGTAGATGAGCACGTGGTAACCGTTTTCCTGCGCCACAGATTCTATGCCGTTAATGGCCTGGGCAAAAAAGCTGTCGGCAACTTCCGGAATAACAACTGCAATCATCTTACTTTTTTTGCTCCTGAGGCTGCTTGCATGGTGGTTTGGCACATAGTTAAGCCTTGTTGCCAGCTCTACCACTCGTTTCTTTGTTTCGGCGCTGATTTCGTAGCTATCGTGCAGCGCCCTCGATACAGTAGATATTGAAAGATTCAACTCCTCTGCCAGGCTTTTAATATTTATTTTCTCCATATAAAAACGGAAACTTGCTTTATCTGCCTGTAATACAGGTGTTTATTATTATTGACGAGTATGCCCAATTCTGGTAATTGCCTAAAAATATTATTTTTATTTGATTTTACATTTAAAATATAAACTCCCAAACCACAATCTGTAGCTATTAACTAACCTCCTCTCCAACAGCTCGCTTTGTTCTATAAAACTGCAAATGAAAAGCAGGTAGGTGTGACAATTGTATAAATCCTAGCTATGTCCAATTTGTTACGCAAACGTTTCCGCATATAAAGTTAGCAGTGCCTGTTGTTATTAAAGAATAAATATTCAAATTGCTTTTAACTAACATTAGTTAAAAGCGTGTATTTAACTTAAATTCAAGTCTAAATGAAAAGCACTCAGCAAGGCGATCAGAATCCGTTGGAGAACTTAGACGTTTGGGAAGAAGACCTCCTCCAACGCTATCCAGACCCGGAATCTATCACCAAAGGCAAAACCACAGAAAAGTACCGGGATTATGAAACACCGGCCAGAGATACAGTAAAAGAGTTTTATAGACTTAACCATACCTACCAGACCTACAACTTTGTACTGGAGAAGGAGCGGGAGTTCTTAAAATTCGACAAAAAGGAAATGCCCATCTGGGATGCCTTCGATTTTCTGAATCAGTTGGTAGATGACTCAGACCCTGACACTGACCTAGATCAGATGCAGCACCTCCTGCAAACTTCCGAAGCCATACGCACCGATGGTCACCCCGACTGGATGGTACTGGTTGGGCTGCTGCATGATATGGGAAAAGTCCTATGTCTGTTTGGGGAGCCGCAGTGGGCTGTAGTAGGCGATACCTTTCCGGTAGGCTGTGCTTTTTCTGATAAAATAGTTTACTCCGAATTTTTTGAGAACAACCCCGACCACCACGATAGCCGCTACAATACCCAGTATGGCGTATATACTCCAAACTGTGGATTACGAAACGTGCACATGTCGTGGGGGCACGATGAGTATGTGTACCAGATGCTGAAAGATCACCTGCCAGAGCCTGCGCTGTACATGCTGCGCTACCACTCATTTTACCCGCAACACCGCGAAAACGCCTACGAGCACTTAATGGATAGCCACGATCACGCCATGTTTAAATGGGTAAAGCTCTTTAACCCTTACGATTTATATTCAAAGAACCCTGTGCCACCGAACTGGAAAGAGCTTCAGCCTTATTACAAAGAATTGGTAGCCAAGTACCTTCCGGCAACACTCAAGTTCTAATTGCTGGCACATGTTGCTCCAGAACCTCCTTTTGATTATTATTAAATTATTATAATGGAAATGACCTTCCTGAGCCTTTTTTGCTTTATTGACTAGCAGGCCTGTATCCGGCACTTAGCCGGGTATATGCGTCCTGCAACCGAATACGGCACCTGCCTATATTGAGGAAGATGCACTTTTAATTAGTAAACGTTCTTTTGGTCAGATTTATTCTGCCTGGCTACACCTGGGTGAATATGACGCGCTTGTATTCTTTGCTTTTTGGTTTTTAACAACATGTCTATTACTTAAATAATATTATATTATGAAGAATAAATACTGGTTCCAGTTTAGTAGGCGAATTCTTTTCGGAATTATGCTGCCATGTACTTTTGTGGCTGGTGCGCCGGCTGCTCTTGGTAATGGGGCTTCGCTGATGTTTGTGCAGGCGCCCACTGCCAACGATATAACCATAAGCGGCAAGGTTACCGATGCCGGGTCTAATAGTGGTCTGCCAGGAGTTGCTATACGGGTAGAAGGCACCACTAAGGGAGCAATTTCGGATGTAGATGGTAACTTCACCTTATCGGCACCTGCAGATGGTATTCTGGTTTTTAGCTCTATCGGGTACTCCACACAAAAGGTGCCGGTAAATAACCAAGTAAAGTTTAACATAGCGCTTAGCCAGGATGTTGCTGCCTTGAAGGAAGTGGTGGTGGTAGGCTATGGCGAAACGAACCGTAGAGATTTAACAGGCTCGGTTGTAACTATGGATGCCGAGGCAATTCAGCAGACAAACAAAGTAAACGCTTACCAGGCTATTCAGGGGCAGGTGCCGGGTGTAAACATTCAGGCAGCCGATAACAAACCGGGAGGTGGGTTCAACATCCGGATCAGAGGTTCCAATACCATTAACCAAAACCAAACAGTAGACCAGGGGGGCTTTAGTGCCGGTCAAAATCCATTGTTTGTAGTAGATGGTATTTTCGTAAACGATATCAGTTTCCTGAATCCGAGTGACATAGAGCGAATGGACGTGCTGAAAGATGCTTCTGCCACAGCTATTTATGGCTCCAGGGGTAGTAATGGCGTTATCATTATTCAGACCAAACGAGGCAGCAAAGGCCCCATGACGGTGCAATACGATAACTATGTGGGAGTGCGGCAGGCCTACAACCTTCCTAGAATATTTAACGGGCCGGAGTTTGTTAATTTTATGACCGATGCGGTGGTGGGCATGAACTATGCTTCGGGTAACCTGGCTTTTACCAGAAACGATGTGGTGCTGAACAATTTTCTGCGGCCAAACGAGCAGGAGAATATTGCTAACAACAGGTATGCCGATTGGGTAGACTTAATCGTGAAAAGCGGATTTCAGACAAATCATACCATAGGCGTTAGCGGAGGCTCTGATAATACTACCTATGGTTTTGGTGTAGGTTATACCAAAGACGAAGGTACCTTTGAGGGCGAAGATTACGAGAGAATAAACCTTCGTGGCGATATTAATGGCAAGCTCTCATCACTGGTGTCGGTAGGTTTTAGCAACTACGCTTCCTTTTCTACCAGAAACGAAGGCAGCCGCGAAGGCTTGAGAAGCGCCTACAGATTACGTCCAACTGGCTCAGCTTTCGACGAAAACGGAGAACCAGAGTTCTTCCCATTGCAGGGCGAAACTTTTATTACCAACCCTCTATTTGAGCCTGCGAATGCATTCCTTGAAACCAAAGCCCTGAACTATTTAAGTAATCTTTCCCTGATCATCAGCCCAACCGATAACCTAAAGTTTACCTCAACCTTCTCACCAAACCTCGAATTTTCTCGCTTCGGTGAATACAGAGGCCAATTTTCTAAAGCCACTAGTGGCCTGGCCAGCAACACACGCGCCGAAGTGATCAATAGAAACCGCATGTCTTACACCTGGGATAATATCATAAATTATAACCTGGAGATGAATGAAGACAATGTGCTGAACGCCACCTTCGTGTACTCACGGTTTCTAGACCGGTATGAGAGCTACGACATGCAGCGTAGAAATTTCTCGACAGATGCGTTCAGCTTCTATAACATAGATGCTGGCTCAATTATTCAATCGGTAGGAGGTAGCTTATCCAAGCAGACACTGGAGTCTTATACTGGCCGTATTAACTATAACTTCAAGAAGAAATACCTCTTTACGTTCACTGGCCGCTACGACGGCTCCTCTATTCTGTCTGCGCAAAACAAATGGGCATTTTTCCCATCAGCGGCTTTCGCCTGGAGAATCAAAGACGAGAATTTCCTGGTTAACAACAACCTGTTCTACGACCTGAAGGCTCGCTTTAGCTACGGGCAAACCGGTAACAACGGCGGCGGCGGTGGACTTGTACCGCTTGGCTCTCAATCCCTGATCGGAAGTGGTTTTACCAACCTTGGCGACCAGGTAGTGCAGACCGCCTTTATCACCAACCTGGCTAACCAGAACCTGACCTGGGAGAAAACGAAAGAATTTAACTTTGGCCTGGACTTCGGGTTCTTACAAAACAGGATTTACGGTTCATTAGATATCTATAACCGAAAAAACACTGGTATCATTTTCTACCGCCCTGTACCAACTGTAACTGGTTATAGCGGTGTTTTCGAAAACGTAGGCGAGGCTGTGAATAAAGGGGTTGAATTCGGGTTAACTTCTGTAAACATAGCCAGACCGGATTTCACCTGGAAAACCTCTCTTAATTTTGCTGCTAACAGAAACGAAGTAACAAAACTATACGGCGACCTGGAGGAAATTCAGTTTGGTGTTTTGGATGCTCCTTATGCACACAGAATCGGTCAACCTGTAGGATCAGGCTTTACTTGGGTGTATGATGGCATCTGGCAACTGGACGAAGTAGATCAGGCACGTGCCTACGGGCAGCAACCCGGCCAGGTAAAAGTGAAAGATATAAACAATGATGGCGTAATCGATGCAAAAGACCGTACCGTAGTTGGCGCTAACATGCCTAAATGGACAGGTGGCATCACCAACACCATCAACTACAAGAATATCGACTTTTCTTTCTTTGTTCATACAGCACAAGGAGCCACCTCCTTCAGTTACTTCCATAGATCGCATGCTTGGGACGGACATGCTGCACCAGCTCGATTTAATGGTTTAAAAACCAACTACTGGACTCCGGAGAACCCTTCTAATGAATGGTATCAACCAGGAAACTCTGGTCCCTGGACAGAATCATTGCTATTCAAAGATGTTTCTTATGTGAAGGTAGGATACATTACATTGGGGTACAGCTTGCCGGAATCAGCCATCAGTTTTATGAAGATGAAGCGCTTGAGAATATATGCCACTGCCCAGAATCCATTTGTTTTCACCAATTACGAAGGTTGGGATCCTGAAAACGCAGCCAGAAATAGCTGGGGCGCCGGGCTCATGTCGAGAGTTTTGATGGGTGGTGTAAATGTTAGCTTTTAACGATTAAAAAAATGAAAATCAGAAATAGATATAAAGTCCTGTTGTTTGCGCTTTTAACAATGGGCTCTGTAACAGGTTGCAAAGATTTCCTTGAAGAAGAAAACCGACAGTCGTTAACAGATACCATCATCTTTAACGATCCGAAAGGGTTTGACCAGTTGGTGGCCAACGTATATAACAGAATGCGGCCTGCTACCTCTTTTTTCGAGCTGGACCAGTTAGGTACCGACATTTATACCCGTGGTGAAGTTATTAATGGCATAAACGATTTAAACGATTATGTCAATCTAACATCAGTGAACTGGGCTGTGCCCATTTACTGGTCTAACTATTACTATGTGATAGGAGCCGCCAACGTAACTATAAACCGGGCCGATAACATAGTAGGGCTTTCGGCTGAAGACAAGGCAAGAGGCCTGGGTGAGGTCAAATTTATGCGTGCCTTCTCTTACTTTAACCTGGTGGAACAATTTGGTCCGGTGCCATTGGTGCTGAACGAGATACGAACTGCGCAAACAGAATTTTCAAGAGCCCCTGAAGAAGCAGTGTACGCCCAGATTTTATCTGACCTGGACGAAGCACTGGCAACTGTAGACGAACAACCGGCTCAATTTGGCAGGGTTTCAAAAGATGCGGTGAGGCACCTGAAGGCAAAAGTATTGCTCACCAGGGGGTACAAACCTTTTGCAGGCAGCAGCGACTTTACAGATGCAGCTGCTTTAGCAGAGATCGTAATAGCTAACCACCCGCTCGTAACTGATTTTGCTTCCTTATTCTCTATTGAGAACCAGCGCAATTCGGAAGTAATCTTCTCGATGTTATATGGCACAAACCCTGTATCGAGAGGGGCAGGTAATTTCAGACATCTCATGTTTAAGTTTATGTATGATGCCTATCCTGGCATGGTAAGATCTACCTTGTACCATAGAGGATTAGGACCTGCACCAACTCCATTTTTCTACCAGAACTTTGAGCAAGGCGACAAACGCGAAGATGCTACTATCAGACGCGTACTGTATGCGGAAGTAGATAGCAACGATGGGAGTATTTTAGCAGGAGATACCACTGTGTACTTCCCGAAAGTAGCCTGGTCAGCTGAGAAAAAGAGAACTAAGAAATACACTGTTGTAAACCCTGGCGAGTATTTCACGCCAAATGGTGTGACCATTGTGCAGTACCCTATGTTCAAGAAGTTCGATGACCCAGGCGTAGCCTACACAAACCCAGGCATTGATCCGGAAGGTAAGAGAGACGCTTATATCTTCAGGGCCGGCGAAACAAGACTATTGGCAGCAGAAGCTTACTTAAAAGCTGGTAACGCCACTGCTGCTGCTGGTCATGTAAACGCACTCCGGGCTAGAGCAGGCTTAACTACTATGTTAGCACCAGAGCAGGTAGATATACATGCCATCCTGAACGAAAGCGCAAGAGAGCTTGCCGGCGAAGAGAGCCGCTGGATGAGCCTGAAGAGAACTGGTACCTTACAGGAGCGCGTGCTAGCTTATAACCCGCATGCAGCGCTGAACAAAGCCATTGAGGCCAAACACCTGTACAGGCCAATACCGCAGAGCGAAGTAAACGTAAGCGGCGGCAGCATTGCCCAAAACACAGGGTACTAACACAATAGTTTTTATTGCCTACTAAACGATGGAGCCTGGTTTTACTTAAATCGGGCTCCATTTCACTATAGTATATAGTATAATAGGGAGCAGATAAAGCGACGTCTTTAGGCTATTTTAAAAAGATGCAGTATTAGTGCGTGCTCATAGGAGGAAAAGAAGCAGACAAGCACAAACTAAAGAATTAATAACTTTCTTTGGTGAAGCAAAGCGCTATTATACTACCTTACAAATTTTAAAAATTTATGAAAAGCATGTTTTTGTCTGCAAAACAGCTGGTAATTATTCTCTCGTTTATATGTTACATGCTGCTATTGCCTGGCGTGGGGCAGGGGCAGTCGAAAAAAAGTAAAAAACTTAACATACCTCCCAATTCACTGAATTTTATAGCATTAGGTGACTGGGGCCGCTACGGAGATGATCACCAACTTCAGGTAGCAGAACAAATGGCCAAAACCGCCAAAGAGGTTTCCGTGCGGTTCTTTATAAGCACCGGCGATAACTTTTATCCCAAAGGTGTGGCAAGCACCCTTGACCCGCACTGGCAGTATTCTTTTGAAGATATTTACAAGCACTTTCCGTTACAAAGGGAATGGTTCTCGGTATTAGGCAACCACGACTACATGGGTGACCCTGATGCTCAGGTAGCCTACTCTAAAGTGAGCCGCCGGTGGGAGATGCCCGGCCGGTATTTCTCCAAAACCTTTGCGTTAGCAGATGGATCCGGCGAAAAAATCCAGATCTCCTTTATCGATACCAACCCGTTGATTCCAGAGTTTTACAGCAATCTGGAGTATGGCCCCAATGTACAAACCCAGGACAGTACCGCACAAAAGCAGTGGCTCCAACAAGTGCTGTCGCAAAAGGAAGAGACGGTTAAATGGAACCTGGTAGTCGGGCATCATCCCTTATATACAGCCAGCGACAAAAGGAGGGAAGGCTACGATACAAGAGCTGTTCGCCGATCACTTAAAAGCCTCCTCAATAACAACAATGTAGATGCTTACCTGGCAGGCCATGACCATAGTCTGCAGCACTTGCAACCAGCAGGAGAAATCCATCATTTTGTGTCTGGGTCTGCCTCAGAAGCTACGCAGGTGGGCAAGTTAGACTACAGCAAGTTTTCTGCTAAGGAATATGGCTTTCTTTTGTTCTCTGTTAATTCAAAAGAAATTGTAGTACATGCCATCTCGCACACAGGTAAAGTTTTGTACCGCACCTCTTTGCAGAAAGAGCTTCTGGATTCAGATCGGTAAGAAGTCGGCCAAAAGCTGAACCATTTTAGTTGTTTTAGCCTCTCCAGCTTCTCTGCTCTGGTGCAGTAAAGGTAAGAGGCGCCTGAATACATTACATTATCTAACACAGTAATTGAATTAATCAAGCACCTTAATTATGAGCAAAATAAGCCGCCAAACTTTTTTAATGCAGTCGTTAAGTTTAAGTGCCCTTGCTATGCTGCCTCCTTTCAGCAGCAGTTTGTTAGCAGGAACTGCAGTTTTTGCTAAGGCTGAAAACCTACCAAAGGAGAATATTTATACACGTATAGTTGCTGCTAACGACCAAAAAGTGGCCACCATACTAGAGTCGTTGCAGGCAGAAATACAGGTGCTTAAAAGAAGTCTTGGCTACGATTTTGCAAACTTGGCGGCATCTTATAGCGCTCCTGAATCTGGCTATTACAAGAGTGCTGCCTTAGTGCCTGGCATGAGCCGCATTCTGAAGTTCCTATTAAAGGTGCAGGGGCCGGATGGTAACCTCGATATAGGTAACCTCGGGTCGCCGCCAGATACTGCCTTTATCTTAGAACCACTATGCGTTGCTACTTCTCTTCTATTAAAGAATAAAGCCAAACTATTGACAGAGGTAAAAGCCGATGCCAAAAAGTTTTTAACCAAAGCAGGAGATGCCTTAGCCACAGGCGGGGTTCATACGCCTAATCACCGATGGGTAGTATCTTCGGCACTGGCTCGTATAAATGCGCTTTATCCTGACCAGAAATATGTGAACCGGATAAATGATTGGTTAGCCGAAGGCGTTTTTATAGATAAAGATGGTCATTACCTGGAACGGAGCAGAACTTATTCGGAGGTAATTGATCGGTCTTTTATTACAATGGCTCGTCTGCTGAACATGCCCGATTTACTGGAGCCTGTGCGGAAGAACCTGGCCATGACCTATTTTTATATGGAGCCTAACGGTGACTTGGTTACAACTGATTCCCGAAGACAGGATCAGTTTGGAAGCGTGCCAATTTGGGAGTACTACCATCATTACCGCTACCTGGCCAACCGCGACAACAATACAGAGTTTGCCGCCATTGCCACTCTAATTGAACAGGTAAAAGGTTTTGAAGAACATGTTCTCACACAATCATTGTTTTACTTTTTGGAAGACCCACTCCTGAAAAAAGAGATGCCAGCACCAACTGCGCCTCCTGTAACGTACGAAAAGCTTTTTACAACTTCTAATTTGGCGAGGATTCGTCGCGGAGACACCACCACCACGCTCTTTGGCGGCGTAGACTGGCCTTTGGTGATTGCTTCGGGCCGTTCAACAAGCCCTAATTTTTTCTCCTTCAGGAAAGGAGAGGCCATCTTAAAATATATGCGCCTTTCCACAGGCTTCTTTAGTACCGGATATTTCAGGAGCGAAGGCCTTAAAAAAGTAGGCAACGCTTACGTGCTTTCCAAAAAGCTGGAGGTACCGTATTATCAGCCGTTGGCAACAGAACTAAGAAAAGCAGACGGCGATTATAAACTTTCGCAGAGCATAGACGGACGTTTCTGGAACAAAATGGATTTCGAAAACAGGCCGGTTAGTAATTTGAAAACACTGGAAACAACTATAACAGTAACGGAAAGTAATGGCAAAAACCAAGTGTCCTTTCAGGTAAAGGGTTCTGAAAATGTGCCGGTGACCATAGAGCTCTGTTTTCTGGAAGGAGGCAAGCTATCTGGTGTAACAGTCTCAGAAGAGGATCCGGAGAATCATTTTCTGGAGAAGGGCACGGGGCAGTACCAATTTGGCCAGAATACCATCACCTTTGGTCCAGGAACGCTCGCTCATAAGCGATTAAGAGGCTTGGATGGTGAAATGTATAGCTCGCATTTCGGAACCTTGCGCACTAAAGGCATGCATGTATACCTTACAGGGTTAACACCTTTCGAACACAGCATCACCATAGGCTAACAGAATAGGGAGTGGAACAGCAATATACGTGCACAAAAAAAGCTCTCGATTAAGGAGAGCTGCAAAAGAAAGCTTAAAATAAAGCAGTAATGTTGTCTTAGTTTATTTCGAGCCAGGCTAAAGCTTCAGAAACCGAGGCAAAGCTTTGGTAATCGATAGTTGCTTTCTGTTTAAATGAACTGGTTAATTGCTTCATCTGAAGCTCTTTTGTTGCGTTTTCGCTTTCAATTCTGGCAACCATTTTTAATCGACTATCCTTCAATTCCCGGCTAAAATTCTGAAGAATAATTTCATACTCTGATTGTGGGATCCCAATAATGGTTCTTCTGCCATCGATGAGAAGCTTTTTTACATCATAATGCTTAATGGCATTTATAATAGCCTGCAAGGTGTGGTTTGCTTCGCTAATGGTGTAGCTATAGATGTCTGGCCATTCAACCACCAAAATATCTGTAACGGGGTTATATTCCAGCCTTATTAAGTTATTGGGTATTATCATCGCCAATAGGGTTGTTTGTTAGAATATAACATGAATACAAAGAATTAATTCCCTCTTGTAACAAAAAAATAGATAAAACGTATCGTGTCTCATCTATACTAGCTTCTAAAATACATTTAACTACAAAAGGGGTCCGGATCATTAGAGGGTAACTGCTTAATTTTAACCAAATACATAAAAAGATAATCTTAAAGCTCCACTTTTTATACAGGCACTTGCTCAAACCCTAAAAATTAAGAGTTAGATAAAATACATAAAAAATAAAAAAGAGAGAAAGAAGGTGGCTTAAAATAAGATGTGAATTGGTGAAATTATACTGGAACCAGCAATGAGTTCAAGAAGTATGATATTGCTGCTATATGTTATGAGAGGAAATGTGGCCGCGCCGGGAATCGAACCCAGATCTAAAGTTTAGGAAACTTCTATTCTATCCGTTGAACTACGTGGCCTTACTAAATATTATTTTATTCCTGATTTTAGCGTTTGTATTTTAAAATATTTTACACTTTAAAATATTTAAGCTGCTTCTTGTTGGAGCAAAGATAACATTAATGAACTTATCATACAAAGCTGTATTACGGGTAAAGTACGCAGTAGATACTACTGCTTTTATAAACATTAAGAAAACGGTAGGTAGAAGTCTACTTCTATCAGTATTAAGATAAAGTAAACAGTTAGGCACTGGAATGAAAGTAGCGTTGAAGGATGTACATTACTGCACAAATGTCTGCTGGGCCTGCAGTATATAGATTGAAAAACAGATGTATTAAAATTCTAACATTTTTAGTAGAGTAAGATTTAAATTTTGGAAAAAATAAAACTTGCAGCATCTGATGTTTGGAAATTATAAAATACAAATAAGGGAGTTTGGACGAAAAGCCCTATATTGATAGCACTTTATTGATAAGAAGCAGAAAGAGATACTAAAAAAGAAGCTGAAAATGTAATGAATGAAATGGTGTTGAGGCTGGTAAAACGCATTTCTGTTGACGTAAGGAATGAGCGAAGCCCAAAGAAAGAAGATGAAGAATTGTACATTTAGTTGCTATTATACCTTATTTTCTCAGACATTTGCACCAATTAATACACAAATCACTTTTTAGTGCATGAGGCAAGAACTTAAAAATATTTTTGGAAAAGTATTTATCACTATAACCGTAGACACTGAGAACAGGTGGGTATCTACCAATTGGGTTGGTTATCTGACACAGGACAATATTAAAGCAGGTGCTTTCGCTTATACAAAAGCGGTAAAGGACGTAGGGTTCAGTTGTGTACTTAACGATACAAGCGAAGTTCTTGGAAGTTGGGACCATTCTCTTGATTGGGTTGTAAACGAATGGGCATCACAGGCAGCTGCTGCTGGAATAAAACACTTTGCCATGATCACTTCACCTGAAACTTTTGCAGGGGCAACGGCTTCAAATTTTTTCGCTAACAATAAAGCATTTGAGGTTAAGGTATTTGGAGATAAAGCCAGTGCTAAAGCTTGGTTGCGGCAGCATTCAATAAATAAATAGAGTCATTATTGTTATCTATTTCTTCGGATGCGAGGACGATGAATTTTAAAAAATGGAACAGCAGGTTGAATTAAAGAAAGTATTTGGCGATGTGTTTTTCAAAGCCAAAAGAATAAATAATGGTTCTATTTTATATGCCCAGTGGTTAGGTGTACAATCTGTGGAGACTGTTAAGGAAGGGGGCTACAAGTTGCTGGAAATGATAAAGGAAAATCCTTGCTCTAAGCTATTGAATAGCAACAAAAATGTAGTCGGCTCTTGGGATATGGCACTTGATTGGGCAGAGGATACATGGACTCCTCTCATGAAAGACGCAGGCTTACGTTACCTGGCGCAGGTTCTTCCTACAAGTATTTATGCCACCTTTACCATCGAAAACCTGATACAACGTATTGATAAGGATTTAGAGATAAGAATTTTTGAGGAAGATGCAGCAGCTGAAGCTTGGTTGCGTTCTGTTGAATGATAATCAACAAAACTTTTGCTATTATACAGCTTGCCTACGCATTCTCTCCATCAACCATTATAATAGAAGCAAGGCTTACTAGCATGTTATGGTCTGTTTCAAAGAACTTCTTCGGCCACGTACCCAGGTGTTATAGCCATCAGATGTGGTTAGAGGAGCGGTGGCACAGGATTGCAAGTAAAATTGCCAGTTACCATAGAATTAGCAAGCAGGCAGAGTTCCTCTCTGGCACTCTGGAAACGGGTAACATTACTCCTCAGTACAACTGCCTAACACAGGTTCCATTCCTGCTTACTTCAGTTGAGCCACCCACTCCCAAACGGCCTTAAGTGATCATATAGGCCTTTTTCAAAATTCGCCAACGCTATAGCTACATAAAACATTCAGGAGGCAATGACAGCAGTGTTATTGAGGGTGCCGCTCTCTTCGGAGGTGTCTAAAATAGGTAGGCTGCGCAGCTTTGGCAGTCGCTCGTCTTCAATGTTGGGGATAACAGGTATTCCACAAATGTTTTTTTCTTCAAAGTCAAAGTGCTTTCAGGTTATGAATCTAAAAGGGTAAGCGTAACACCTGAATTATGTTCATGATTTGTGCTGGATGCCTTCATGCAGGTAACCAAAGAAAACATACAGCAGATACAGATTAACTTTCTTACCTTATCATTGGCAACATCAACTCAGAAAGTCAACCTGAATCTGCACCCTTTCTTCATCAGGTGAAGTCAGGCGTGTTACTAGTACCGTGTCGCTCTCATTGTAATACTTTGCAATACCTTTAATAATGCCAACGGCAACTCCCGACATTCTACGTTTGGAGTGATAATCAACAATCAACTGCCCGCTGCCTTTCTTTGTTACCAGCAGCATGGGAGGGTCTGTCCTGTCATCTAGTTTTTTTACTGCGCTATGCATGGAGCATTCTGTGTGCAACAGCATCTCATACGTGCGCCAATTAGGGTTTACATACTTACTGTAGATTAAGAGTAGGTCTGGTACTAGGAACTCTCCAAACTGTTCCATTATGGAATAGGTCGGCATACCAGTTGCTTCAGAAGCCTTATCTACAATGGCTAACAATTCTTTGGTTGGGTACATCTCTTGCATCTGGTAGGAAGCACCTTCCAAGCCTGCTGCTTCAAGTAATCTTATCCAGGTACTGAAATCATATGAGGATTCTACAAAACGCTTCAGCAGAGCGAAAATAGAACCATGCATTTTATCTTCTGTGGTCTTAATATTCTCCATGGGGTAAGTAGCACTAAATACAAGGTGAGCAGTTTGGTAATATTTTATTAAAATGGGACAGATTGAGGCTGAGCCTTTGATAAGACACCACTCTTCAGCCACTCGACAGCAGAGCCAACCTCAGTGAACCACTGGACCTCTATGGAAAGATTTGTATTGTCTAAAAGCTTTTTAACAACTCTTTCCCTAATTGAATCGGGCGTAATGAGGCGTGCTATTTTCTGGACCCGGGTTGCCATCATGTCACGATAAAAATCAGAAATAATCTGTGCGTAGCTGTTATCATCCACCAATACACATGTTTGTCTTGCATCCAGTAAAATGCGTTTTACATCGTAGTTCCGTACGTGCTCCACAATAATTGTTAAGCTGCGCTTCATCTCCGGCATCACAATATCATCCACATTCGGCATCTCAAATGAGAGTATATCTGAAGCTGGTGCATATTCCAGCGTTACAAAGCCATTCTTAAAGATAATCATGTGAGGTGGCTTTTTGGTGATTTTTATGTGTCATCATGCTTACGGTAAGTTTAATTATGCTGAGGTTCTCGACTCTAACCTGGTCACCGAACCTTATAGCGGCAGGAGCAGTACTTAAGTTTCGGTTAAAAATCAGGTTTAATACAATTTCTTACTTTAACCTTTTCAGCCAACTAGGCTAACACTCTTCTTTTTAGTTGAAATGATATTCTGAGTGACTCTGCGATTTGCTTTATATTCCGAGTGCTGTTGTTCATACTGTTGTAGCTTAAAACATCAGCCTTTGGGAAAAAGGTGCTTTCGATTGTAGCCGCTATCACTATTCTGAACCTCTTTGGTGCATTGTCAAGGGATGATCATCATGAAGATCATCCTGCTTAATGTGTTTTGCAATTTATGATATCCACAAATTTGGAATTGGCGGTGTACTTTTGTTTTTGAATGAAATGCGGTCATTAAGTTTATTTCACTTCTATTTTACCCATTGAACTACATGGCTAAATATACTTGCTTGTTCAAAAAACAAATTTGGGTTACAAATCTTCCTAAAACAAGTGCCAGTGGCCAAAAGGGGAGGGGGCTTATGTAATATAGGTCCTTTATCCTATAATGTCAGAGTATTACGCAACATATATTAATAATATGCCATGGCAATGCTGAAGGCTATAACCGTAAACACCAACCCAACCATAAAAATAGTGTAAGATACGCGCAGAATTTTATACTTGCGGTTCAGCACTTCCCCCAGGTAATAGATATCGGTAATCATATTGGTGTACAGCGATTTCTTATCGCGCATGATTTCGTGCATTCCTTGTTGGAAATCTTCCAGCGATAGGTTCGTAAAATTTCCAAAGAAGAGCAGGTTTACATCTCTGTTCTTCATTTTATTTTTACTCATCGAAAAGCTCGTTACTTCTGGCTGGGCCGATATGATGGCAAATATAATAGAGCCAAGGGTTGTCAGCAGTAGCATGCCTACTGGTATGATCAGGATGCGATGCTGCGCAAACTCTGTACCGATAACAGAAGATTTGGCGCTTATGTAGGTAATAATAACCGACATAATAATGGCGTTAAGGCTGATCATCATGTTAGCCTTGTTATCAGCGATTGCACTTAAGCTTAGGTGCGTGCGGTACGTGTTGCGGAACATGGTCTCGATGCCTCTTTTGGGCTGGGCCAGTGTTTCGCGGTATTTTTTTTCTTGCTTTTTCTGTTTCTTTACTTCATTGTTTAAGTAATTTCGTTGCTCCTGTATGTTTAGCCCAAGCTGATTGGCAAATTTACCTTGTGCTGCAGCTGTATAAAAGGTGGTGGTAAGCAGGAAATCGATCTGGAACTGTGCCCACTCCCGGTCTGTGAAAAACTTGTCCAGAAAAATTTCCCACTCCACGCGGAGCAACTCTGCCGTAGCAAAAAAAGTAGGCTTCCCAATATTCGAAAGGTCTGCGTCTACCAAAATCTGCTCTAGTAACGTTTTAGGTTCTCTGCCATGCTTGGTAGCCAATATACAGGCATTAATCTGCTGAATTCGCTCGACAGGATACTGCTGCTCCTCGAGCCACTGTGAGGCCAGTCTTATGCTTTCTTCTTCATGATCCTGGTACGTATTGATGTAGCCTGTGTCATGAAACCAGGCGGCTAACACGAGGTCCTGTAATTCCTCTGAACTAAGCTCATGCAGTTGCCCTAATTGCAATGCCTCGTTTGCTGTTTCGAAGGTGTGTTTATAATTATGGTATACCAGCTTTTTAGAAAGTTTTTCCTGAAAAAGCTTTGAAACATATTCCTTTGCTTGATCTATGATAGTGTAATTCTCCATATAGGTTTTTAAAACTGCTTTGGTATAGAGGAGCATGGCTGCATCTTATTAGCAAAGCAGATATAGAAGGTGGTGCTTTTTTATGCAGCTAATGTAATTTGCGGTTACGGTAAATGGCACTTTTAGTTAACAAGCTCATAAAACCAGGTACCATTTTCTGCCACTGCCCGACCCAGGCACACTGGCAGCATGTTGCATGACTGGCGCGGGAATTAGTTAAACCATAGAACCTTAAATAATCAGCAACTAATAACCAGCAATAAAATTATTTAAATGAAAACGGCCTTCCGGAGGCTTTTTAGAAACTCAGTACACAAGCCCTTTTAAGAAATCAGGATTTACAGGATGGCAGTTTGTGTCTTTTTCTCAATCACTCAATCAAAATTCCTCCATTCAGCAACCAAATTCTGCTAATGAAAATGCCCTTCCGGAGGCTTTGGGTCATAAAAGGAAGCAGGGGTTTTAAGGGGGGCGCGATGTCTCAAAAGAGGCAATAACTAAATCCTGTTTCTTATCGTTTATCAATTCCAGTCGTGTGGTGCCAGCGGCACTTTTGCTATGCTCCAGTAAAACATTATTACCGACTATAACTATGCAATCAGCTAAATTTCCAATAGAAAGTTACTCGCCTGTAGGTGCCCTGCCGTACAGCTTAGAGAAGCAGCCTATAGATTGCCTGGACCTACACGTGGCTCTACAGGCACGATTTGTTTGATCATTTATATGAAGCATACTTACTACACTGTGTCTACACGCTGGTTGTTTACACTAGCTCTTGTCTTTTTCCTGTCGGCCTGTGCCTCAAATAAAGTCTGGTTTAGCCGCGATGTCGTAGATTGGGCACAAACCGAACCAGATCCTAACAACAAACTCCAGTACACGGTTTTTTTGATAGGCGATGTGGGCGCGCCAGACCTGGAGAAAGGAGAACCCTCGCTTATACTGATGCGCAAACAAATGGAAGAAGCTGGCGCCAAAAGTGCCACTATTTTTCTGGGGGATAATGTATACCACAACGGCTTGCCGGAAGAAGGAAGGAGCGATCGCGAAATATCTGAAAAAAGACTAAATGCCCAACTCGATATTCTCAGAGGCTACCCTGGCGAAAAGTATATGATTCCGGGTAACCACGACTGGAACCATAGTGGGCGAGGTGGCATGGAAGCTGTAATGCGGGAGCAGGTGTATGTAAATACCTACCTTACAGAAGAGAACATTGTGAGTGGCGGCGATTTTTATGTGCCGGGCAACGGCTGCCCCGGCCCCTACGAAGTTAAAATCAGCGATGACCTGGTACTTATCGCCATCGACTCCGAATGGTGGCTCCACCCTTTCGATAGGCCCTATGGCTCCAACAGTGCCTGCCAGGCTGGTACAGAAGTAGACTTTTTAATACAGCTGGAAGATATCATAGAAAAAAACAGCGGCAGCGATATAATGGTAGTGGCGCACCATCCCTTACTCGCCCGTGGTGCACATGGCGGCTTCTTTACCTTGAAAGATCATATTTTCCCGCTCACGATGCTCCGCGACTGGATGTACATGCCCCTGCCGGTAATTGGGTCAATCTATCCATTTGCCCGAAAATATGGTGGTATTCTGCAGGACACGCCGCACCCCCGGTACCAGGCCTACATACAAGGGCTTATGGCCATTTTTGAGAAGTATGATAACATTGTGTATGCAGCAGGGCATGAGCATGCACTGGAATATGCAAAGCTCGGTAAGCTTCCGCACATCCTAAGCGGTTCTGGGTGCAAAACACAGTTTGTAAAACCCGGAGGCGGGGCCAGTTACCTGCAGGAGGTGAAGGGCTTTGCAAAGGTGCTCTATTACGAAAACGGAGAAGTCTGGACGGAGTTTTGGGTGCCTGAAGGAGATGGTGAAACAGGTCATATTTCGTTCCGTACCCCGCTCTATGCCAAAAAGCCCCGCCCGGAAGAACCTTTGGTAGAAGATACTATCAACTATGCCGACAGCACCATTACTGTGGCAGCTAACCAAGACTACCTTACTACCAAAATCCGGAGGAAGTTTTTAGGCGGCCATTACCGGAAAGAGTGGGGAACGCCGGTAGAGGTGCCCTTGCTCGATATGAAAAACGAGCTCAACGGACTTACACCTTACCAGAAAGGAGGCGGAAAGCAAACTGCTTCGCTGAAGGTGCGGAACCCCGATGCCCAGGAATACACCCTGCGCACCGTAGATAAAGACCCCACCAATGCGCTGCCGGAGTATCTCCGCGAAACAGCCGCCAAGGCGCTGCTGCAAGATCAGATTTCGGGGCAACACCCGTATGGTGCGTTGGCAGTACCTCCTCTGGCCAATGCCGCAGGTGTATTCCATACCAACCCTAAGCTGGTGTACATTCCCAACACCCCTTATTTGCGGCAATATATAGATGAGTTCGGGAACACAATGGCCTTTCTGGAAGAAGATCCCGATGAGAACCACGAAGACGTAGCCAGCCTTGGAAACGCCGAAAACCTGGTCGGCACTGACAAAGTGCTGCGGGAGGTGGAAAAAGACAACGACAACCGCGTAGATGAGCAAGCTTTCGCCCGCGCCCGCCTCTTCGATATGCTTATTGGCGACTGGGACAGGCATGAGGGGCAGTGGCGCTGGAAAGAAGACAAAAACGGCAACCAGGTGCGCTACAGTCCGGTGCCCGAAGACCGGGACCAGGTGTTTTTTAAGGCTGATGGTATATTGCCCTGGCTGGCCACCCGCAAGTGGGGCGTACGCCATATCCAAAACTTCGATTACGATTTTCATGATGTGGTAGGCCTTGGCCTGAGTGGCCTTACCCTAGATCGTACTTTTACGCCAAGTGTTACCCGGGCCGAGTGGATACAAATGGCGGAAGAAATAAGAGTGCAGGTAACAGACAGTGTGATAGAAGAAGCCGTAAAGCGTTTCCCGGAAAGCATCCGCGCTTTGTCAGGCCCTGAGATAGCAGCCAAACTCCGATCGCGGCGCGAGCAGCTACCACAGGTGGCCGAAAAATATTACGAGCACATTTCGCAGGTGGTAGATGTGGCTGGCAGCGACAAGCACGAGCACTTTATTGTGGAGCGCCTCAACGATGACGAAACCAAATTGACGGTTTTCAAAATCAAGAAGGAAGGCGACATCAGGGATACGCTCTTTACCCGCACATTTTTTACCAACGAAACCCAGGAGATCCGCCTTTACGGCTTAGGGGGGCTAGACAGGTTTGAAGTAACCGGTAATGTAAACAAAGCCATTGTGGTGCGCATAATTGGCGGAAGAGGAGAAGATAGCATCAGCGATGAGTCTTATGTAAGCGGGCTGAAGAAGCATACCGTCGTGTATGATACCAAAGAAGGAAACACATTCCGGTTCGGCCAGGAAACAAAAGATAAAACGGCCATTACAACCGACGTTAACACCTACGACCGCGCCAATTTTCAGCTGCCTTACATTGGGCCAAGGCTGTCGGCACAGTATAACGTAGACGATGGGCTGTTCTTGGGTGCGGGTGTGCTGCGGCGAACACAAAAATTCCGAAAAACGCCTTATGCCTCAGAACATCTCTTAGAAGCCAACTTTGCTTTTCTTACCAAGTCGTTTAACATTAAATACACAGCCGATATCCGCGATGTAATAGATAAGTGGAATCTGAACCTGTATGCGCTGTTGCAGGGGCCGCAGTTCCAGCGGAACTTCTATGGCTTCGGAAACGACACTCAGGCTGCCGATAGCCTGCACAACAGTTTTTACAGGGTGCGTTACCGGCGAGTAGACCTGCATGCTACCTTTTCTAAAAACCTGAACTCCTTTCTATCCGTGGGTATTGGCCCTACCTACGACCGGTTCAGGGTGTCTGACTCAGGAGGGGAGTCTTATCTGCTACAGGAGGTAACTGCCGGGCGACTGGAACCAACCATTTACAAAGAGGAGGAGCAATCTTTTGTTGCACAACACTATGTGGGAGTCATTGCTTTTGCTAACCTGGATGTGTTCGGTGATAAAAACATAGCAAACCCCCGTATAGGCATGCGGTGGCATAACCGCTTTAGTTTTCAGCAGCAGATCGGAGAAGAGAAAATAAATTACTCCAACATACAGTCAGAGTTCAGGTTTTATGTCAGTCCGAACTTTCCGTTCCAGATTACCTGGGCCGGCCGCTTGGGAGCTTCGCACAATTTTGGTGACTTCCGGTTTTTTCAGGCAGCAACACTGGGCGGAACAGAGAACCTTCGGGGTTACCGCCGTACCCGCTTCGCAGGCCGCAGCGCCATATTCGGCAATGCCGAAGCCAGGCTGGGGCTGTTTGATCTGAACTTTTCAGTTACGCCTGCCAAGTTGGGAGTTCTGGGCCTGTTAGATGCCGGGCGTGTGTACTACGATGGGAGCGACAAACGGCCGTTTTTCAGAAGCCTGCATACCGGTGTGGGAGGAGGCCTTTGGATCGATATCGCTCGGAAAAACGTAATTTCTCTTACATATACCAAAGGAGAAGAAGGCTTGTTTAACGTTAATTTAGGGTTTTTCTTCTAGGAGCTACATCGCCATTTGTGGTGGATGAGCCAGAGTAATGCCGTGCTCGCAGCAGTTACTATAGCTTTGGCCACTGCCAAAATAATTTTAATTAGCAACCAGAAATCAGCGTTAACGTTGCTGAACCAGAACTTGAAGCTTATGGTACAAAGCTTACACGGTGTAGCTCGTAAAGGTGCTGAAACGTTTGACTTATGCCATTAACCAAATTCTTCTAATGTGAATGACCCTCCAGAGGCTTTTGGGCCATAGCAATGCTTAGGGCACAATCATGTTGTTTAAACAATTGCCCAAAGCAAAGCTGCCTGTGAGCCGGATCATTTTTATCGTACAAAGACTTATTACCCTACACTATGAAAATTTTATTTTTATGTCTGATAACAGGTCCGTTGCTGTTGCTGAGCCAGTTGGTAAGAGCGCAGGCTATTGAGCCTGAAGAAGAAAAGCATTATGCAAACCCATCGGTAGAAGGAATGCCAAGAGGAAGAGGGGTTGTAATTGGTTACGAGCGCTTGCCGCAGTTCGATATTGATTCCAGATCCGACAATCCTACTATCGGGAACGGCACAGGCCGGGTAAGGCGCAACAACAAATGGGATATGCGCCTAATGGCTCCTGTTCTAAACAAGCCACGCACCAAGCTGTTGGTAGGCGTTACATATAATGTGGAGGAATTTAACTTTGAAAACGTAGAACCCAGCTCCTACAGCCTCTACAGGTACCTCGAAGATAGGGATCTGAAAAGTCTGGGGCTGCAGGTGGCGTTTCTTCGTTCCATAGACGAAGAAAGATTTTACCTGATACGTGCCAAGGGTGAACTGAACGGCGACTACACCCAGAAAGATATAAATATAACCGATTACCTAAAAACTACTGTAGACCTGGCCTATGGCTGGAAGAAGAGCCCCTATTTTTCTTGGGGAGTTGGGGCGCAGCTTGGCTATACCTTTGGGCGCAGGCGCGTGTACCCGGGTGTTCTCTACAACCGCACCTTTAACGATAAATGGGGTGTAGAATCTATTTTCCCGGCTAACTTCCGGGTTAGGCGCAACATCTCAGAAAAAACCATTTTATATGGTGGCTACCGGCTGGAGGGTGCTAGCTACAACATGTACGTTAACATAACGCCACTGTCGCAGTTCCAGGATATTGAGCTGAGGCGCACTGATATTAAAGCCCTGTTGCGCCTGGAGCAGGAGATTTACGATTTTCTGTGGTTTTCGATTGAAGGTGGTTTCCGGCAGTATTACCGCAATCGAATCTACGACGTAATAGGCTCGCGCGACGAGTTGATAAACAACGACCTGGCCGGTGCCGGTTATATCGGTGTAGAGCTGTACCTGGTGCCTCCCCGCCGTTTTTCGCAAAAGTAGAAAACCAGAGCTTGGTTGCTCTTGCCCTGCACCTAAATTGGCTGTAAAGTTAAGTTCTCAGCAGGCTCTAAATGCTAAATCCCCTTGCTGGTTAAAGCCAGCAAGGGGATTTAGCATTTAGAGAACAATACTTTTTCTCTGACCTACTCTGATTTCCGAATGGGATCTATTCCTTTTGGTACCAGGCTCTGCAGGTAATCGTAAGTGGCGTACTGCGCGCGGACTTCTTGCTTAGTGTCTGCTTCCACATACGTATTGTCGACATTGCGGGCCTTGGTATCGTCTTGCAACTGCAGATCTATGATATGGCGCAGTTCTGCAACCAGCTTCGGTTCTAGGAGCGGGAAGCACACTTCTACCCGCCGGTTCAGGTTGCGGGTCATCCAATCGGCAGAGGCAACATAGTATTCTTCTTCGCCATTGTTATGGAAAATGTACACGCGGGCGTGCTCCAGGTAGCGGTCTACAATGCTGCGCATTTGGATATGCTCGCTAACTTTCTCCTGCCCCGGCACCAGGCAACAGATGCCCCGCACCAGCAGTTGCACCTTTACGCCGGCTTTGCTGGCCTCGTAGAGCTTTTTAATCATGCGCTCGTCCTGCAGGGCATTCATTTTTAGAATCATGGAGGCCGGAAGACCTTTTTTAGCATTCCTTATTTCCCTGTTAATCAACTCTACAAAGCGCTCCCGCATGTTAATGGGTGCAACAAGTAACCGATTAAATGTTTTATCTGGCTGCCCATCCATTAAAAAGTTGAACACTTGCTCTACATCCTTAGTCAGCTCCGGATTACTGGTAAAGAGGGCATGGTCGCAGTAGATAAGCGAGGTATCTTCGTTGTAGTTGCCGGTGCTCAGGTAAGCGTAGTGTTTCATTTTGCCAGCTTCTACCCGTGTAATCAAGCCTAGCTTAGAGTGCACTTTTAATTCGGGTGCACCCAGAATTACATTAGCGCCTGCCTTCTGCAGTTTTCCTGCCCAAAACATATTGGATTCTTCGTCGAAGCGGGCTTTCAGTTCAACAACCACTGTTACCAGCTTACCATTTTTAGCCGCTTTTACGAGAGCTTTAGCAATGGCAGAGTCTTCGGCTACGCGGTAGAGCGTGGCGCTGATAGATTGCACTGTAGGGTCTTCAGCCGCCTCCTGAAACAGCTTGAGCACATAGTCGAACGACTGGTAAGGGTAGTGCACCAGGTAATCCTGCTTTTTCATGGCATCCAGTATGTTCGGCTCCTGCTCCAACTGCGGGTGAATAAGGGCTGGCTGGGGCTCGAACTTAAGCTGTGGCAGGTTAAAGTCCGGAAACTGGAAAAAGTCGCGGAAGTTATGGTATTTGCTTCCTTCTACCAGGGCATCCTCTGATACTCCGGTGTGGGCCATAATCGCTTCGAGGAGCACCTGCGGCGTTTCGGGGTCGTAGAGCAGGCGGGCAGGGTAACCAGTTTCGCGCTTCTTCAGACTCTTCCTGATCTTAGTCATAAGATTACCCGAAATTTCATCCTCAATGTCGAGCTCGGCGTCTCTGGATACTTTTACGGCATGTGCCTTTTGCTGTGCATAGTCCGGAAACAAAGTGCCCATACAGAAGCGGATCACATCGTCTATGAACATAACGTAGCGTTTGTTGCCAACAGTAGGAAGCTTCAGAAACCGACCGCCATGCTTTTTGGTTGGAATCTCCATTAAGGCAAATCGCTCGGCAGGAGCATCTGCTGTTTTAGGCTCCGTCAGGTGCACGCCCAAGTACACGGTCTGGTCTTTCAGGAACAGGTGTGTTTGGGTTTCGTCCAGCAAAATGGGCAGCAAAAGGGGCTGCAGCGTATCTTTAAAATACTTTTTTACAAACGTTTGCTGCTTGGCATTCAGGTCGTGCTCAGTAAGCAGGTGAATGTTTTCTTTACGCAGGTCGGCCAGTATGCCTTCGCGGAACACCTGGCCAAACTCTTCCTGTTGCCTGCCTACCTCCTGCAGTACCTGCTCCAGGGTTTCGGTGGGTGGCTCCACTAGCTTTTCGCGGGTTTTCTTTTTGAGCATGACGAGCCGCTTTAAGGTGGCCACCCGGACTTTAAAGTACTCATCGAGGTTAGAGGAGAAAATAGCCATAAACTTTATGCGCTCCAGTAGCGGCACGCGTGGGTCTTTGGCTTCCTGCAGTACCCGGTAGTTAAAGGCAAGCCAGCTTAGCTCGCGGTTTATAAAAGGATAAGTTTTGTTTTTTTTATCGGTTTGATGCTTTTCCATATTTGTCTTTGCCTTTGGCAAGGCTGGTGTTCTTCAAAAGCGATGCCGGTGGCGGCTGCTTCCAGGCCAGAGGCAACAATACAGGCGCTGCCTCTTTTGGGTTAGGGATTATTTATAATTTTTTGGGAAGTCGAAAAAGAGAAATTTGGCATTTTTGGAGCTAATGTCGTACCAGCTTTCGCAGTCGAACTCCAGGGCCACTACACCTGCTGTTGGTATCCTGGATATGGCCACGGGCGAGAGCATGTTGGCAAAATCAGAAAGCGCCTCGTTATGTCCTACAATCATAAGGGCCTCGGCATCGGCAGGAGCTTCCTGCACCACTTCGAGTAAATCTTTTTTATCGGCTCCATAAATCCGGTTATTTATGACCATGTTGTCTGGCTCATAATCCAGTTCTTTGGCTACCAGCGTAGCGGTAGAGATGGCTCTTACTGCCGGACTCGAAATAACCAGGTCTACCTTCACATTACGTGCTGAAAGTTCCTCTCCCATAAGCGGGGCATCTATGCGGCCGCGTTTGTTCAGAGGCCTGTCATGGTCGCTGAGTTCTTCAAATTCCCAGCTCGATTTAGCATGCCGAAGGATATATAGTGTCTTCATAAATGTATATGTTACAACAAGCACTGGCATCCTATTCAGGTGGTGTTGGCACAGGCTTTTCGTCTTTACTGATAGTGCCCGGAAATAGTTGTGGCACAGCCCCGTGATTCACGCAAGAGGCATCTGTTGCAGGGTATGCCGGTATTTATACGCATTAAAAGCTATCCGCATCCAGATTGTGCATTAAGCAAATTATTCGAATGAAATAGGCCTTCCGGAGGCTTTCCATGGGTTGGCGGCGGTAGGTTTGTCAAGGCCTTTTGGCTCAGGGAAAGGGTGTAAAGCAAGGATGCAAATTGGCGATTTTAGATCTTGCGCTTTAAAAAAGAGAGGCCGCCCCTGGGTAGGAGCAGCCTCTGGTATGTTGTAGAACTGTGTGCTTACACGTTGTTGGGGTAGCGTTCGAAATGAATTTCTGATACGCGCCGGAGCAGTTCTTCGCGCAGTTCCTCTATGTTTACTTTATCTGTGGCAGAAATAAAGAGGGCCGATGTGTGCTCTTTGGCAATGTAAGTAGCCTTCAGGTCTTCTAAAGAAGGCCTTGCAGGTAGCTCTTCCAGTCCTTCGTGCTCCTGTTGCAATTCTTGTTCACGTTGTTGCAGGTATTTGTCTATTTTGTTGAAAACCAGCATAACCGGTTTGTCAACGGCGTTTATGTCTTTAAGCGTAGCGTTTACAACGGCAATATGCTCTTCAAACGAAGGGTGCGAGATGTCCACCACGTGCACAAGCAGGTCTGATTCGCGAATCTCGTCGAGCGTAGATTTAAACGATTCAATAAGCTTGGTAGGCAGTTTCCGGATAAACCCTACGGTGTCGGAAAGCAGGAACGGAATGTTCTCAAACACAACCTTGCGTACGGTGGCATCTACGGTAGCAAATAGCTTGTTTTCCGCAAACACATCCGATTTAGAGAGCAGGTTCATGATGGTAGATTTACCCACGTTGGTATAACCCACCAGTGCCACCCGCGTAATGCTGGCCCGCGACTTGCGCTGCTCAAAATTCTGCTTTTCGAACTTGGTGAGGCGTTCTTTCAGCAACGATATTTTTTCGCGCACAATACGTCTGTCGGTCTCGATCTCGGTTTCACCCGGACCTTTCATACCGATACCACCCTTTTGTTTGGAAAGGTGAGTCCAGAGGTTGGTAAGGCGTGGGAGCAGGTACTGGTACTGCGCCATTTCCACTTGTGCGTGTGCCTGGGCAGTTTTGGCTCTAAGCGCAAAAATATCGAGTATCAGCAGGCTTCGGTCCACGATCTTTACCTGCAGTTCCCGCTCTATGTTGCGCACTTGCGAGGGGCTTAGGTCATCGTCGAAGATAACCATGTCTACGTCATATTCTTTTACAAAAGCCTGAATTTCTTCCAGCTTGCCGCTTCCTACAAAGGTGCGCGTGTCTGGTTTATCGAGCTTTTGCACAAAGCGTTTTATGGTTTTGGCACCGGCTGTCTCAGTTAAAAAAGCAAGCTCATCGAGATACTCTTTTGTTTGCTCATCGGACTGGCGGTAACTTGGTACTGCAACAAGCACTGCTGTTTCCTGTGGCTTGGCAGTTTCGTAAAATTGTTTTTTACCCATCAAATTTCTTTTAATATCATGGTATAGGCTGCTACTGCTCCACATGCTATGGGCCGAGCGGCAAGCTTAAACCTGGCGTTGGTCTGTAGCCATTGGCAAGAGCCAGGCTATATAGGTTCATTCACTGTAGGGCTTTAGCCCTTGTTGCCAGCATGGCCGTGGCAGTTGGCACCTACTTCTACGTAAATAGTTTGTGGGTAGGCTATGCCGATGCCGGTTTTAAAAGAGCCGGTTTCTTGTGCTGGCTAATAGCAGAGCAGTTCCCCCAACCTCCGTGGCGTGTGCCGCAGGCCATTTTTGGCAGTAGGCGGGAACAAGAACAATAGCTGCAATTTAAACTATTTTTTTCTGATAGTAGCGCTAATTATGGCTAACTTACACGTTTTAAGAGGTCCGAGCACACTACGCTTGTTTCGCTACCCGGCAGTTGTTTACCTATGCGCATTGCCATTGTCATCAATACAGCCTGGAACGTTTTTAACTTCCGCATGAGCCTGATCAGGACCTTGTTGGTGCAGGGGCATGAGGTCATAGCCATTGCCCCACCCGATGCCTATGCCCCAAAACTAGAGGCTGCCGGCTGTTCCTTCGAACGTATGCCCATGTCGCAGGGCACCAATCCTTTTTCCGATCTGCATCTTACCTGGCGGCTGTATAAAGCATACAAGCGGCTGCAGCCTGATGTGGTGCTGCACTATACCATTAAGCCTAATATTTATGGTACAATGGCAGCACAACTGGCAGGAGTACCAGCCATCAACAATGTATCGGGTTTGGGTACCGTGTTTATCTCAAAAGGAGCAGTGTCTGCGGTGGCGGTGGCACTGTATAAGCTTGCCTTCAGGTACCCAAAGAAAGTCTTTTTTCAGAACACCGATGACCAGCAGCTTTTTCTGGAACAAGGGCTGGTGCAGAAACAAATTACTGCCGTGTTGCCTGGCTCTGGTATAAACCTGGAGGCATTTGCTCCGGCCCATACTTTTAAGCGCAACCAGCCCTTCGTTTTTTTAATGATAGGCCGGCTGATGTACGAAAAAGGCATAAAAGAATATGTAGAGGCAGCCCAACTAGTTAAGTTACAATTTCCTGCTGTTAGGTGCCAGCTGCTGGGGGCGCTGGATGAACGGAACCGATCTGGCATAAGCCCGGAACAACTACAAGCCTGGCTGCAGGCAGGGCACATAGAGTATCTGGGCTTTACCGATAATGTGGCGGCCAAAATTGCCCAGGCCGATTGTGTGGTGCTGCCCTCTTACCGCGAAGGTACGCCCCGGACCCTGTTGGAGGCAGCAGCTATGGCAAAACCGCTCATTGCCACCAATGTGCCTGGCTGCAGGGAGGTAGTGCACCACGGAGAGAATGGCTTGCTCTGTCAAGTTAAAAGCGCAACGGCCCTGGCCGACAGTATGCTGCAACTTCTGCAGCTCAGCAACGGGCAGCTACAGCAAATGGGGCAGGCAAGCCGGAAGCTGGCAGAAACAAAATTTAACGACCACTTTGTAATAGACCAGTATCTAGCTGCCATAGCAGAAGTAACAACAGGAAATAAGCCAGTGTTTTAAATAAAAAATCGCTTTTTTTGTAGATATTTTAAGAGCAAGATTAAGAATGGAATCAAAAACGTACCACATAGAAGGGCTTATTGAGTTTATACCGCGTGTGTTCAAGGATGACCGGGGCTTTTTCCTGGAAACGTTCAGCCAGAAAATGTTCGAACCCTTTGGGATAGATCCTATTTTTGTGCAGGATAACCAGTCTGTTTCTAAAAAAGGTGTTCTGCGTGGCCTGCACTTTCAGAAACCCCCCTTTGCACAAGGCAAGCTGGTACGTGTTGCTACGGGTAAGGCTCTGGATGTAGCCGTGGATTTAAGAAGGGGATCTGTTACTTACGGGGAATATGTAGCCTGCCTGCTCGATGCGGAGCGACATAACATGTTTTGGGTGCCTCCTGGGTTTGCACACGGGTTTGTAGCACTGGAAGATGACACTGCTTTCCTGTACAAATGCACAGACTACTACCACCAGCCATCAGAAGGAGGCTTGCTCTGGAACGACCCGGCCATTGGCATAGACTGGGGCATAGCAGAACCGCTTGTCTCTCCGAAAGATGAGATATTGCCCTTGCTACAAGACTTCAATTCGCCATTCAGCATTTAAGAAAACACCTCCGGAAGGCTGTTTTCATTAGAATAATTTGGCTGTTGATTGCTAGTTGTTAATTTGCTAAATGGTTGTTTTCAGGGTGTGCATCCATTTTTAACTTTTTAACAGTTTAACAGCTAGCATCTAAAGTCTCCAAAATACCTCCAGAAGCCCGATTTCATTAGAAGAATTTAACCAGAAAGGCAGCACGCGAACTTGCAGGTTCACGGGCTGCCTTTCTGGTTAAAAATGCTTTTCCAGCAGCGTTTCCAGGCCCATGCCTCTGGAACCTTTAATCAGAACATAGCTCTCAGAGATTGGGTGCTCCTGTAGCCATTGCTCCAGTTCCGGCTTTGTAGAGAAGTGGTGGAACTGTGCACTGGCTTGTGCAGCATACTGCATGTCTTTGCCACAGAGCAAGACCTCGTCGAAAGGCTGCTCTGCCAGCACCTGGCCTATGAGGGTGTGTTCGGTGGCACTTTCAGCGCCCATTTCAAACATGTCTCCCACTATTACCACTTTTCGTGGCGCTTTCATAGAACCAAAATGGCGGATGGCATTGGCCATAGAGGTAGGGTTGGCATTATAGGCATCCAGCAAAATGGTGTTGCTGCCTTTCTGCACTACCTGCGACCGGTTATTCTGAGGGCTGTAGGCCGCAATGGCCGCATTGGCCTTTTCCAGCGGCACCTGAAAATACTTGCCTATACAGGCGGCTGCAGCCATGTTTTCGTAGTTGTAAGAGCCAACCAATTGTGTTTGCACCTTCTGACCTGCCTCATCCAGGTAAACTACATACGGAGATGCTTCTAAAAGCTGGCTGTGGTAAAAATCAGATGGGGCAGGGTACGTAACTTTATCGGCAATGCGGCGGCTCATGCGCAGCAGGTGCTCATTGGAGGTGTTTACAAACACAGTGCCGCCTGTCTTGTCGAGGTGCGCGTAGAGTTCGCTTTTGCCGCGCGCCACGCCTTCCAAACTCCCAAACCCTTCGAGGTGCGCTTTGCCAATATTGGTGATAAGGCCATGCGAAGGCAGGGCAATGCTGCAGAGGAGCGCAATCTCGCCAATATGGTTGGCACCCATTTCTATAATGGCCACTTCGTGCTCCTGCTTTATGCGCAGCAGTGTGAGCGGTACCCCGATGTGGTTGTTGAGGTTGCCCTGCGTATAAAGCGTGTTAAATTTTTGACTGAGCACCGCATAAATAAGTTCTTTGGTGGTGGTTTTGCCATTGGAGCCGGTAATGCCGATTACAGGCAGGCTCAATTGCCTACGGTGGTGCCGGGCCAGTTCCTGCAGCGTCAGTAGCGTGTCTTTTACTACAAAGCAATTGTCGGATGCCATGGCCGGGTCGTCTACTACAGCATAACGCGCTCCTTTAGCCAGGGCAGCAGCGGCAAAGGCTGCTCCTTTAAAATTCGGCCCGTTTAGTGCAAAGAACAGGCTCTGCTCCTGCCCCGCACGGGAGTCGGTGCTTACGTGGTGGCACTCCAGGTACTTTTGGTAAAGAAATTCGATTGTATGCGGCATGAAATGCTTAATTTTATCTTATCTGAATGCTGTTGTCAGAAGTTTGTACGTTAGGTTATCGTAATCCTTCTGCGAAAGCAATATACATCCGAAACCGGAAAAGCGGTAGTAAAGCACTAGCAAAGCCAGTATATTCTTTCCTGCTTCGGTAGCCACGGCTGATTTTCCTGTTATGCTAAAACTTTTTACTTCACTTCTCTGCCTGTTCTGTACGCTCTCGCTGTGCCTGGCGCAACCGGACCCGCTGCAGTTTAGGCTCCGGCACGACCTACCCGTTAGTACCATGAGCGGCCAGTTGGAGGCTCCCTGGAGCGGCGGCCTCAATTCTCCCCAGTTCTCCACCATAGACCTGAACCAGGATGGGCAGGACGACCTGTTTGCCTTCGATAGAACTATGCAGAAAGTGTATACCTGGCTGGCCGTGCAGGAAAACGGCAAGTGGCGCTACCAGTACGCACCAGCGTACGAGACGCTGTTTCCGCAGGACCTGGTGTCGTGGGTGCTGCTCCGCGACTACAACTGCGATGGCCTGAAAGATATTTTTACCTCCTCTCCGCTTGGCATACGCGTGTACCGGCAGGTGATGGGCGAGAACAACCAGATTTCGTTTGAGCTGGCAGAAGATGCTCTGTACTATAGCAACAACAACGTGCGACGGAGCAACATGCAAATGGGCTCAGCCGACATACCGATTATAGCCGACATGGACGGCGATGGCGACCTCGACATCGTGATCACGGAATTCTCTCTGGGCGAAACCATGGAGTACCACCGCAACATGCGGGTGGAGCAGGGCCTGGATTGCAACACACTCCGCTTTGTGCAGGAAACCAACTGGTGGGGCGGCATAACAGAGTGCGATGGCTGCGACAACTTTGTGTTCGGGGGCTTTTGCCGGGTGGCTGCACCGCAGCACAGCGGCCACGACGGCTCCGCCCTCCTGGCCATAGACCTGGACGGCGACGGCGACAAAGACCTGCTGATGGGCAACATTTATTGCGACAACCTGCAAATGTTGGAAAATGTAGGCACTCCTACGAAAGCCGTCATGGAGTCGTTGGAGCCCTCGTTTCCGCTCAACACCCGGCCAGCCAAATTCAGAATGTTTACGGCACCTTACTACGAAGACGTGACCTTTGATGGTGTGCCCGACCTGCTGGTGGCTCCCAACAGCAGCGTGAACGACAGTTTAGGCGAGATGCAGCGGGCGGTATGGCTCTATAAGAACAATGGCGCCGAAGACAAGCCCGACTTTGAGTTTGTGCAGGAAGATTTTCTGCAAGGGCAGATGGTTGATTTAGGGGAAGGTGCCTTTCCTGCCTTTGCCGACATGGATGGCGATGGCAAACCTGATTTGCTGGTGGGCAACATGGCGTCTATCCGGAACGGCAAGTACACCGCCTCCCTCAGCCTTTACCTGAATACGGGCACGGCTACAGAACCTGCCTTCACACTCACTAACGACGACTACCTGGGCTTGGCAGCCAAGGAATATCTGCGCATAAAGCCTGCCTTTGCCGACATCAATAACGATGGCGTGCCGGATCTGGTCTTAACGCACAGCCAGAAAACCTTTAACAACACCCGCATCAGTTACATCGCCAACACTGCTGGGGCAGGCAAGCCATTTCAGCTGGATGTTTCCAAACTGCAGCTCATACAAACTACAACCGATGGCGATTCGCCCTGTTTTGTAGACGTAGACAATGATGGTGACCTGGACCTGCTGCTCGGCAAAGCTCACGGGGGGCTGGAGTTTCACCGGAATGTGGGTACAGCCACCGCACCAAAGTTCGAGCTCGAAACCAGAACCTTAGGCGGCATAGTGCCTGATTACTTTAGAAGGAACATTTATCCCATAGCAGTGGACTTAGATGGAAATGGCATACCAGAACTCGTAACTGTAGACGATAGTGGTGTATTACGTGTGTACCGCGACTTTACAAAAGACCTAAGCGCCAACTTTACAGAAGAGAGTGATCTGTTGCAAAACGACGTGCTGAAAAATATAGTAAAAACGCGCTTAGGGCGTGCTACTGGTGTGGCCATGGCTGCTTTGGGTGGTGCCGATAAGCTGCACCTGGTAGTTGGTACGCAGGCTGGCGGCATGTACCTGCTGGAGCAAACGGATGGGCTGCAATACAACCCTTCCGAGCCGGTGGCAGGGCTGGGGCTGGAGGTGTACCCAAATCCATCTAGCGCCTATGCGGTGGGTGAAGTAAATATAAGGGCTGCGGAGCCTGTTGCAGTAGCACTTTACGATGGCATAGGCCGCACCCTCTTCAGTAGCTCCACCAGTTTTAACCGAAACCACAGTATCAGCCTGAAAGGCTATAAAGCAGGCATCTATTTCGTGAGAGCAACTAATACCAAAGGAGACCAGCAAGTTAAAAAGCTGGTGGTGCAGTGATGAAAGCATTTCTGTACCTTAACCTGCTGGCCTCGGCTCAAACTGCCTACGAGCAGCCTGTGCTGGAATGGGTAAAAAAGCATTTGCCCGAAGTGGCAACCTTGGACTTGGATGCAAGCTCTGATGAGATGCTGCAGCACTACGCCCTGCGCCTGCTGCAGGAGTCGCGGCAGGTAGCTGTTGGCATCAGGGCGGAAGCAGAGGGGGCAGACCCGCGAAAGCTGATGCTGTTGGTAGAGGAGTTGCTACAGCCAAACCCCGGCCGTTTGCTGCTCCTGCACGGCAATAACCCATGCCTGCTCCGGATGCTGCAGGCCAGGCCACAACTGAATTTTAGGATGGTAGAAAACGAGGAACAGCTACAGCAGGCGCTAGGCGAGTACTTCCATGATTGATTTTGTGTGGAGAAATTCGCTTTCTGGCTCAAGTAAACCGAACTATTGCCCCTAAGCTGATGCTGGCCCTAAGCCATAGATTACCCAAAAAGGCTCTGGAAGAGCTATTTTATTATAATAATTTGCTGATTGATAGATTCCTTACTTTCTCTTTTGGTTAAGGTGCCGAAAGTCTAGGCGCAGCCGCAGCTTAGTAAAAATGGGGTGAGTTAAAAAGCTAATCCTGCTCCCTGAACTTCTGAGAATAAGCAACTACTATGGCGTGAGCCTTCGCACCATAAATAAACAGGTGATACGCCTGCACCCAAACTGGCGGCAGGTTAGCTCTCGTTCCACAGGATTACTGCCCTAAGCTAAACGCATCCGCATCAAGGTGCGCCGGGAATTTCTCTCTAAAATCTGTGAGCTCTTGTTTGCTGAGGGTTAGTGTAAAAATGCCTTCCTGCTGACTTGCCTCCAGTAGCTTAATGCCTTTGGGATGAATGATGGCGGAGTCGCCGGAGTAGGGGATGCCGTTGCCATCGGAGCCAACACGGTTCACGCCAATGGTGTAAGCCAGGTTTTCGATCGCGCGGGCTTGCAGCAAGGTGCTCCAGGCCAGTTGGCGGGCTTCGGGCCAGTTGGCTACGTACAGCAGCAAATCGTAGCTGTTGCTCACATTGCGGCTCCACACCGGAAAGCGCAGGTCGTAGCATACCAGCGGTCGTATGTTCCAGCCCTTCAGCTGTACTAGTAGTTGTTCGCTTCCGGCGGTGTAAGTGTGGTGCTCTTTGGCCATCCGGAAGAGGTGTTTTTTGTCGTAGGTTTGGTGGCTGCCATCCGGGTGCACCCACAGCAGCCGGTTGTAAAAGGCCTGATCGTGCTGCACAATAATGCTGCCGGTTATAACTGCATTATGCTTTTTTGCCTGCTCTTTCAACCAGGTAAGTGTTTCTCCTGCTGGTTCCTCGGCCAGTTGAGCGGCGTTCATGCTGAAGCCGGTGGTGAACATTTCGGGCAGCACAATGAGATCGGTTTTAGGAGCAGCGGCAGCTAATTTCTCAGAAAACATCTGGCGATTCTGCGTTGCCTCCTGCCAGTGCAAGGCAGTCTGCACAATGGTTACGACTAGATCCTGCATAGGCAATAACTTGACACTGTTAAAAATGTATCTAAAAAGCTCCGGAAGGCCATTTTCATTAGAATAATTTGATTAAGTGAATGAGAGAATCAAACTAATCACCATCCTGTCAATCTGTAAAATTGTGTAAATCCTGGTTCAGGCAAAAGTATAATAACTACAATCTAACATCTATGTCAGAGAATCTGTTTACACTCAGAAGGAAGTATGCGACTGAGTCTTTTGCTTTTAGGCTACTTATTCTTCCAGCTTACTTTTTCTGAGGGTAGGCTTGGGAAGTTCAATGCCTGCTTCAGCGGCGGTTTCTAAGAGAATATCCATGCCGTATTGCTTTGTGCAGCGCAGCTTACCGGTTTGGCTGTAGTCGGTAATCAGGCTTTGGGTTATAATAAGCCTGGAGGCAAATTCGCCGTATTTTTCAACTACCTTCTTCTGTACCTGCGTCAGGGCTTCTTTGCGCTGCTCTGTTTCGGGAGTGCGGAGAGGGCGCTGAAAGCGATTCTCTGCGTATTCGTGGCTGATTCCCTGCTCCTTGGCATCCTGCTTTGCCTTGTCTAAGGCTTCCTGCAGAAGTTTTTCGTTGGCTGGTTTCTTCAGGCTGGCATGCAGGCCTTTGGTGTGGTTGAGCCACTCATGAATATCGGTGTTCGGGTTGTTGGCGAGTTCTACCAGGGCATCGTTGGCAATAATGTAGGCACTCGGCTTATCCAGTTTCTGCGCCATGCTATCGCGGAAGCTAAACAGCCTTTGCAAGATAAACTGCTGGTATAGGTTTAGCCGGAAGGCGTTACGTAGCTTGAGGTGCGGGTTTTCGGGTTCGGCATAAAAAAGGCGCTCCAGCAGCATGTTTTCTTCTTCGAGCCAGTGCAGCCTTCCGGCCTCTTTTACCCGCTCTACCAGCCTTTGTTTAACCCGGTGCAGGTAAATAACATCTATGGCAGCATAGCGCAGCTGGTCTTCTGTAAGCGGTCTTTTGTTCCAGTTGCTCGACTGTTGGCTTTTATCTATCTCTATGTCAAACTCCTCTTTCATAACAGTGGCCAGGGAGGAACGTTCGTAGTTCAGAATTTTAGCTGCCACGTCAGTGTCCATTACGCCTTTAATTTTGCAGCCAAGTTTGTCGAGCAGCAAAATATCGTTGTTGGAGTGATGTATGATTTTAGTAATATCCGGAGAGGCAATTAGCTCGTACAGCGGCTCCAGGTTATCGATCTTAAAAGGGTCTATAATGTAGCAGTTGCCTGTGCCATCGGTTATTTGAATCAGGCAAAGGGTAAAGCCGTAGGAGAACCGATTCTGATCAAACTCCAGGTCGAGCGCCAGTTCTTTGCTCTTGCTAAGCTGCGCCACAGCTTCTTTTAAATCGGCCTTGGTTTCTACCAGCACAATAGCGGTGCCTTCGTGTACAATGGGAGTGTGTTCCATCCTTAAATATAAATCATAAACCTTACCTGTGCCAGCCAAACTATTGCCAGGGCAGGTTATTTTAGCCAATCGGTTGGCTTTGAAACAAAAAAAGGTCTCCGCAAAAGCAGAGACCCTCCAAATTTATCTAATTTATATGTCTGAACCTATGGTTGCTCTTCCGGTATTTCGTCGGCTACGCCATCGTTCACAGTAGTGTCTTGCATTACCACGGTAGTGTCTTCTTCCATATCAATGCTCATGTCGTCGCCCATGCTGGCATCTGTCGGCATGCTGGAAGTATCAGATTCAGTTGCTGTATTATTATCAGTGCCACATGCTGTAAAAGCGAAAAATGCAAATGCAGCAAAAGCTAGTTTCATATTCTTTTTCATGACTAATTCATTTCGTTTGAAATAAAAATTTGTACTTCTATATACGGGTAGGAAAATAAAAGTATATAAAATCAGAAATAAATTTATCCAAAATTAACATGAAACCCTGTTTTTAGGAAATAAATGATGTTTTGGTAATAGTGAATAAATATTTTCTGCTTGCTTTATATTTGTAATTTTGTCTTTGTAAATTGTATTAAATGTATTCTGTGAATCTCTGTTTAGTCCTGGGTGCAGGCTCCCTGGCTAACAGGGTGGAGTGGGTTGAATCTCAGAATTTTCCAAACTGATTTTGCTGGTTAGGCAAAAAAGCGGGAGATGCCACGTTAGGGCAGGAGCACAAGGTATAGAAGCCCTGCTCTAACGATGCCAGCTACAAAATGTCATGGACAGGAGCTTGAGCAAGCTGTTTAAGGTGCTAACATTTTATCACGACGGGCTTTAAATTCAGTTCCTTCTTTCCATTCGGGGTAGCGTGTGCCGTTAGCTACGCTGTATCCGACCCTGAAAAATAGCTGCAAATCTTCTACGGCTCCGTCCAGGTTCCAGTCGTCGCGCACTTCGTCACTCACTTTATGATAGTCGTTGGTGGTGTAGGCTTCCTGAAGTTTGGTGGCATAGTCAGCAGGTTGGTTGCGCACCTTTATCCCCGATTTGGCATACAGTGCCGGCACGCCCTGCTTGGCAAACTCGAAGTGGTCGGAGCGGTAAAAGGAGCCTTTCTCGGGAAATGCCTCCGGCACTACTCGGCGGTTCTGGCTTGCAGCTTCTTCTACTAAAATGTCTTCCAGGGTAGAGTTCCCGTGCCCAATCACAATTACATCTTCGGTGGGGCCATAGGTGTTCAGTCCGTCCATGTTTAGGTTAGCCAATGTTTTGTTGAGAGGGTAAAGAGGGTTGTTGGCGTAGTATTTAGAGCCGAGCAGGCCCTTTTCTTCGGCTGTTACGGCCAAAAAAACAATGGTTCGCTTTGGTTTTTCGGGTAGGGCTACAAAGGCTTTGGCCAGTTCTAGCAGGCCGGCTGTTCCGGTGGCATTATCGAGGGCTCCGTTGTAGATCTGGTCGCCTTTCAATTTCTCGTCTTTTCCCAGATGGTCCCAGTGAGCAGTGTACACAATGTATTCGTCTTTTAAATCCGGGTCTGACCCTTCCAGTTTTGCGACTACATTGCGCGAAGAAATTTCACGGAGCTTATTCTTCATGCTGAAATTAGCTTTGGCCTGAAGCGCGACAGGCTTGAAATCTTTTCGGAGCGCGGCGGCCTTTAACTCTTCCAGGCTTTTGCCCGTGGCGCTGAACAGTTGGCGGGCCTTTTCGGTGGTAATCCAGGCTTCTACGGCCGTTTTGTCCATATTCTTGTTTTTGGCACTTATATCGAAGTTCTCTCTGCTCCAGCTTCCGGATACCACCTCGTAAGGGTAGCCGGCCGGACCTGTTTCGTGAATAATAATGGCGGCGGCAGCGCCTTTCTCAGCAGCAACTTCATATTTGTAAGTCCAGCGGCCATAGTAGGTCATGGCCTTTCCGCCAAACATCGTGCTATCGAGTTTGCCAGGAGAAGTGGCACTGGGTACAGGCGGGTCGTTTATAAGCATCACTATAGTTTTGCCTTTTACATCTACTCCTTTGTAATCGTCCCAGCCGTACTCCGGAGCCGCAATGCCATAGCCCACAAACACCATGTCGGAGCTATCTATGGCTATATCGGGCACGAAGCGCCGCGACACAGCTACATAATCTTTGGGGAACTCAAGTGGGATTTTTTTACCGCCGGCAGTAAAAGATGCCTGCACATTAGCTGTAAAACCGAACATAGGTACCTGCTGCACATAGGTGCCATCGGGGTTGCCGGGGGCAAGGCCGAGTTGTTCAAATTGGCGTGAAAGGTAATTTACGGTAGAGTCTTCGCCGCGTGTTCCGGGTGCCCTGCCTTCAAAAGCATCGGAGGCAAGCACTTTGGTGTGCATCAGCAGGCCGCTGGCAGTAATGGCTTGAAGGGCAGGTTGCAGCGTGGTGGAGTGAGTGTTGGCAACAGTTTCAGTTTCAGAATCTGTTACCTCTCTGGCACTCTCGCGGCAGCTGATGGCACAGAAGCCAAGGGTAAGAAAAAGTAGAATATGCTTTTTCATAAGTCTTAAATTTCATGGGTGTTGTTCGTGTGCCTATAACGATAAAATCACCTGCTTTGGCTACGCTTCAGGTCGGCTGGTCATTAAAATTGCAAAGCCACTACCAGTGGCTGCCTGGGCCCTGTGCCCCACTAAAGGTAAAATGTCTCCGGAAGTGCTTTATTATTAGAAGAATTTAGTAGCTGGTTGTTTATTAAACGGCTGATTCGGAATACGCTGTAAGACCTGGCGGCGTGCGTAACTGCTGCAGATGCCTGAGGCGAAACAGATTAGCATTAGAAAACTAGTTTCAGAAAATATCTACCCTCTAACAATTAGTATCCAAAATTTAAATAATAGCCTCCGGAAGGACACTTTTATTAGAAAAATTCAGAAACGTATATGTGCTTAGGCAGCCACGTCGTAGCTAGCGGGCACGCCCTGGTGCAGCGCTTTTACAAGCGTAAGGCAGCCGCTCAGGTCGCGGTATAGCTGGCACTCCCAGATGGTTATTTTTGTCCAGCCTGCATCGCGGTACATGGTGTTGAAAGTAACATCGCGAGCTGTGTTACGTTCAAATTTATTTTGCCAGAACAATTGGTTAGTTTTAGGAAGCACAGGTTGACAGTTAGGACAGCGGTGCCAGAAGCAGCCATGAATAAAGATAGCAAGTTTGCGGCTCGGGTAGCAAATATCGGGCTTACCGGGAGCCTTGGGCCAGTGCACTCTGTAGCCGCGCAAGCCAGCCTTCCACAACAGCTTGCGGAACAATAGCTCTGGCTTAGTGTTTTTTGATTTATTGCCGCGCATGTAGCGGCTTACCTTCTCCTGTGCTGTAAGAGGTGCTGGAAGCGTTCTTTTTTTGTAGTTGCGGTGTTTCTTTTTGGAGGCCAAACCTGTTGCTTTTTTGCCTGGGTTGCTATAATAACAAACCAGCTACCCGATAGGTGCCACAGGTAGGACAAAAGGTGTAGATCAGATTCTGTAATAGATACGGCTCATAGAGTTGTCGTATGGGTCGTAGCCTGGGCGTGGGGAGGTAAAGCGTTTCTCGAGTAGTTTAAGCCCAACAATGCTGTTTAAGTCAAAGCACTTCCAGCCTGTTCCAGTCACAGTTCTTCCTATCTGCCAGGCTAGCAGGCAGTTTTCGGATTCAAAGTTCTTGCCCAGTAGGTGAGGCTCTACTAAATAATCCTGGTCTTTATAGGAAAACTGGATAAGGAGCCTGGCTCCTATCGCTCTCGAAATTTCATCTAGCAGGAGGCTGTACATGGCTGTATAAGTTAAAAGATGAAACTGATACTATGGTAAAGTAATCTCAGGTGAGTGAGTGGCTAGTATTGATTTTTGATAAATTAAAAGTAGGCAACTGTTTCTCTAGATTAAAGGAAAGAAGACAGCTAAAAGTAACATGCTGTGAAGGTAAGGAAAGAGGAGATTTGTGCTGAAATAAATGTTTTGGAATAAATTTTACTTTATAATCTCTGTAATAATACTAAAAAAGTAACATGCTGTGACTTTAAAATATTCTAAATAAGAATTAAATAAGTCCTAATTAAATAAAATTTATTACGTGCTCTATTTGAGCTAAGTGCCTGTTATTATCGACCATGAAAAAGCATCGTTTTATAAAAAATGACTTTTGCTTCTGAAATTTATGTTATTGCCCTACATTTACACGAACATTTGTTTGAAAAACATGAAAAAACATTTATGGACAAATATAACGTTTAGTAAATGCGACTTAAGTAGGGAGATTAAGAGATGTATTTTAATTTATTGAAAATCAATTAAACCCGCTTATGCGAATACAGGGAATTTGTTTTTTTACAATTACTTTTATCTTTGCTACGCTTTAAAAAAGCAGCAACAAATTTTATGGATAAATATACGTACATCGCCAATGCGCACGGCGCTTACATTGATGAACTTTACAAAGCTTATCAACAAGACCCGGAATCAGTAGAGTTCGGGTGGCGTAAATTTTTTGAAGGATATGAATTTTCTGGTGCTTATTCTGAAAACGGGCACGAGAAAGAAGCAGTGGTAACCGCTCCTGCTAAAACAGCGTCAGGCGTACAGGGCGAATCCGAGAAAGAGGTAGCTGTACGTAATCTGATATACGCTTACCGCAGCCGTGGTCACCTTCGCTCCAAAACCAACCCGGTGCGCGAGCGCAAAGACCGCAAAGCCATGCTCGACCTGAAAGACTTCGGTCTTACAGAGGCAGACCTTGATACTGTGTTTCAGGTAGGAGAGGTGATCGGCATAGGACCAGCCACACTGCGCAATATTTTAAGTGCGGTACAAAAAATATACGAAGCGGGCATCGGTTTCGAGTACATGTACATCCGCGATCCGGAAATCCTGACTTGGTTGCAGCAGAAAATCGAAAAAGATTTCCTGAGCTTTAACCCTGGTGTGGAGTACAAAAAACGTATTCTTTCTAAGTTAAACGAAGCCGTTGTATTCGAAAACTTCCTGCACACTAAGTTTTTAGGTCAGAAGCGATTCTCTCTGGAAGGTGGTGAAACAACCATACCGGCGCTTGATGCTATTATAGACAAAGCCTCTGAACTGGGAGCTAAAGAAGTAGTAATAGGCATGGCACACCGTGGCCGCCTAAACGTGCTGGCCAACATCATGGGCAAAACCTATGAGCAGATCTTCTCTGAGTTCGAAGGTACGGCTGTTCCCGACCTGACCTACGGAGACGGCGACGTGAAATACCACATGGGCTTCTCTTCGGAAGTAGATACTCCATCGGGCAATAAAGTAAACCTGAAACTGGCACCGAACCCATCGCACTTAGAGGCGGTAAACCCGGTGGTAGAAGGTTTTGTGCGTGCTAAAATAGACTGCATGTACAACAACGACCCACGCCAGATTGTGCCTATTCTCATACATGGCGATGCGGCAGTAGCTGGTCAGGGTATTGTGTATGAAGTAACGCAGATGTCGAAACTGGCTGGTTACGCTACAGGTGGTACTATCCACTTCGTAATCAACAACCAGATTGGTTTTACCACAGATTTCGTAGATGCCCGTTCTTCTATCTACTGTACCGATGTTGCCAAAATGATTGACGCGCCGGTGCTGCACGTAAACGGCGATAACCCGGAGGCTGTAGTGTATGCGGTGCGCCTGGCAACAGAGTACCGTCAGAAGTTTGGCGGCGACATTTTTATAGACATGGTGTGCTACCGCCGCCACGGCCACAATGAGGCTGATGAGCCTAAGTTCACACAGCCACACCTCTACAACCTGATTTCGAAGCACCCGAACCCACGCGAGGTTTATAGCAAAGAGCTAATCAGCCACGGAGAAATCGATGCAGAACTGGCCGACACGATGGACAAAGAGTTCCGTCAGTTGCTGCAGGATCGCCTGGACATGGTGAAGCAAAAGCCACTCCCTTACAACTACCAGACGCTGGAGAAAGAATGGAAAGAGCTGCGCCGGTCTAAGCCAGATGATTTTGATCAATCGCCTGCCACAGGTATTTCTGAAGAAGTGGTAGCAAAGGTAGGAGAGGCGCTTACATCGGTGCCACAAGGATTTAAGCCCTTGAAGCAGATCGAGAAGTTGCTGAAAGACCGCAGAGAAATGTTCTTCGAAACCCGCCAGCTGAACTGGGCTGCGGCCGAATTGCTTGCTTACGGCTCTATTCTGACGGATGGTAAAGTTGTTCGCCTGAGCGGGCAGGATGTGCAGCGCGGTACTTTCTCGCACCGCCACGCCGTTCTCCGCGATGCCAACACCAGCGCCCCTTATATTAACCTGAATAACGTACAGGAGGGTCAGCGCCAACTGGAGATCTATAACTCGTTGCTATCGGAGTATGGTGTGCTTGGCTTTGAGTTTGGTTATGCCATGGCTAACCCCAATGCGCTTGTTATCTGGGAGGCTCAATTTGGTGACTTTGCCAACGGTGCCCAGGTAATGATAGATCAGTTCATAACGGCTACAGAGTCTAAGTGGCAACGTATGAACGGAGTGGTTATGCTGCTGCCGCACGGTTATGAAGGGCAGGGACCTGAGCACTCTAACGCTCGTCCTGAACGCTTCCTGCAACTGGCTGCCGAAAATAACATTTTCGTAACACATATTACCACGCCAGCCAACTTCTTCCACATGCTGCGACGTCAGCTGGCCCTGCCATTCCGCAAGCCGGCTATCAACATGTCGCCTAAGTCGCTTCTGCGTCACCCTTCAGTAGTATCGCCGGTAGAGGAGTTCACTTCAGGAAGCTTCAGAGAAGTAATCGGAGATGTATATGCCAATGCAAAGAGTGTGAAAAAAGTATTGCTCTGCACTGGCAAAGTATATTTCGACTTGCTGGAAGAGCAACAGAAAAACAAGCGCTCTGATGTGGCCATTATTCGTATGGAGCAGTTGGCTCCGTTCCCGAAAGTGCAGTTGGAGGCTGAGCTTCAGAAATACAAGAATGCTAAAATATACTGGGTACAGGAAGAGCCAGAAAACATGGGAGCCTGGATGTATATGTTGCGTATCATGCGTAGACAAATAGAAGATGTAATTGCGCGTAAGCCAAGTGCTTCTCCTGCTACAGGTTACATGAAAGTGCACGTAAAAGAGCAGCAGGATATTGTAAACCGAGCATTCGAAATGTAGTAGTACAGGAGGAGGGAATGATAATAGCCGGGCTCATAGCAAGAAGCTTTTTCTAATCATTCTCCTCCTGTATTCGTAATCCTTAATTCGTCATTCATAATTGAAATAAATATGAGTTTAGAAGTAAAAGTGCCTGCCGTAGGCGAATCTATAACCGAAGTAACAATAGCCCAGTGGCTGAAAAAGGACGGTGATCGCATAGAAATGGATGAGGTGATTTGTGAGCTGGAATCTGATAAAGCAACATTCGAATTGCCCGCCGAAGCTGCAGGTATTTTACGGATAGTAGCGCAGGAAGGCGACACCATAGAAGTGGGAGCCCTTATCTGCAAAATTGAGCAAAATGGCGAGGCTTCGGCCAGCCCGGCTGCTCCAGCCGCCGCCTCTGCTCCAGCAGAAGCTTCTGCCCCAACCGCCGAAGCAGCCCCTGCCGCACAAGAAGGAGGCACAGGCGAAACAATAGAAATGAAAGTTCCTACTGTAGGCGAATCTATAACAGAAGTTACCATTGCCAACTGGCTGAAAAACGATGGCGATCGTGTAGAAATGGACGAGATCATTGCGGAGCTGGAATCTGATAAAGCTACATTTGAGCTGCCTGCCGAAGGTGCCGGTACCTTGCAGATTGTAGCGCAGCAAGGCGATACCATCGAAATTGGAGCTACTATTTGCCGCATTGTGGCAGGTGCTGGCAGTGCTGCTGCTAAACCAGCTGCTCAGCCAAGTGCTTCGGCATCCCAGCCTGGGGCGCAACCAGCTGCTGCTACAGGCTATGGCAACCAGACTTATGCTTCTGGTACACCTTCGCCGGCTGCCGGCAAAATACTTTCTGAAAAAGGAATTAACCCAGCTGATGTACAGGGTACCGGCCGTGATGGTCGCATTACCAAAGAAGATGCTCAAGGTGCTCAGAAAGCTGCCGCTAAACCAGCTGCTGCTGCTCCGGCACCTGCTGCGAAGCAAGAGGCTGCGGCACCGGCTGCCACTGGCGAACGCAACCAGCGTCGCGAAAAAATGAGCAGTCTGCGCAAAACAGTTGCCCGCCGACTGGTGCAGGTTAAAAATGAAACGGCTATGCTCACTACCTTTAATGAGGTAGACATGAAGCCGATCATGGACATCCGTGCCAAGTATAAAGACAAGTTCAAAGAGAAGCACGAAGTAGGCTTAGGCTTTATGTCGTTCTTTACGAAGGCTTGTACTGTAGCACTGCAGGAGTGGCCAGCTGTTAATGCCATGATCGATGGCAATGATATGGTGTTCAACGATTTTTGCGATATATCTATAGCAGTTTCTTCTCCAAAAGGGCTAGTAGTGCCGGTTATCCGTAACGCGGAGCAACTGACGCTGGATGGTATTGAGAAAGAAGTTATTCGTTTGGCTAAGAAAGCCAGAGATGGTAAACTTTCTATCGAGGAAATGACAGGAGGTACCTTTACCATCACCAACGGGGGTGTTTTCGGTTCTATGATGTCTACCCCGATTATCAATGCGCCGCAGTCTGCCATACTAGGTATGCACAACATCGTGCAACGCCCTGTAGCCATCAACGGACAAGTAGAGATTCGTCCGATGATGTACCTGGCCCTGTCTTACGATCACCGCATCATCGACGGCCGTGAGTCAGTAAGCTTCCTGGTAAGGGTGAAAGAACTCCTGGAGGACCCTATGCGCCTATTGCTTGGAGTGTAACTCCAAATTAAAAATTCAAAATTAGAAATTAGAAATTGTGGGGGAGGAGAGGCAGAATGTGATCTGCGACAAAAGTTACGCTTTTGCGCTGCGCATTATAAAGCTTCATAAATTCCTGACAAGTGAGCAAAAGGAGTTTGTGCTATCAAAACAGCTTTTGCGGAGCGGAACATCTATAGGTGCCAATGTTGAGGAGGCTCTTGCTGCAAGTTCTAAAGCTGATTTTGTTAATAAACTAAATATAGCCGCGAAAGAGGCACGGGAATCATCGTACTGGCTGCGCCTTCTAAAGGACAGCCAGTATATTCCTGAAAATGGGTTTGATTCCATTCATAAGGATTGCCTGGAAGGTAGAAAGATTATCAGCAAAATTTTTATTACGACCAAATCAAACTCATAATTTCTAATTTTTAATTTCTAATTTGAAAAAATGAAATACGATGTAGTAGTTATCGGTTCGGGACCTGGCGGGTACGTGGCAGCGGTTCGTTGTGCGCAGGTAGGTCTTAAAACCGCTATCGTTGAAAAATATACTGTATTAGGTGGTACTTGCCTGAACGTGGGCTGTATCCCTTCTAAAGCACTGCTGGACTCTTCGGAGCACTACCACAACGCAGCGCATACCTTTGCAACACATGGCATCGACCTGGAGAACCTGCAGGTAAATATCCAGCAGATGATCAAGCGGAAGGGAGAAGTAATAAAATCGAACAACGACGGCATTGCTTACCTGATGAAGAAGAACAAGGTTGATACCTACTACGGCCTCGGTTCTTTTGTGAGCAAAAACAGAATTAAGGTTACCGGTGTAGATGGTAATGTGCAGGAGATAGAGACAGACAACACTATTATTGCGACAGGTTCTAAACCTACTTCGCTGCCATTTTTGCCAGTGGACAAGAAGCGGATCATTACTTCTACAGAGGCTTTGTCTTTAACAGAAGTGCCAAAGCACATGGTGATTATTGGTGGTGGCGTAATCGGGCTAGAGCTTGGATCGGTATATGCCCGCTTAGGTTCTAAAATTACGGTAGTGGAGTTTATGGATTCTATTATCCCGACCATGGACCGGGCACTAGGTAAAGAACTGCAGCGTGTGCTGAAGAAAACACTTGGGTTCGAGTTCTTCTTCAGTCACAAAGTAACCGGAGCTACTAACGAAGGCGATGTGGTAAAAGTAACAGCCGAAAATCCGAAAGGAGAGACGGTGACGTTTGAGGGTGACTACGTACTGGTATCAGTGGGTCGTAAGCCTTACACTGAAGGTCTTGGTCTGGAGAATGCAGGCGTGCAGATGGGCGACCGTGGCATGATTGCCGTAAACGATCACCTCGAAACAAATGTGCCTGGTATTTACGCTATTGGCGACGTAGTACGTGGCGCTATGCTGGCACATAAAGCCGAAGAAGAAGGCGTGCTGGTGGCAGAGCAGATCGTAGGGCAGAAGCCACACATCAACTACAACCTGATACCAGGTGTGGTATATACCTGGCCAGAAGTAGCAGGTGTAGGCTACACTGAGGAGCAACTGAAGGAGCAAGGTCGTGCCTTTAAATCCGGTTCGTTCCCATTCAAAGCCTCTGGTCGTGCCAAAGCTTCTATGGACACCGATGGTTTTGTGAAGGTGTTGGCCGATAAAGAGACAGACGAGATTCTGGGCGTGCACATGATTGGGCCACGCGCCGCCGACATGATTGCAGAGGCAGTAGTAGCCATGGAGTTCCGGGCATCGGCAGAAGACATTGCCCGCATGAGCCATGCGCACCCAACCTACACCGAAGCCATGAAAGAAGCCTGTTTAGCAGCTAGCGAGAACAGAGCTATTCATATCTAAGCTTAGTTTCTATTGCTATAAACCAGCAGCGCCACCTCTACAGGGTGGCGCTGCTGGTTTATAGGCATATTTAATTGATGTTAAAATTAGATCACTACTGCGAGTTTTCAGCTCGTGATTATCATGATGGTGTCTTTAGGGGTAACTCAGCATAAAGTCGGTCTGCCTTTATGCTGAGTTACCCCTAAAGACACTTTGGAAGAGAATGTCCTCCTCTGAGTAGGTCAGAAAAGTACTTATGAGCATCAATGTGTTCTTCGCAACTCGAAAACTTGCTCTATTTATACCACGAGCTAAAAGCTTGCGGGAGAGAAGGTGTTAGGCTCAAATGTTTCTAATGAAAAAGCCCTTCCGGAGGCTGTTTGAGTAAAATTGTCATAGGCTCATCTTTATACAAAAGCACATTCTGCATTAGTCACCAATCAAATTAGCGGCTAACGACCTGCCTACCCTTAGGCGTTAGCAGCAATACAAGACTTTGGAAGGCCAATTTTATTAGAATAATTCAAGGGTGATTGGTGCAGCTAGTACACCTCCAATTTTTCATTCAGCCTCTTATTCGCCTATCTTTCGAAGCTTTTATTAATTTATTTACCTCTCAGGGCTTCTCTCTTTTAGTAGTGTAAGTGCTTAATTCATAGTGTATAGGCGCTTTCTTCGTCTTTTTTGCTCTGTTTCTGTTCTACTAAAAAATATTTTCTAAAAATAATTTGACATTATCAAAACCTCTTGTACATTTGTAGTGTACTAAGTAACTAGTACACTACTACAACAAATAGATAAAACTATGATAGCCTTAAAAGATATTCAGTTCAGCTACAAAAAAGGCAAGCCACTTTTTGATCGTCTGAACCTCACCTTGCAGCCCGGGTTTATTTATGGTCTGCTGGGTAAGAACGGAGCCGGCAAGTCCTCGTTGCTAAAGCACATGGCTGGTTTGCTCTACCCAAATAGTGGCGAGTGCCAGGTGTTTGGGCACAAGGCGCAAGACAGAAGCCCGATTCTGCTTCAGGATATTTATGTGATACCTGAGGAGTTCGAGTTGCCCGGCATCACCATTGCCAGCTATGTGAACAACAACGCCGTGTTCTACTCCCGGTTCGATTATAACCAGATGGAGGCTTACCTGGATGAGTTCGGATTGCCTCGTACCACCAAACTCTCGAACTTGTCGTATGGCCAAAAAAAGAAGTTTCTGATTGCTTTTGGCCTTTCAACCAATGCCCGCCTGCTTATACTCGATGAGCCAACGAACGGCTTGGACATACCTTCTAAAAGCCAGTTTCGCAAGATTATGGCTTCTGCATTAGACGAGGAGAAGCTGATCATTATTTCTACGCACCAGGTGCGCGACCTCGAGAACCTGATTGACAACATTGTGGTGCTGGAGCAGGGTAATATCATCTTTAACCAAAATATGGCAGATATCTCGGAGAAAGTAAGTTTTGAGTATAACCTGAATGGCGTGCCGGAAGATGAGGTGCTGTATGCCGAAGAGCTGCATGGCCGCAGAGCAGGTATCATCAAAAACGTGTCGGGTGTTGAGACCCGTGTGGACATGGAGCTGCTGTTTAATGGCATCATAAGAGATGCAGCCACCATTAACAGGCATTTTGCTAACTAAGCCATGAAAACAGCAATTCTTAACCTCCGCAAACTGCGCTTTGCTGCTGGCCGGTACCTGCCTTTACAATCGTTGGGAGTGGCTGCGGCAGCCGTATCCTGCGGCCTGGTAGTGCAGTCGGGCAGTGTGAACTTTGCTTATCCCTTAGAACTGTTGCTTAACGATTTAATAAAATGAATACGACCATACCTCTGACCTTAGTACAATCTAAAACTATGAATCCTGTATTTGACCTCGGCCGGCTGGGCTATTTTATAAAGCGCCAGCTGAATCTGAACCTGAACTCCCTCTGGATTGCCATCATAGCTGTTTTCGGTACGCTGCTAATTATCTCTGCTCTGTTTGCCTACTTCAACCGCGAAGATGCCGAAGTACTGTATGGCTTGCGCAATCTGTACCTGGTAGCCTTCTTCCTATCGGGGTATGTTTTTACCAGTATGGTTTTCAGCGAAATGAATTCACCTAAAAAGAGCTATGCTTTTTTTACCCTGCCAGTTTCTAATCTAGAGAAACTGGTAGGAGGGTGGCTGGTGTCGGCACCTGTGTTTGTGGTGTTCTATGGCCTCATAACGCTGCTACTGGCCTTCTTCAGCTCAGCACTGGCGCAACAGCCGGAGGTATTCCCGCATTTGTTCGACCACAACGTCTGGGTTTGTGTAAAGGTGTACCTGGTAACACAGTCGATTTTCTTTTTGGGTGCCTGCACCTTTAAAGGCAATAATTTCCTAAAAACGCTGCTGGCTCTGATTATATTTGCTTTTATCATAACTCTTTACGGTAGCACCTTAGGCTACCTGTTGTTCAATAGCGAGGGGCAAGTAGTAACTGAGCAGACCATGAACCCAGCGCTAAAAGATAAATTCGACTTTATCTTCACGCAGATCATTCCCTTTATATTCTGGTACCTTTTAGCTCCTTTTATGTTAGTGGTATCTTATTTTAAACTTCAAGAAAGGCAGGTGTAAGATGGAATTCAGAGAAACCCAGGCTATTTATCTTCAGATCGCAGAACGTTTTTTCGAGAACATACTGCAAAAGAAATGGGTCAGCGGAGATAAAATACCTTCTATAAGAGACATGGCAGTAGAGTTTGAAGTGAACCCCAACACTACTATGCGAACATTCAATTTTTTACAAGATAAAGGTGTGATCTATAACAAGCGCGGCATAGGCTACTTTCTGGCCGACGATGGCCTTGAGAAAACGATCGCCCTTAAAAAGGAACAGTTTCTACAGGAAGAGCTACCGCTATTTTTAAAGACCATGCAACTGTTAGGCCTCTCGCTCGACGACCTGAAGAAGTACGAGCAGCAATACCCACTCTCAGATAACTGATTCTTGAACTGACAAAAAGATTGATTCTTCACTTAAACGAAAAACAAAATGGCTACAAGCAATAAACTTCTGCTGGGCTTGCTCATAACAGTGCTGCTTTTTATTACAGTGTTAATGAGTATAGGCAAATACCACGGCATCGGGTCTCATGTAAATTTAGATTTCGATAAGGAGACAGAGGTACCAGCACCACCTACTGCACCAGAGGCACCTGAAGCCCCGGCTGCTCCCGAGCCAGCTGAGTAACTGAATAACTGCTCCCATACATCGCTCCAAAACTATGAAAAACTGAATACCGGAAACCGAATTGCCTGAAACAGGCCAGTCAGGTTTCCGGTATTTTCTCTCCTCAAATTGCTTCCTCCGTCTGGTAACCATTTTCTTGTCGTTTACCAGTCCTCCAGCCTTAAGATCCAGGTAGTGCTGTTGCCTCACAACACGAACACTGCCACCCAAGCCAATTTAAAAATATACAACTATGAAAATCAGTAAAAAAAGCTTATTTGCTTCGGCCATTGTGCTGTTGCTTTGCTCCTTTCCTCAGCTGTTGCTAGCTCAAAAAAATAATGAAATAACAGTAGAAGAAACTATTCTAAAACTGGATAGCACCTTTTGGGTGGCTTATAACAACTGCAATACTAAGCAGATGGAACAGTTTATAGCAGACGATGTAGAGTTTTACCACGACAAAGGCGGCCCCACCTTTGGCTTACAAAGATTTAGTGCTAACACCAAAAGTAATTTGTGTGGAAATCCTGATTTCAGGCTGCGGCGCGATGTTGTTAAAGGAAGTGTAAAGGTTTATCCGCTTACTAAAGAAGGTACTACTTATGGTGCCATCATTTCAGGTGATCATGAGTTTAGTGTACTCGAGAAAGGAAAGCAGGAGAGAGTGGACGGCCTGGCAAAATTCACACACCTCTGGATACTAGAGTATGGCAGCTGGAAAATGAAGCGCATCCTTAGCTACGACCATGGGCCGGCACCTTTCCGAATCACCAAAAAAGAAATGCAGCTTCCTGACAAGCGGCTGAGCGAATTTGTAGGGAAATACATAGGGCCGCATGCTGGCAGTATGATTGTAGAGAAGGGTGATAATAATTTGGTTATAATATCAAACAACCAGCACTTAAAGCTCTATCCGGAAGCAGACAATCTGTTTTTTTCGAAAGAGCGGGACCTGACGTTTGAGTTTACCAGATCTGGAAAGAGAAAGATTGCCGGCATTATTGTTCGTGAAAACGGGGCAGTGGTAGAAGAAGCCATTATTGTAAAATAGCACGATGAGAAGCCGCTTATTCAAAAAGTGGGCCCAGAAAATTAACCAGGCTCCATTGGCTGAACCAGATTCAGCAGTGCGGCAGCGCCCGTTCCTTCTGTAGCCTCAAATGCTTTTATGGGCGGAAGCCCCAGCCACTCCTGCCGTAGCTGGTTTACAAGATTTAACGTGAAGGCTGTTGTGCCATGTTTCTGCCTGTAAATAGCCAAAACTATAGCTGTTTTAAGTGTATTAGCTTTGAGCCGAATAGTATGAGTAGCGTAGCGGGCGGGGTGTAGGTGCACATGCCGCCCCTCCTCCAGGCCCCAGCGCAGCACCCAGTCGCTGCTATCGGATAGCGTAAGTAGTCTGTAGCCGGCGCTTGTCTGTTGTAGAAACACCTGGTAAGGGGCGGGCTCCAACACCTGCTGTTCCTCTAACAGTGTTACCACCTCCTCTGCCAGCTGCCTTGCCGACAGTTGCCCCAGGTAGAAATCTAACTGAGAACTGCCAATGGTTTGTAGAGCAGCCTGTTGCTCAGCCGCAGAGGCTGCCGCACCTCGCCCTATAAACTCCCGGATGTAGCCCAGATGGTGCTTGAGCGGGTGGAAGAGAACAGGCTTTGGCAGCTGTGGTGCGTGCATAAACTGTTGGGTTTTAACAATTAAGATTTGACTCTATTGCCGGAGCCTGAGCAGCAGGAGTAAAATACTTTTAGCCGCAGGCAACCTTGCTTATAGATCCAGCATCCTATAAGCAATTCTCCTGAAACGTGTGGGCGCAACGGGTGGTTTAGCTGCCTATATGGCCCGTTTCGAAGTGCATTTCTTCGCATTTGTAGACAAAGTAAGGCTATAGGTCGATATTTAGCTGCGGTAAGTATAAGATTTATAAATAGTTGGCTAGAATCCGGTACCTTGTATAGCCCATTAGCTTTTTTTGTGTCACCCATTTCCCTGTTGCGATGATCCAGTTAAACAACATCCAGAAATATTATACTGTGGGGCATAACAAGCTGCATGTGCTCAAGGGCATCGACATGCACGTGCAGGAGGGGGAGCTGGTTTCGATTATGGGATCTTCGGGCTCAGGCAAATCTACACTGCTCAATATTTTGGGCATTCTCGACGATTACGACATAGGCGAATACATGCTGGCAGGAACTCTTATGAAGAACCTTTCGGCTACCAAGGCTGCATATTACCGCAATAAATTTTTAGGCTTTGTGTTTCAGTCGTTTAACCTGCTGTCGTTTAAAAATGCCATGGAAAACGTAGCCCTGCCGCTGTACTACCAGCAGGTCGGGCGCAAGCAGCGCAACAAGCTGGCGCTGGAGTACCTCGACATGGTAGGGCTGAAAGATTGGGCGGAGCACTCGCCAAACGAGATGTCGGGAGGGCAGCGGCAGCGTGTGGCCATTGCTAGAGCCCTTATTTCGCAACCCAAGCTTATTTTGGCCGACGAACCAACCGGCGCCCTCGATACCAAGACCTCTTACGAAGTAATGGATATCTTTAAAGAAGTGAATCGCAAAGGCATGACGGTAGTAATTGTAACACATGAAAATGACATAGCCGACCAAACAGACCGCATCATCCGGCTCAAAGACGGACTTATTGTAGAGGACATAACAGAAGCAGAACAAAGCCCCCATACCAAAACAACAGTTTTCTCAGGCAAATAGAATTTTGCTGGCACCCATCATCCTATGGCACTCAGTGCCATAAACACCTCCGGAAGGGCAAAATCATTAGAATAATCTGGTTATTGATTGTTCAATTTTCTACTGGTTAAATTATTGAAATACGAACAGGCGAATTTTGAAAGCACGTGCTTGAAGAAAATAGACTTTCAAGTACCTGAAGCCCAGTATCTAGCACCTCTAATCTAATATCTAAAAGAATGTTCGATTTAGACAAATGGCAGGAAATAATAGGTACGATGCGGAAAAACAAACTCCGCACCTTCCTAACCGCGTTTGGCGTGTTTTGGGGTATTTTTATGCTAGTGCTGCTGCTTGGAGCCGGTAAGGGGCTGGAGAAAGGAGTGATCAACCGCTTTGGCGATGGTGCCAAAAACAGCCTGTATGTGTTTACTGGCAAAACAGCAGTGGCCCACCAGGGCATGGCTCCCGGACGGGAAATAAAGTTCACCAACGAAGACCTTAAAGCTATAGACCGCGAAATTGCCAACATCAATATTCTGGCTCCCCGCAACAGGGTGTTCGGAGAATATACCATTAATTACCAAAAGCAATTTGGCTCTTACCAGGTGTTTGGCTCCGAACCCGATTTTCTGGAGCTAAATGGTGAGCGGGCATTCCGGGGCCGCCTGCTCAATAAGTTCGATGAAGACGAAAAACGCAAGGTGGTGGTGCTGGGTGAGCAAGCTAGCAAAGTCCTTTTTCTGGAAGAAGATCCTATTGGTAAATATGTGGCCATTCAGGGTATTCAGTTCAAGGTAGTCGGTACTTTTAAAGTGAAGGGTAACAACAGCGGCCGTCGCGAAGAAAGAGCCTACATTCCGTTTTCGACGATACAGGCTGCCTTTAACCAGCCTAACCAGGTGCAGATGATGGCGCTAACGGCCCAACCTGGTGTAAGTGCCAAAGCTATGGAAGACCGCATCCGGAATCTGCTGGCGCAGCGGCACAAGTTCTCTACAGAAGATGTACGGGCGCTCGATATCAGCAACACCGAAACAGAGTACCTGAAACTAATGGGGCTCTTTGGCGGCATTCGCATCTTTGTCTGGATTGTAGGCATCGGTACGTTAATAGCCGGCATTGTAGGTGTTAGCAACATTATGCTCATTATTGTAAAAGAGCGTACCCGCGAAATTGGCATCCGAAAGGCCTTGGGAGCTACGCCATTTTCTATTGTTAGCCTTATTCTGCAGGAGTCGGTGGTGATAACGGCTTTTTCAGGTTACCTGGGGCTGGTGCTGGGAGTGGGGCTGCTCGATCTGGCGCGCTATGCCATAGAGTCGTCGGGGGAGGAGATGCCGTTTTTTGCCGCGCCTGAGGTAGACCTGGGTGTGGTGCTGGCAGCCACGTTTATACTAGTCGTTTCCGGCGCCCTGGCCGGTTTGGTGCCAGCCTTGAAAGCAGCCCGTGTAAAGCCTATAGAGGCGCTTATGGCAGACTGATAATGAGTTTAAAGTTAAGAGTTAAAAGTTTAGAGTTAAAATGGTAATTCTTTTTCCTTACGATTCCACAAAAAGGTCTAAAATCTAGTATCTAAAGTCTATCAGCATGATCGACATCGACAAATGGACCGAAATTTATAGCACCGTGAAGCGGCATAAAATGCGCACGGCTTTAACGGCCTTTGGCGTGTTTTGGGGTATTTTCATGCTGGTGCTGTTGCTGGGGGCTGGCAAAGGGCTGGAAAACGGGATCATGAAAAATTTCGATGTGGCCAAAAATGCTGTGTTCGTCTGGACACAACGCACCAGCGTGCCGCACAAAGGGCTGAAGGCCGGCAGGTTTATTCAACTCACTAATGATGATATGGCTGCCATAAAAGCCAGTGTTCCGGAAGTGGGCGTGCTGGCACCGCGTAGCCAGCTAAACGGCGACTTTACTGTGTCGAGAGGTACCAAAAGCTCTTCGTTTAGTGTGAATGGCGAATACCCCGATATGCTACAGGTTATTTCGATCAATATGGTTTCGGGCAGGTTCGTAAATATCCGCGACATTAAGGAAAAACGCAAAATTGCAGTAATTGGCCCACGGGTGCAGGAGGTGCTGTTTGGCAAAGACGCTAATCCTATTGGCGAATACATCAACATAAAAGGAAGTTATTTTTTAGTGGTGGGCACCTTTAAACCCAAAAGTTCCGACGAAGATGGGCAGCATGATGCACAGGTTATCTTTATTCCGCTCACAACGCTACAGCAAACTTTTAACCAGGTGAACAAGGTGGGCTATATGGCTTTAACACCTAAGGACGGCATACCAGCCAAGGTGGCAGAAGAAAAGGTGAAGACCCTGCTCATGCAGCGGCACCAGGTGGCGCCCCAGGACCTGAAAGCCTTTGGGTCGGCTAACATAGAAGAGGAGTTTAAAGACATGCAAGGGCTGTTTACGGGCATTGCGCTTTTTAGCTGGTGGGTGAGCATCGGAACCATTATAGCAGGCATTGTAGGAGTAGGCAATATTATGCTGATTGTAGTGAAGGAGCGGACAAAGGAGATTGGTATTCGCAAGGCCCTTGGCGCTACACCTTGGTCTGTTATCAGCATGATCATTCAGGAGTCGGTAGTTATTACAAGCCTGGCAGGCTATTTCGGTTTACTGGCAGGAACAGGCCTGATAGCAGGCATAGATTATGCCATGACGAAATTTAGTGTGGAAGCAGGCTTTTTTGGTAACCCCGAAATTAATGTAACCATTGCGCTTACTGCTGTTGTGGTGCTGGTGATAGCCGGAACCATTGCAGGGTTGGTGCCTGCTACTAAAGCTGCCAGGGTAAACCCGGTGGTGGCCCTGCGCGACGAGTAATTCAGTTTTAAAAATCTTACATCGGATACAAGAAATATTAACTGTTAAATCATACTGGACAATGAAAAAGATTTTGCTTGGTGTTTTTGTGTTGGTTTTTCTGGCGCTTTCAGGTTGGCTGATTTATTACTTTTACAAAAAGTCTAACACAGATCCTGTAGTGTATAAAACAGAAGTGCCGGTTACATCTGATGTCATTAAAAAGACGGTAGCCACCGGCTCTATTGTGCCGCGCAAAGAGGTGGAGGTAAAGTCGCAGGTATCGGGGGTGGTAGAGGAGCTGTACGTAGAGGCCGGTGAAATTGTAAAAAAAGGCCAGCTACTGGCAAAAATCCGGATCGTACCGAACATTGTGAACGTGAACAATGCTGAAAATGGTTTACAAACGGCCAGAATCAACTTCGATGAAGCCAAACGCGAGCTGGAGCGCTATGAGGACCTGTACCAGCAAAAAGTAATTTCGGAGCAGGAATACCGCAAATACAAAGCAGATTTTAGCCTGAAGCGCGAAGCGCTGCAATCGGCGGAGAATAACCTGCAACTCGTACGCGAAGGCGCCTCCAAGCGCAGCGGGCAAGCCTCTAACCTGGTGTACTCTACCATAGATGGTATGCTGCTGGATGTGCCCATTAAAGCGGGTTCTTCCATTATAGAGCGTAACAATTTTAACGAAGGCACCACCATTGCTACCGTAGCCGATATGCGCAGCCTTATATTTGAAGGCAAAATAGACGAATCGGAGGTGGGCAAGCTGAAAGAGAACATGGATCTGATGCTGACGATAGGTGCCATAGAAGGACGTGTGTTCAATGCCAAGCTGGAGTATATTGCTCCTAAAGGCGTGTTGGAAGAGGGCTCTATCAAGTTCCCGATCAGAGCGCAGGTACTGCTCGATGAAAAAGATTTTATAAGAGCAGGCTATAGCGCCAACGCCGACATTGTGCTGGACAAGCGCGAAAAGGTGCTCACCATTAAAGAGAGCATGCTCACCTTCGAGAAAGACGACACATTTGTGGAGGTAGAAACGGCGCCACAGGTGTTTGAGAAGCGTGCCGTTAAAACCGGGCTGTCCGATGGTATTAACATAGAAGTTGTGTCGGGCCTGCAAAAGACAGAAAAGGTAAAAGTGCCAGAGGCAGCTGCTACCCAGAAAATTTAGAGTTGTTTGTTTAGATTTGATAGGAGAAAAAAGCGGGCACAGCTCGCTTTTTTCTTTTGTGTTTGCCAGTAATAGTGTAGGTGACTAAAATGATGAAGCTCTTTTTCGGAAAAAAAGCAGTGTTGCCGTATTTTTGCTTTTTAACCGAATGGCCATGACTCCTGCAATTACTGCCGTACAAATCATAGATTTTGAACCTGAGCACACTGCTGCTTTCAGAGAACTTAATGAAGAGTGGATTACCCGCTATTTTGAGCTGGAAGAAGCCGACCTTAAATCTTTAAACGATCCGCAAGGCTATATTTTAAGTAAAGGAGGTTTTATTCTGATGGCGCTTTATAAGGGGAAACCTGTAGGCACCTGCGCGCTGCTAAAAGAAGAAAATGGCGTATTTGAATTGGCTAAAATGGCCGTGACAGAAAAAGCCCGTGGCCTCAAAATTGGGTTGGCGTTAGGAGAGGCTGCTCTCGCCAAAGCCAGGTTAACTGGTGCCAGCAAGGTGTACCTGGTATCGAACAGGCAACTGCTTCCGGCCCTGCAACTCTACCAAAAGCTTGGGTTCAAAGAAGTACCCTTGCCACCGAGCATCTACAAAAGGGCCGACATAAAAATGGAAATTCCGCTAAGCTAAAAGAGCTGTTGAGAAGTAGGAGGGAATCTGCAATCAAATTATTCTAATGAAAATGGCCTTCCGGAGGCTTATCTGAGTGCTGGGGTTTTAGGGAGCCTCATGCCCTTTTTGGCCACGCCAGCCAGGTAAATGCTGGAATGTATTTGCATAGTGCTGTAGCATTGCGCGCTGTTGGACGCTCCTGCTTAGGGTTAAATCAGGTGACTCTCAGGTTCGGGTTCCATTCTGGCTACACCCTCTGTCATCCAGCAATCTTTGTAAGGGCCTCTTTTTTGCTTGGCTAATATAAAAAGGTAAGCTGTCTCTATGCCATCTTTTCCAGAAATTACTACAATCTGATAAGCTGTATTGTCTGTAATAACCATTTTTCCGGATTTGTACGATTTGAAGTTTAGCATTGGACGATAAGCAGGCTCGCGTACCAATAGCCTGAAATGGTTTATCGGGCCAAGATGCATCTTGTTTACTGGCGACGAAAAGTTGAAAATAGTAATAACCCCGCTGTCGTTCCGGTCGTTTTGTTGCAGTGCCCGAAGTTGTATTCGCATGACCTGGTGCGGCGAAAGTTCTTTAGAAGGACGTAAAAAGCTTTCTTTTGATAGCACATCCGTTCCAGAGCCAGTGGTGTAGGCATTGTACACATGCATATCTTTTATGGGCTCTGCCGGAAACTGCACCCACAGCAATACCAACAGCAGAAGGCCAACCCCAAGCAGAAGTTTGTCGAGTATTTTTCCGTAACCTTTCATGTAAATATGTACTTTATTTAGAATGATATGGTTGTGTATATCAGGCTTTACCGTGTGAAAAGTGCAATTTTAGAAGCAAATGTTATGTTGTAGGGGTGTTGTAAGAAAAAGAGGTACCAAACAGGTGGTCGTGCGTATACCATATCACAGCATATTTCTTTTCTTTTAGTACAACTAGTACGACAACTCTTGCCTGGCTAAGGCCCTTGGCAGAGCATAGTTTCTAGAAATCAGGCAATTAATTAATTTATGACTCATGATAGTCGTCTGGTAATGCCTGAGTAGTAAAAAGACAATAAACGGACAGAAAGCATGCCCCTTATCTGATTTTAGCAAAATTATGTTGTCAGACAAAGTACGCCAGTATTTTCAGGAGTTTATGCAGCAGCCTGCTGTTGTACGGCTGCAGGAGCGATATCCAAAGCCCTTTCAGTTTCTGGCACACAGATTCAATACTGGCTCTTTTACAGGTCTCCCACTTACCCTGCTGGTTCTGGTATTCCTGTTTAACAGCATGCTTTTGTCTCAACTCACCGAAGAAGTAATAGAGTCGGAAGGCATTGTGCGCCTTGATAAAAAACTTACATCGCTACTATTCGGTGTGCGCTCCGGTTGGCTCAGCCAGGCATTCTTTTACCTGACACAGTTAGGCACCAGGGCAGCGGTTTTTATAGTTGGTGCAATAGTGTCCGTTGTATTCCTGTACCGGAAACAATATGTGACTATTGTAGCTTTCTGGTTGGTTATGGCCGGCGTAGGCCTATCGGTGCGTTATGGCAAAACTTTCATTAGTCGTCCGCGCCCGGTAGATGTAGCCTATTACCAGGAGCATAATTTCTCATTCCCAAGTGGGCATGCAACCACGGCAATAGCACTGTTTGGTATTCTTGCTTATTTTCTTTGTAGGCGCTACCGGCAACCGGGCCAGAGGCGCCTGATCATAGCCTCTGCTGTTGTGCTTATAGGTGCTGTGGGTTTTTCCAGAATATACCTGGGGGTGCATTATCTTACCGATGTACTGGCCGGTTTTATGCTGGGCGGGCTGTGGCTGCTGCTGGGCATTAGCCTTACAGAAATGATGCTCTACCGGAGCAAGCGTGTGGCTAAAAAGCATGCAGGTAATCCGGAGGGTGAAGCTGCCGGAAACGCCTGAAATTAGAAATGTATAATTTCCGAGCTGCCTGCCAAATAAATATAAATATAAGCGAATGTGTAACTATCTGTGCTAAATCCCGATAAAATAACTCTAATGCTTTTGTAGCGAGTTAAATATTAACTTTTATTTGCGCGAAGCATTAGGTAAAAATTAAAACTATAAATTGATAAAGCTATGGAAAATACACAGAATAAAAATTCGCAATATAAATCGCAGCAAGATAAGCTTGGTGCTTCTCAGTTTTCTGATATGTTAAATAAAAGTGGCTTAAAAGATATTTCAGGCAAGCTGCAGCAATTCGGCAGCACCGCTGTAGATAAAGTAAGCCACCTGAGTACTACGCAAAAAGTAGTAGGAGGTACTTTATTGGCAATTGGTGCCGGCTGGGTAACCATGAACACAAAACAAGGCAAGAACTTGCTTCACAAGGTGCAGGGCATGAACTTGCCAGGCATGAACGTGTCGGGTAAAAAACAGGGCAAGAAGAACAGTTAATATAGCCCTATACAAACGCTCCAGAAATAGAAAAGCCGGGCTTGCAAGCCCGGCTTTTCTATTTCTGGAGCTATCTGGGGTATAATACTTCCCGAAAAGTTATGAACGCTCCTTTTTGAAATTAACCATGGCAAAAAATGTAACACTGCACTTTAATGCGTCGCAAAGTCTGAACTCAGCAGGCAAACACGTGCGCGATGGCCTGTCTACGGTGTTACGCACCGGCAAGAACATCTGGACCGGCTGCGATGAGCGCACCACCATTGAGCGCCTTACTGTTCAGGAAGACGGCTCATTCGGAAGTCACCAATCTTTTCAGTTGAGCGATTACCTGCACCTGCCGGGCAAAGAGGGCGAAGAGATAGACATAGAGGGTATGAGCGTATTTGGCAACTACCTATGGGTGGTAGGGTCGCACAGCCTCAAACGCAAAAAGCCGCGCAAACACGACTCCATTGCATACCAGATGAAACGACTGGCAAAAATAAAAGCAGAGGCCAACAGGTACCTTCTGGCGCGTGTGCCCATTCTGCAGGACCCTACCACCGGGGACTACACCCTCTACAAAGAATGCACAGCCCCAGACAACCCAGCACTAAAGTTAACGGCAGCTCAGCTTAGAGGGGAAGGGTGCAGCAATGAACTTTATGAGGCCCTGCAGCAAGACGAGCACTTGGGCGCCTTTCTCTCTATACCAAGCAAAGACAATGGCTTTGACATTGAAGGGCTTACAGTAGTAGGGAAACGCCTCTTTCTGGGTTTGCGTGGCCCGGTGCTGAGAGGCTGGTCTATGGTGCTGGAAATAGAAGTAGAAGAAGTAGAAGACGAGAAAGGCTACCTTCACCTGAAGCAGATTACGGAAGAAAGACCCTACAAAAAGCACTTTCTGCACCTAAGGGGCAAGGGAATACGCGAGCTTTGCCTATTGGGCAACGACCTTTACCTGCTGGCTGGCCCTACTATGGATTTAGATGGTAAGATCATGATTTACCGCTGGCCAGATGCTCTGCAACAAAGCACTGAGCAAGTGCTTCGGAACCATGACCTGGAGCGGCTTTACGAAGTTCCGCATGGCACTGATGTCGAATCGGGCAAAGACAAAGCCGAAGGACTGGCAGTTTACAACGATAACACGCTGCTCGTTGTATTCGATAGCCCACGAGATGCCCGCAAGCTCGGAGCAGATGCCGTGGTGGCAGATCTTTTTGAAGTATAAGTTGTTAAATAGTTAGATGCGCGGAAAAAGGAAGAAAGCTACAGTTAATACCAATACGATAGCTAAATGCGTATACTTAACAACAAAGTCAAAAACTATGAATAAAGAAACCACAAACATTTTAAAAGCCATGGCAGGTGGCCTGGCGGGTGCCTGCTTTGTAACTGTTCTGCACGAAAGTGTAAGAAGGCTAGTGCCAGACGCGCCTCGCATGGATGTGCTCGGCATGCGGGCCATTTCTAAAACCATGAAAAAGGCAGGTGCCGAACCACCAGCTAACGACGAGCTGCATACCTGGGCACTTATAGGCGATATTGTTTCAAATTCGTTGTATTACAGCCTGGCAGGTACCGGTAATAGTGCCTGGTGGCGTGGCGCTATATTGGGAGCAAGTGCCGGGGTAGGAGCTGTCGCATTGCCCGGCCCACTGGGTTTAGGCGAGGCACCAAGCAACCGAACAAATAAGACCCGGGCCATGGCTTTCGGACTTTATTTTTTGGGAGGCCTGGTGGCGGCAACAGTAGGATATGCCATTACCTCCGACTCCGATAAATAATTGCTGCCAAACGCATTTATAGCCTTTGTGCTTTCTGCTTAAACAAGCAGCTAAATCCTGTAATGAAAAAGCCCTTCCAGAGCTTGTTTAGCCTCCGGAAGGGCTTTTTCATTACAGGATTTAGATTATGCTTTTGAAGATCGTACTACATTTCTATTCGGGGAGGTTGGCGCAGGTGCAGAGTACTTCTTTGGTAGGAGTAGCTACCTGATAGTTCGGAAGAGAGAATTCTTTCATATAAATAACCTGAAGCTCTTTTATGGGCTGCTTTGGATGTGCCTCGTTCCAACGACGTACCAAGTAGTTGCAGTAGTACGGGCGCATAAAGCTGTTGTGGATATAGAGGTAATTTTCTGAGTACTTTCGCCACCTGTCGTTTTTAAACAACGATACCACAGAGGCTGGTTTAATATAGTCTACCTCCTTTCCCTGTTGGTTTATGTCTATGCTAGTTCCGTTTGTCGTGCTTCCCTCCAGCACATACCAGCCATCGTCTTTGAATACAGCTGGCGAAAACATGCCCCAATGCTGGTCGGTACGGAACAGGTAACCAAACCAGCGGCTCTCGTCTGGCATTTTTGGCAGTTTAAGGGTGGTGCCGCTTAGGTTCCACCAGATACAGTATAGTAGCAGAAAAGCTACCACACCCTCGCGTATTTGCCTTTGCACAGGCTGTTGCAGAAAAGGCTTATGAAGGTGAAACTGCACACGCACCGAGGCCGGCAGCTTTACCCGCCTGAAAATATGTCTGAACTGCCCTGAAAAAGGTCTCCTAAAAGAAGCCAAAAATCTTTTTTCGGCCCAATCCATGGCTCCGGGAGGCAAAAGGCCCACCACTGAGGCAATGTTGATAAGGTAGAAAAGGCCAACAAAAAGCGTCAGGCTAATACCAATATGGAAACCAAGCAGCACGCCGGCTACAATAAGTCTGAAAATATGGTTTCTGAACGGTATGAGCAATAGAAAAGGCAGCAGCAATTCTGTGTAAAAAGTGAAGAAGGTAAGGAAGCGTAGTAGTTCCGGGTAAGGATAAATGAGCTTGCCAACGGGCATCAGTATCTGGTCGAGGCTTAGGGCATAGTAGAGCGCTGTGCCTTCTTCGCGCCATTCTGGTGCTCTTTTAAGCAGAGCCGTGCAAAAATAGACCAAGAATATCTGCAGAATATAGGCAATGGTGGCTACACTAAAGTAGCGTGTTTCCAGCACAGGCTTATCTGCTCTGGTGGCATCGTAGGAGTAGCACCTGCCCCATGGTAAGAAAATGCCCCAGAACAGGAGCATGCGCAGCAGATCGTCGCCGCCCTGCGAAATAAGCACATTGCGGTTTTGGAGGGAGAGCAGGAGAACCCACGTTACAATTGTGGAAATTCTTGTTTTATAGCCAAACAGCAGGCAGAATGCAGCTATAGCTGCAACAATAAACAGCAGCGCCTGAAACTGCCAGAGGCCGCTCAGGGCATGTAAAGAAAAATAGTAGGGGTTCCAGGCGTGTTGGTGAAGAACGTGAAGGGGTAGCACACCCATGTTGGAGTAATGTGCTTCCAGGTCTGTTGCCCTAATGGCTAAATCGGTTAGCACAATGCCTGCCAACCAGATTCGCATCACAGCAATAGCGCGAAGGTCAACAGTAAATGTTTTCCGAAAATACCACCTCAGGTAATTCATCTGCTAAAATCTAAGGTATATATAAAGCAGAAAGGCAAAACACTAGGATAGTGCTTGCCTTTCATTGCTTTATCAAAAATGATCTTTTGTTCTGTAATTAGTAGGTAGTAGTACCTGTAGTGGTTCCGGCAGTAGTTCCGCCTGTAGTAGTACCAGCTGTTGTACCAGTAGTTCCGGTTGTGGTGCCAGTAGTAGTACCGGTTGTAGTACCGGTTGTAGTACCGGTTGTAGTTCCAGTAGTAGTACCTGTGGTTGTACCTGTGGTTGTACCAGTAGTGGTTCCAGTTGTTGTGCCAGTAGTCATACCAGTTGTTGTTCCGGAAGTTGTACCTGTTGTAGTACCTGTGGTTGTACCAGTAGTGGTTCCAGTGGTTGTACCGGTAGTCATACCTGATGTAGTTCCGGAAGTTGTACCAGATGTGGTTCCAGAAGTTGTACCAGTAGTCGTGCCAGTGGTAGTACCGGTAGTTGTCATGCCGGTATCAGTATCCATGGTATCTTCGGTTGTGTCGTAAGTTCCTTCGCTTTCAGATGCTGTCGTGTTGCTGGAGCAAGATGAAAATACAGTTGCAGCCATAAACGCTGAAGCCAGCAATGATACATAAGTCTTTTTCATAGTATTAATGATTGATGAATAATAATTTGAATTCTAGTTCCCCTTTTACGGTACATGCGAAAAATAGATATCTGATACCTTAGAAAAATTTCATTTTAAGCTCATGAAGATCTTGAAGCGTATGTAATAAGAAAGCAAATAAGTAGTTGTTCTGGTCTTTGTTCGGTATTTATACCTACTTTTTAAGACGCAAATTAATTTGTCGGAATGTTAAGTCTACTTTACCTGGCCTTCAAATAATGCTTTTTTGCCTGCTCCAGCGCATCCATTATATTTTGACGCTGTACCTGCAGGTGTGCTATTTTTTCTTTGCTCTTAGAAAACAGGCGCATCAGAAGCCATCGGCCTTTTGCTCTTTGAAATATATGCCAGTAGTGTAGCGTAAAAAAGCCGCTAACTGGTAAACTGAGCTGATATAGCAATAGGTAAGCTGCAGACGGTATAAAACTCCAGAAAATAAAACCTTGTAGCAGGTAAAAGAGCGGGAAAGAAAAGAGGCCTACAGTTAGCATAACCGGTGCCCTGAATTCTTGCTCTTCGGTGAGGAGGTTAGCCACCTTAGAAGGAATAATATAGGGCAGGTAATTATTTATACATCCGTAAAAATATACCGGGAAACCAAGCAAAAGGTACAGGGCAGTTTTTAGACTTTGCCATAGATGCTCCTCTCCGGCTGCTCCAAGCAGCGAGTCGTTCAGGCCCATCTGCTCCAGCTCCTGCATATAAGGCTTCATTTTTTGCTTCAGCAGTTCTACCTGTGCGGGGTCGTGCTGGTTAAAATAGTGCAGGCTGTTGGCAATGGCTTTAGTTATGAGAAAGTCTCGTTCATGTTTGGGAGCATCGGGAGGCAAATCGGCTGCTAACTGGCGCTTGTAAAGTTGCTCTATATGCCGGATAAGGGCATCGTCTTCATCAGAAGGTGTTATAATGATTAATTTTTCGAGTTGTTGCCGTATGTGGTCGGTAAGGGCATTGGCAGCAGTTATGGCATTATCGTAGTAAGCCGGTAAAAATGCGGCGGCCTGTATAGGCTTGCCTACATTTACAAAAACATTGCTCCGGAAGCGGGTAGGGTCGGAGTAATTTAGGCCTACCGGAAGTATGGCTACGCCTGCCTCTGCTGCGCCTGCCACCTCGGCTCCGAGTGCCATGCGGGCCGTGCCTGTTTTCAAGGGGCGTAGCCTGCGCTCGTTAAAACTGGTGCCTTCCGGGAAAATAAGTAAAGTCTGGTGGTTTTTAAGCGCATCAAAGCAAGCCTGAAACGCAGCGGAGTTGTTTACCGTTTGCCCCGGCGCATCCTGTTGCCTATGAATCGGAATCATGTTCATGTGCTGGAGCAGCCATTTCTTGAAGGGTGTATTAAATACGGTGCCTTTAGTGATAAAAAACACCTGCTGGCGCAGGAGCACTGCCACCAGTAAAGGGTCCATAAAAGTATTAGGGTGGTTGCACACAATGAGCAGTGGCCCACGCTTTGGCATAAGAGAGCGGTTACGCACCTCAAACCGGCGGAAAAACACCCAAAGCCCCACCCTTACAATCTGCTTCAGCAAAAAGTATAACATGGTTTATTTTAGTTTAAGGATGGCCCGGTGTACTCCGTCTACAACCTGCCCCATGCGCAGCAGGTCCAGTGTATCGGCCGTGTCGGATGGTTGATGGTAATTACCGTTTCTGTAGAAAGCCGTGTCGGTTATCATGAGAGCGCTGTAGCCAAAGTGCCAGTAGTTGCGGTGGTCAGAAAAGTCGATGCCTGGTACAAAGGCAGGTGCTTTAACAGACTTTACCGGTAGCGGTGCCTCTGCCCGGAACTGCTTCTTGAACTGGCGCCCGAACCTGCCGTTGCCAAATTTCTGTACTACGCTTATATAGTTGCCTTTGCTGCCATACACCAGTTTCATGGGCTTTAGCGGGTAGCGTTGCGAGTTTTTCTCGTCAGAGAAGTAGCCGATCATTTCCAATGATACCATACCGATAACCTTTGCCTGTGCTTGCTGCAATGCCTGGGCATGCACAAAACTGCCCATATGCTCGGTCCGGAAAAAAGGCGGTTCCTCTAGGGTGTAAGCTACCAGCTCTATGCGGTGGCGTAGCGGTTGCTCGTGCAGCAGGCGCGCCAGCTCCAGCAGGCCTGCCACGCCACTGGCGTTGTCGTCGGCTCCGACCTGATCGCCGCACACATCATAGTGCGCGCCTACCACTAGCCGGGGAGCATTGGCAGGCCCTAAGGTCAGTATGATGTTGCGATACTCTTGCTGCCCCACCAGGTAGGTCTGCTCCTCTACCTGTCCCCTCTGTTTTCTGAACTCATCTTTAATATAAGTTGCGGCCTTGTTGAGGTCAGGTATGTTTTTGTAGTTTCGGGGAGCTGCTGTAGAGGTTAGGGCAGTAATATGCTGCTTGAGCTGCAGCGTATCCGCTTTGGGTAAAGGAGCCGCCTGTAGCGCTCCGTCAATTTGGAGCAGCACGGCAAAAAGCGTAAGCAGAAACCTCATATTTAGAGCGATAAATCAGGTGGTGGAATCTAAAGCAATATAAGCATTAATGTACCTAAGTAGTTTTCAGGCAAACCTATATTTTTGTTCTGTTTGTTGCCAGAAGCAGAGCTGCAATAGCTAACGGCACCCCAGGGCACAGGCCTACGAGTGTCCTACCAGCCACTCATAAGCAGAAGTGAGATCTCCGAAACTACGAAGTTCGAAGGGGAGCTTCTTCTTGCTTTGTCGAAGAATAATTTGTTGTTGGCGTTCTGCCAGCACATCAAAGGCACTTACCGAGGCGAAGCGCTTTAGGGGGAGCAGGTGAAACGTTTTGTACATAAAATCCAGCGTCCACTCAAAATCTTCTTCGGCAATGGGAGGGAGCAAGCGCCTGTCGAAAATAGCATAATCCACATCGAATTGCTTGGTATAACGGATGGATTTTATAAGCGCCTGCCTATACTGCAGGCTGCTGCAGCCACCATACCATTGACATACCAAAACCTTGTCTTCTGCGTGGTATTCAACATGAATATATTCGGATTCAAAGCAAATCATCCTGCTTTTTTAAGGAAAGTAAGATGTAATAATAACAAAAAATATTGCTTAAACAAAATTTATCAAAGCTCACGATGTTGTATCATAAATTGAAAATTTTTTACTAACCTTATTAGTGCCTACTTATTTTACATGCGCATAAAAAGTTTGCAGATAAATTAATTGAACTCAAAGCTGATACCGCCACGCGGAAGGTGCAGCAAAAAGGAAGGGGGAAATATAGAGCAGAAAGCTCCGCAAAATTTTTAAGCAAGCCGGAAAATGTAGCGAGTTCAGGCCATGTTACCAGTGGTAAAAATAACAGGCATGCACAGTATAACTCCCTGATTTATGTCTTACTGCTGGCATCATTCAACCGCCTGTTAGTATAATTTGGAAATGGTTTCGTTCAGGCGCAAAGCATTTTACATCAGTTTGTTAGCTGTGTGTCATTGCTTACTTTTATTGTCTTCTTCTTTCTTATCCGTATCGGGGTCTGTATCGGGCTCATCGGTTTTTATGCCTTCCAATGGCTCTGGGTTGTCATCGGGCACAACCTTGCTTTCATCAGAGTTTGTTATAAAGTCATCGTCTCTTGGCGCTTCCATAGTGGTAGTCTTTTAGTTATAGTAATAGTACTGCAACATTGTGCGGGGAGTTGTACTAAAGTTAAATTATTCAGATGAAATTAGCCTCCCGGAGGCAAAATTGGCAGGTTTAGATAACCTAAGGTTTGGCTCTTATACAATTAAAATAGAAATTAGGCGAATAATATTAACGGCAGGTTCTGCGTGGCAGGCTCCTAAGTTTTTAAACCAATACTACCTACTTATATGACCAGATTGTTTAACAAGTCTGTTGCGATAGGCTTGTGCCTACTCCTCAGTATGGTGACGCTAAAAGTAAGCGCGGCAGAAATATGGGTATCTCCGAAAGGAGCTAACGACAACCCCGGCACGAAAGACAAGCCACTGGCCGATATCGGACTTGCCTTGAGAAAAGCACGCGAAATGAGGCGCTTGGCAGATCCAACTATTGCCGATGGTATTTTTATTATTCTGAGAGGAGGGGTTTATACCCTGCAGGAGCCGCTGTTTATTCGCCCCGAGGATGCTGGCACGCCCAGTAGCCCAACTGTGTTTCAGGCTGCTCCAGGCGAAAAACCTGTTTTAAGTGGCGGTATGCAGGTAGAAGGCTGGAAAAGAGCCGGAGCTAAAGTGGCAGGCTTGCCAAAAGAGGCGCAAGGTAAGGTATGGGTAGCCGATGCGCCTGTATTTGGCGATAATGTTTTAGACTTCCGCCAGCTGTATGTAAACAACGTGAAAGCAGTTCGTTCACAAGACACCAAGATCGGCACCATGAGCAGAATTATCTCCTGGAACCATAAAGACGAGACCTGCACCATACCTAAACCAACTGCCGATATAAAAAATGCGGCCGGCATGGAGATGTTCATTCACCAGTGGTGGGCTATTGCCGTGTTGCGCATCAAGTCTGTAGAGATGAAACCAGAGGGAGCTGTGCTTTCTTTTTACCAGCCCGAAAGCCGCGTACAATCGGAGCACCCGTGGCCAGCGCCATGGATCTCGAAAGAGACCGGTAACTCAGCTTTTTTCCTTATGAATGCCATTCAGTTTTTAAATGAGCCGGGCGAGTGGTATCTCGACAAAAAGAACCGGAAGATATATTACTGGCCCCGCAACAACGAAAATCTGGCAAAAGCCACCGTTACGGTGCCTGTGCTGGAAACGCTGGTGAAAATGGAAGGCACCATCGATCAGCCGGTTGCTTATGTAGGTTTTAAAGATATCGCGTTTCAGCACAGTACCTGGCTGCGCCCATCTAAAGAGGGGCATGTGCCACACCAGGCAGGCATGTACATGCTCGATGCCTATAAGCTGAAGATACCGGGCACCCCCGATAAAAAAGGCATGGAAAACCAGGCATGGGTAGGGCGTCCGGCTGCAGGAGTGGAGGTGGCTTTTGCGCACCACACTAGTTTTGAAGGATGCCGGTTCGAACACATGGGCTCCGTAGGCCTCGACTACAAAAGAGGAACGCACGATGATGTGATCAGAGGAAACGTGTTTAAAGACATAGCCGGCACCGGTATTCAGGTGGGGGTGTTTTCAGATGAGGCGCAGGAGGTGCATTTGCCCTACAATCCAAAAGATGAACGTGATGTATGCACCAACGTGCAGGTAAGTAATAACCTGGTAACTGATGTCGCCAACGAAGATTGGGGCGCAATAGGCATTGGAGTAGGCCACGTAAAAGGCATCAAAATCGAGCACAACGATATTAGCGAAGTATCTTATACTGGCATTTCGATGGGCTGGGGCTGGACCAGAACAGTAAACACCATGCGCAACAACCGCATTGCTGCCAACAAAATTCAGCGCTATGGCAAGCACATGTACGATGTGTCAGCCATCTATACCTTATCGGCGCAGCCAGCTTCATTTATAGTCGAAAACAGCATCGACAGCATTTATGTAGCGCCTTATGCCCACGATCCGCACCATTGGTTTTATTTATATACCGATGAAGGCTCCTCTTTCTTTACCGTAAAAGATAACTGGACCCGTTCCGACAAATACCTGCAAAACGCCAACGGCCCCGGCAACCTCTGGGAAAACAATGGCCCTTGGGTGGCAGATAGCATCAGGCAAAAAGCAGGCCTGCAGGAGCCTTACAAGCACCTGCTCAAAGACAGAGCGCCTATGTCGCCGGATCGCCAGATAAACCACACGGAGCATACAAAGGTAGTAGAGATCATCAGCGAAAACGGGCAGCCGCATAACCCAGACTTGGTGCTGGAAGTGGCGAAAAAGCACGGCTTGTCGGCCTCAAACATCTACCAGTGGAACAACCGCACAGTGCTTTACGGCGCCATCGAGAATCCGTATCCCATCCGCAAAGAACTATTGGAGCGGTTTAAAAACGATGAGGTGAAAATTTACAATGCTCCTTATTATGAGTTCGACCGTTGGAAAAACTGCAAAGATGCCACTACCGTGAAGGAATGGGATCATGTTATTTTAACAGCCAATTTAGTTAAAAACCCCGATTTGCAGCAGGAGTACCTGGACCACCACGCCACACAGCGTAAAAAGTGGCCGGAGGTACACCAAGGCTTCTGCAATGCCAACTTCCAGAAACTGCTCATGTTTAAAAACGAAAGGCAGCTCATGCTGATCATCAGTATCCCGAAAGGAACAAGCCTGGACGAGCTGGACCCGAAAACCACCGAGAACAACCCACGGGTTACGGAATGGAACAACCTCATGAAGCAGTACCAGGAAGGTATACCAGGCACCAAACCCGGCGAAACCTGGGTTTTCTTAAAACCGGTAAGCATTAAATAAACTTAGATTCCCAAACTTCGGGTTTCAAATTATTTAAATAAAAACAGCCTTCCAGAGGTATTTTATGCTGTTTATAGCCAAGGGTTGCTCTACCAGACCCTGAGCTCTAAAAGGTAATAAAAGCTTCGGAAGGCTGTTTTCATTAGAAGAATTTCTGATTGTTGAATGGTTTAATTGTTAAATGGCTGTTCTAAAGATTTGAAAATTATTTTAGTTGAAGGCCAATACTAATTTAGTGTATTCCGGCAGGAGCAACGAAGCGGATACATCAGCCAGGTGCACTTCTTGAGGCTCCACTGTCTGAGGGTTCAGCGAGTTTGGAGCATCGTGATTTTTTTGGTTCTTTTTGTATCAAGACAAAAAGAACAGGAACTTCAGCTATGAAATAGCTTCACGCCGCTGTCACAGCGAAAGAAGTTGCTATGCTAACTTAAACTAAAAAGCCAGTAGCCACTGCTGATGGTTCTCGCCCACAAGATCCTTTCAGGACGACAGAAGTGGATAGCGGAGTAGCAATCAGTTTACTACCTCACAAAGGGGCTATCATAATCAACATCAGTTAGCGCAAAGCCAAAAGCCATTGCGGTTATCCCAGTCAGAAGCAGAAGTAGAATCAAGACCACTCCTGCACCCTGTCCTCAACAAAAAACGCAAAAAAGAGCACTCTAAAATCGTTGATTCTGCTGTCTGAGGGCATATTTAGCAAAAGCTGTGATATTTTTTATTGATTGCCTAAAGATTTTGCACTAACTTTGAGCAATTTATACCTACCAAACACATGCCAAAAGACACCAGTATTAAATCTGTTCTTATTATCGGCTCTGGTCCTATTATCATCGGCCAGGCCTGCGAATTTGATTACTCCGGCTCTCAGGCCGCTCGTTCTCTGCGCGAAGAAGGAATAGAAGTAACACTTATCAATTCCAACCCGGCCACTATCATGACCGATAGTATCACGGCAGATAACGTGTACCTGAAGCCGCTCGAAAAGAAGTATATCATTGATATACTGGAGAAGCACCAGATTGATGCCGTGCTGCCTACTATGGGAGGCCAGACTGCTCTGAACCTAGCCATAGAATGCGAGAACGCGGGTATCTGGAAAAAATATGGCGTCAGAATTATTGGCGTGGACATAAAAGCCATCGAGACCACAGAAGATCGTGAGCAGTTCCGACTTAAAATGCTCGAGCTTGGCGTAAATGTTTGTAAAGGCGAAACAGCCACCTCTTTTCTTGAAGGAAAAGAAATTGCGCAGGAAATCGGCTTTCCGCTTGTAATTCGCCCTTCGTTTACGCTGGGTGGTACAGGAGGCGGCTTCGTAAACACCCCTGAAGAATTTGACGCGGCCCTTACCCGTGGTCTGCATGCCTCCCCAACGCACGAGGTGCTGGTGGAGCAAAGCATTATGGGCTGGAAAGAATACGAGCTCGAGCTGCTCCGCGACAACGTGGGCAACGTGATCATTATTTGCTCCATCGAGAACTTCGACCCAATGGGCGTTCACACCGGCGACTCTATAACAGTAGCGCCTGCCATGACCCTGCCAGACACGGTGTACCAGAAAATGCGCGACCTGGCTATTAAAATGATGAACGGCATCGGTCAGTTTGCCGGCGGCTGTAACGTACAGTTCTCCGTTAGCCCTGCCGACGACACCATCATCGCCATCGAGATTAACCCTCGTGTGTCACGCTCTTCGGCGCTGGCCTCTAAAGCTACTGGTTACCCTATTGCCAAAGTAGCGGCTAAACTGGCTATCGGTTACAACCTCGACGAACTTAAAAACTCTATCACCAAAACCACTTCGGCTTATTTTGAGCCGGCCCTGGACTACGTGATTGTGAAAATACCACGCTGGAACTTCGACAAGTTTAAAGGCGTGAACCGCACCCTGGGTCTGCAGATGAAGAGTGTGGGAGAAGTAATGGGCATTGGCCGTACCTTCCAGGAGGCGCTCCAGAAAGCCTGCCAGAGCTTAGAAATTAAGCGTAACGGCATCGGGGCCGACGGCAAGGAAATGACTGATTACGATCAGCTGATCTACAACCTGCAGAACCCAAGCTGGAACCGCCTGTTCTGCATTAAAGATGCCATGCACGCCGGTATCCCGACCAGCACCATCCAGAAGCTAACCAAAATAGATCCTTGGTTCCTGGAGCAGATAGAGGAGCTGGAAATGATAGAGCGTGAAGTAGGCAAATATACCCTTAAAACCCTGCCGGCAGAGCTGCTGCGCGAGGCAAAGGTAAAAGGCTTCTCCGACCGTCAGCTGGCGCATATCCTGCGTTGCCTCGAGAGCGAAGTGCACAGCCTGCGTACTGAGCTTGGCATTTTGCGAAGCTTTAAAATGGTAGATACCTGTGCCGCTGAGTTTGAGGCTAAAACACCATACTACTACAGTACCTTCGACGGCGAAAACGAAAGCATTGTTTCCGACAAGAAAAAGATTGTAGTACTGGGTTCTGGTCCAAACCGAATCGGACAGGGCATCGAGTTCGACTACAGCTGCGTGCACGGTGTGTTGGCGGCCAAAGAGTGCGGCTACGAAACCATCATGATCAACTGTAACCCCGAAACCGTAAGTACCGACTTCGACATTGCCGATAAGCTGTACTTCGAGCCGGTGTTCTGGGAGCATATTTATGACATTATTCTGCACGAGAAGCCAGAAGGTGTTATTGTGCAGCTCGGTGGCCAAACAGCTCTGAAACTGGCTGAGAAACTGGATCGCTACGGCATCAAAATCATCGGTACCAGCTACAAAGCACTTGACCTGGCCGAAGACAGAGGATCCTTCTCCTCGCTGCTGCGCGATCTGGATATTCCGTATCCTCCGTTTGGTGTAATCGAGTCGGCTGAAGAGGCGCTGGAGCTGTGTAAACAGCTGAAATTCCCGCTGCTGGTTCGCCCAAGCTACGTGTTAGGTGGCCAGAACATGAAAATCGTAATTAACGAGAAGGAGCTGGAAGCACACGTAATCGACCTGCTGAAAGATCATCCGGGTAACAAAGTCCTCCTCGACCACTTCCTCGACAATGCCATAGAAGCAGAAGCCGATGCCATTTCCGATGGTGAGGATGTGCATATTTGCGGTATTATGGAGCACATTGAGCCAGCTGGTATCCACTCCGGCGACTCTTATGCAGTGCTGCCTCCGTTCGACCTTTCTGAAAACGTAATTCAGAAAATAGAGGAGTATACTAAGAAAATTGCCCTGGCACTGAATACAGTTGGTATCATCAACATTCAGTTCGCGATAAAAGACGAGGTGGTGTACATCATCGAAGCTAACCCACGTGCTTCGCGTACCATTCCGTTTATTGCCAAAGCGTACCGCGAGCCGTACATTAACTACGCTACTAAGCTCATGCTGGGCGAGAAGAAGATAAAAGACTTTACCTTTAACCCTTATAAGCATGGGTATGCCATTAAGGTGCCTGTATTCTCTCATAGCAAGTTCCCGGAAGTGAACAAGGAGCTTGGGCCAGAGATGAAATCGACAGGTGAGGCCATTTACTTTATAGACGACCTGCAGGACGATTATTTTGTAAAAGTATACTCCGAGCGAAATCTCTACCTGAGTATGTAAGCAATACCATTTTTTAAAAGCAAAGAGGCTGTTCCACCCGGAGCAGCCTCTTTGCTTTTATCTGAACTCGCACCTGCCGAAGGCCAATTATTCTAATAAAAATGGCCTTCCGAAGGTCTTTAGTGCTTTATAATGTCAGGGCTTTTTAGCGCTGCAAGCAAGAGGAAAGATGATAGAAGTCTTAAAAAGTATAGCCTAATCTAAGCTTCAGGTTAAAGGCGGTTTCTCCATAACTTGCGTCATGCCCATTGTACTTCCTGAAAATGTAGCTGTAGCCAAAACCAACAGCTGTTTCATAAGTAAAATGCCTGCCTATTACTCTTCTAATACCCCAGGTAGGAATAATAGCCACCTGGTTGTGCACTATCCAACTGTCTTTGTTAGAGATAACAAACCAGTCGGGGTGAAAACTGATGGCAGCAGTCAGAAAGTTGGCGCTGTTGTTGGCCGTTCGCTTCCCTTTTTCCGCCCTTTTGCTGATGTTATGGTACCAGCGTGGTTCCAGGTTAAGAACAGGAGTAAGTATAAAGCCCATGTTATCGCGAGCACCACCACCAAAAAGCCCCGCGTCCAGCCCTATTTCTGATCTTAATGCTATTTTGTTTGAAAGTCTGGATTCGTTCTGCGCCCAGATTCCAAGTAAGCCGGTCTGAACACCATAAATTGATTTTTCTACGCTAACATCCTGCGCTTTTGCCAAAGAGGTAAGTCCAACTGCCAAAGCAGCGGTAAGTAAAAATGGTTTTACATTCATGTGTGGAACAAAATACTGTTATAAGTTGAGAATAATTTTGTGTTCGTTGTAAGCTGCCAACAGGCCATAGCCCCCAATAACATTGGTGTGCACAAAGCGGGGCTCCATAATTGCCATCAGGTAATCTTCGGGTTGGTGACCTTTTTCGAGGTGCTCGTAATAGCTTTTGCTGATGCTTCTGCACGTAATGGTTAACTGGTCTGCATAATTTGGGGAGCCGCTGACGTAGTCTTCAAGCTCTACACCAAAAGTGGCCATGTAGGAGCTGCCGCGAAAGCAGGTGCCGGAAAAGTAATAGCTTCCTCTGCCTCTAAACCCGCAAGGGCTTCCTGCCTGCAGCACCTGATCGGTAAAAAAAATCATTCTAAATATTCGCTCGCCTTGGTACATCGGTGTGATGTCAATATTAAAAAACTCACCGATCTCCTCTCTTGCTTTTATCTCAATGCCAAGTTTCCGTGTATACACATTGTTATAAATAGACTTAATTTGCTCCTGGAGCACTACAGAGCCGAGGTCTGGTGGGAAGGGCACTGTTTCCGGTATGGTTTGAACAGACACAAAGCCTTTGGCGGCAACCTGCACAGAGTAAGCCATCCCTGGCACAGGCTTAAAGCCGGAGGGGGAGGCATACATGCCGTTGCCAGTGTCGCGAAGATCTTCTACATGTTTGTCGTTTTCATAAAAAGAAACAGTGGCACCTGTAATTGCCAGATCGGTCCGGTAGTCGCCGGTAACAGGCAAGGTTCTGCTAACCCGCAGGTGCACCACACTGTCCGGCGACAGAAGTCCGTTAACCACTAGCTTATCGCCGAGGTAAGGCAGTTCGTAGTCCAGGTATTTGGAGCAGCCTGTAAAGCCAAGGAGTGCCCCTAAAGCCAGTAGGAGCAAAAGTGCTTTTGGAAGGGCCTTTTTATTTAAATAATTGATGATGAGGTTTTTATTCAGCATGCTAAGTTAGTTAAACCGAAGAGTATAGTTAACAGAAGGTATGAGCGGGAACAGCGAGCGCATTACCAGGCGGTTGCCAACAAATTCAGATTTACCTGAAGAATAGTCGTATTTACCTTTAAATTCGAGGTAGAAAGGGTTGACTTGATTATAGGCATTGTAGACACCGAAGTTCCAGGTGGCGGTGCGTCCGCGTTTTGTCTGTAGCGTATAAGCGGCTCCTACATCGAGGCGATGGTAAGCGGGCATACGGCCATTGTTGCGGCCGGTGTACACCAAAGTCTTACCACCCCATGTGTCTTCCTGTACGGCAACTGGCAAGGTAGCCGGCAGCCCTGACATGTACATCCAGTTAGCGGAAAGGCTCCAAGCGGAGGAAATCTTATAATTGCCTGAAAAGGAAACTACATGCCGCCGATCAAAATTGGCAGGGTACCATTGGTTGTTGTTTATGCTGCTGAAACGCCGGTTGCTCCAGGCAAGGGTGTAGGCAAGCCAGCCGGTAAAGCGGCCTTCGGTGCGGTTGAGGAAGAACTCCAGCCCATAGGCCTCGCCTGTGCCACCGGTTTCTATTTCGTCTTGCCAGCGGCTGTTAAAGGCGCTGTACAACAAGTTAAACCCCTGCCGGTAGTCGATCAGGTTGGTCATGGTTTTGTGGTAGGCCTCCACACTTACCTCTGTCCGTAGCTTGGGGAAGCTTTTGCTGATGCCCGCCGACACCTGACGGGCGGACTGTGGGGCAACAGACCGGGTGGCCGGCACCCAAATATCGTTTGTAAGGCTGATGCCGCTGGTAGTGAGCAGGTGCAGGTACTGTCGCATCTGGCTATAGGCTCCCTTTATGGCGAACTCATGCGGCAACAAAAAGTTAACCGACAGCCGTGGTTCCAGCGAGCTGTAAGTTTTGCCTTCCACCTGAAATGCGGAGCCTCTGAGGCCAGCGTTTAACTTGAGCCAGGTAAATGGTTGGGCTTCGTCTTCAATGTAAACGGCATGTTCCCAGGTGTTGATGGGTCTTTCGACGCCAGTAAGCGTGTCTACATCAATAGCCATAGCATTGGTTTGGAAAGCATGTTGAGTAGTTTCAAGGCCAAACTTGAGCTGGTGGTTGGGAGTAATAAAGTAGTCTAGGCCGTGGCGCATAGTCCAGTCACGAATGGCAGATTGCGTTTCAAAAGAACTGGTTATGCCACCGAATTCGGTTGTAGAAGATTTGTTTTTGGCAGTAAGCCCATTGCGGTACTGCGAGTATGTGAGCACCGACCGGTAAAAAAGCTTCGGGTTCAGCACACGGCTGTAGCGGGCGGTGGCGGTGGTGTTGCCCCAGCCGAGTTTAAAAATATCTTCATCAAGAGAACTGCGCTCTCTTGATCTCCAGGAGTCATCGCCGTTGTAAACGCTCAGAAACAGGCGGCTGCCGTCTTTAAACCGGTGGTTCACTTTGCCATTTACATCGTAGAGCAGGTAGTTGTTGTACGATCGCCTGTTGCCAGCCTGGTAGTTGAGGTAAGAAAGCAACATAAACAGGCTCAGGTAAGAAGCACGACCCGAAAACATAAACGAGGTATTCTCGCTGCCGATAGGGCCTTCTATATTAAAGCGGGAGCTGATGAGGCCGATGCTAGCCTCTGACTTCAGCTCCTTGTTGTTGCCCTCTTTCATGGTCATATCCAGCACTGACGAGAGCCGCCCGCCAAACCGCGCCGGAAATCCACCTTTGTACAGGTCTACTTTGTTTAAAGCATCGGGGTTGAAAATCGAAACAAACCCAAACAAGTGAGATGCATTGTACACAGTAGCCTCATCGAGCAGAACCAGATTTTGGTCCGGGCCGCCTCCGCGCACGAGCAGGCCTGTTGTAGCCTCGTTGCCAATGGAAACTCCCGGTGTAAGTGTGAGTGCTTTTATTATATCGGGCTCGCCTAGTATGGTAGGCACATTTTTAAGCTGTTGTATGGGTATGCTGGTCAGGCCGGTGGGAGCCAGTTGCTGCCCGATTTGTGCTGTTACGGTTACCTCTTGCACGTTGCTGCTGGATGGAGTTAAGGCAAGAGCCAGCGTGGTGTCGGTGTGGTGCAGTTGCAAAGGGAGCAGCCTGGTTTGGTAACCGATGTAGCTAACGGCAACCATAGCCTCTCCTGCGGGTAGCGTAAGGCTGTAAAAGCCATATTGATTGCTGGTAACGCCTTTTTTAGAAGCAAGTTCCTGAATGGTAGCGCCAATTAGCGCCTCGCCGGAGGCGGCATCGGTTACATAACCGCTTATGGTTACTTTTTGTGCAGCTGCCTGGGTTGTTTTGCCCTCTGCCACTGCATATAAAATAATTTTGTTGCCTCTAACCACATAGGCCACCGGTTGCCCCTTAAACAGCTCCGCCAGGTGCGCCTGCAGCGACTGTTTGGTGCGCTGTAGTTTTACCTGCCTTTCTAGGCCAATGCTGTTGCTGTACGAAAAAGTGATACCTCCATGCTGCCCCAACTCCTGCAGTATTTCCTCTACCGAACCTTCTGCTTTCTGCAACTCTACCTGCTTTTGCAATATGGCATCTTGGGCCAGCAGGAGTGGAGTGTGTAGGAGCAGGAATAATAGCAGGAGAGCAGTGGTTTTCAACATTAGAATAAAGTTTAAAAATTAGCAGCCTTTGCCGCTGATCAGGATGGTTGTTTGGCTTCGTTCAACGGTTATGGGTAGTACCAATGCTATTTCTTCCAGTACCTCCTCCAGCGACTGCTGTTCGAAGGTGGAGGTTAGTTCGCATTGTTGCAGGTTGTTGGTGCTAAGTTGCAGCGACACATGGTAGTGTTTGTTTAAATCTTTGAGTACCTGTGGCAGCGGTGTGTTCCGGAAAATTAGTGAGTTTGTTTTCCAGGCTAAAAAGTTTAGGTCCTTTTCAGTGGCTTTGCGCAGGGTGCCGCTTTGATAAGAGCTGCTTTCGCCAGGCAGCATGAGTAATCTTTCCTGCTCATTGCCTGCAGCAAACACGGCAACCTTGCCTGTTACCACGGTTACGGCTACGGTATCAGGGGCAGTAGCATTTATATTGAAAGAGGTGCCTAACACCTGTGTAACCACTGCGCCTGAGGTAACCTCAAATGGTTTATCTGGGTCTTTTGCCACTTCAAAAAAAGCCTCGCCTTTCAGATGCACTTCCCGCTTACCTCCTGTAAAAGCTTTGCTGTAAGTAAGCCGGGCGTTTCTGTTTAGGTAAACTTTAGTGCCATCCGGCAGCAGCAGTTCCTGTTGCCCATTAGTAGCCGTTACAACCAGCTGCTGGTTAAACAGGCGCTGGCGCAAATCGGGGCTGAAGCCAAGTGCAATGCTTAAAACCAGTACAATGCTAGCCGCTACTTTCAGGAGTGGCGTCAGCCAGGCGCGGTCCGGATGGAGCGGCAGCACAGGTGTTTCAACTGGTTGCTGCCTTATTCGGCTGCGTACTTTCTGCCAGTCGCCAGCCGTGTCTATTTGACCTACTGCGCTGCTGTTGGCACTGCTGTTCCAAAGCACGGACAGTTCCTGAAAGTAAGCCTGGTGCGCTGCATCGGCCTGCAGCCACTCCTGCACCAACTGCTTCTCCTCGGCATTGGCTTCGCCAGAGAGAACTCGTATCAGCAGCTCGTGCGGTATATCTAAGTTAGAAGAAATATTCATAAGTAGTATCTATAGCTAAGACAAGTGAAGTTATATTTACACGTATCGGGTTTTAAAATTTATTTTAGACCCTTGAGGGTGCAGGATGGGAAATAGCTCTGGAAGGTCATTTTCATTTGAATAATCTGAGTTTCTATCATAGAATTTTCAACTTTGCTCTTAAATTAAAAGATCAAGGTCTTAGGGAATTAGAACCCTAAGCCACAGAAGAAGAATTCTTATTAAAAAATAAAGTGAAATTGTATAGTTAGTGAGCCGGTTTCCGCGAGTTGAAAACCTGCCATCATGAATAGCCACGGGCTGAAAGTTCGCGGCAGCGGTACTTGCCCAAAAATCTACGATCTAAAATCTAGCATCTAGAGTCTAAAAAGCACAAGGAGCAGCAGAAAGAAGTCGGCCAGTTCTGTGCGCAGTATTTTTAGGGCTTTGCTGATTTGCGTTTCCACGGTTCGCACCGAAAGCTGCAGCTCTTCGGCGATGTGCTTATTTTTTTTGCCATCGAAGCGGCTCATCTCGAAAATTCTGCGGCACTGCTCTGGGAGCTGTTGAATAGCTTGCCCGAGCCGAGCCTCCAGCTCTGCCTGCAGCAGTTGGTCTGTACTATGAGAGGTGGGCGCCAGGTAGAGCATCTGCTGTTGGTGGTCCTGGTGCACAGCCGTTTGTTTTAGCAGGTTCAGGCAGGCATTGTGCACCGACTTATAGAGGTAAGATTTAACAGAGGCAATAGCAGGTAACGCCTCACGTTGTTCGTAGAGTCGTACAAACACATCCTGAACAACCTCCCGGGCTTTGTCTAAATCGCCCAACAGTTTCTGAGAATATAGGCAGAGGGAGGGGTAGTAGGTATGGAATAGCTTTTTAAAAGCAGCCTCTTCTCCAAGCCTGATTTTAATAAGTAATTCCTGTTCTTCCTGCTCCACCTGGTTTCTTCTGTTTGCTCCGAAAACTGCTAAAAGCCAAAAATAGCTATCTAAAGTATATTTCAACGATGCACTATCAGATTAATTCTGTCTTTCTGCTTGCCTGCTGCTGCTGTATTGCATAATTTTGCCTCATTATTAGCCGGTTAGGAAGAAAGAAGAGCTTTTGTAGGGAAATGATCTTAGGCCTGTGTTTAGGCTAAGCTTAGGGGACTAAATGTGCTGCTATACCTCTCTTTAAAGACTTCGTTTACGTAGTTCAACCTCTTTTATCAGAAATTTACAATGCGATTTAAATTTGCAAAAATGCAAAAGGCATGGCTGCTCGTGCTTGTTTGTTTGGCTGCTGGCTGCACAGCGCCACGGTCTATTATAAACTCGGGCAAAGTAACAGCGCCCGGGCAGTTTAAAGCCGGTATTAACTTTGGCGGCAACATTGCCACAGAGCCTATCAGTCAACTAAAAGATATTACAGAGGCGGCTGTAGATGCTATTCGTACCCGCGACTCCGTGTTTTACGATGCCCAGATCGATGTAGCCTCCAAGTCTATGATGGCCTATGCCTTAGATCCGGTAGGGCCAACGTTCGACTTTTATTTGCGCTACGGGCTGGTGGAACGTGTAGACGTAGGCTATAAATATGCCTCGGGTGTGCATGTGTTTGATGCCATGTACCAGTTTATGGGCTCCACAGGTACCATCGATAACCCTGGTGTGGGTAGCGAGAACAGGTGGTACGGCAGCTTTGGGTTGCAATATGCCGGGCAAAGTTCGGGCATACTCGATGCTATTTTTCTGGATAAGCTCCAGCCTGTGCTGCAGTTTACAGCCAGACGCAGAGACCTTACCGTGCCCCTTATTTTCAGCAAGTCTTTTGGGCCGGAAGAGGAAAGAGGGAATGTGTCGTTTGGTGTAGTGTACAGCCACACCTTCATTAATTATGGTTTCGACCCGAGCGGCGTTTACGAGAGAATTGGGCGCGATGCGGTAAAAGTGCCGGCATTTTCAGGCAAGAACAGTTTCCCTTCTTTCGGTGTGTTCCTGAATGCCAAGTTAGGCTTTAAATATGTGTACGTGCTTCCGGCGCTGAGCATTTATTATCAAAACTACGGCACCTATCAGGTCCTGAACGGCAAAAGTCATAGCTACTCCGGCCTCACCCTCATTCCTTCGCTCGGAGTGCAGGCTAGCTTTGGGAAGGGGAGGTAAGAGCCCGAAGTTAAAATTTAAGTTTTGGCTGCAAGAGTCAGCACCACCTCTCTATCAGAAGCCCTTACCTATAGCAGGTGGGGCTTTTTTGTTGCTGACTCGCCGTTTCCTGCCTAACTGGAACTATACATTTCCGGAAGTCCTTTATAAAAGACCTGTTATCTTTGTCAAAAAGATTTTTCAGTCGAAATGGCAGGCAATAACGTTTTGGCAAGAGAGTTGTATAACTAAAACAGCAAGATACAAGTCTTTTCAGGCTAGGCTGGCAATTTTAGTCAGGGCGCAACATTTTGGAAACACAGGCAGCCGCGGTTTTTGCATCAAGGCGGCCTATTACTATACACCATGATCAAGTTCATATTCGTCACTATTCTCATTCTTTTCTTCATCAGGCTGGTTGCGCCTGTATTGTTCCGTTGGCTGTTGCAGGCTTTCGTGAAAAAGCAGATGCGCAATGGCACCTTCTTCTACACCAACACGCAACAGCAGCAGCCACCGCAGGAGCGACACAATGGGCAGGCCAAAACTGAAGGAAACGTAAAGATCGATTACATTCCCGAAAACCAGAACAAGAAGGGTTTTGACGGTGGACAATACGTGGATTATGAAGAAGTAAAATAAAAATCCTATCTTTCAAGCTCTATTTTGAGGTTCTTGAACGATATGATGGCTTCTATTAACTTTAAGCGCGATGTGTTACCACATGCCATCGCCATTCTCATTTTCTTCATTTTAACGGCTGTTTATTTCTCGCCTGTTCTCTTCGACGATAAAAGCGTAGCGCAGCACGACATCCTGCAGTCGAAAGGGGGTTCTAAAGAAATTCAGGATTACCGGGCCCGAACCGGCGAAGAAACCCTCTGGACTAACTCCATGTTCGGAGGCATGCCTTCTTACCTCATTAACACGCATTACACCGGCGACCTCTCCGGCTACATTCATAAAATCCTAACGTTTGATATGCCGGCTATGGCCGCCAATATCTTTATAACGCTACTCTGCGCCTATATTCTCATGGTGATGCTGGGGCTCAATGTGTGGCTGTCGGTGGTGGGAGCTATTGCTTTTGCGTTTACGTCTTATAATATCATCATTCTTGAGGCGGGGCACAACACCAAGTCGCTTACCATTGCTTATATACCCATGGTACTGGGTGGCATGCTGTATGCGCTACGCCGCAACCTCTGGATCGGGGCAGCTGTTTTTGCGCTTGGCCTAACCCTAAACATCCACTTTAACCACCTGCAGATGACGTACTACATGCTGCTGATGGTGCTTGTGTTTATAGTAGTGGAAATTGTATACGCTATTAAAGAAGGGACTATTGTAGACCTGGTAAAGCGCGGACTGGTGTTAGGAGTTGCCACATTGTTGGCCGTAGGCGTAAACTTTGGCAGGTTATATACTACCGCCGAATACAGCCAGCACAGCATCAGGGGCAAATCGGAGTTGTCGGTGGCGAATAGTGGCGACAAAACATCCAGCGGCCTCGACCGTGAATACGCATTTAACTGGAGCTATGGCGTAAGCGAAACCATGACACTGCTCATCCCGAACTTCTACGGCGGCAGTTCTTCCTCCTCTCTCGACTCCGACTCCGAAACATACCAAGCCTTTACCCGCATGGGCGTGCCGCCAGGGCAGGCTGCACAGATTGTGCAACAAGGCATGCCAATGTACTGGGGAGCCCAGCCCATGACAAGCGGCCCCGTTTATGTCGGAGCCATTATTTGCTTTCTGTTTGTGCTGGGGCTATTTATAGTAAACACCCGTGCCCGCATCTGGTTGCTCACTGCCACCTTGCTTTCGTTTATGCTGGCCTGGGGTAAGAACTTCGAAGCTTTCAACTACTTGATGTTCGACTACTTTCCGGGTTACAATAAGTTTAGAGCAGTGTCGTCGGCTTTAGTGATTGCGCAAATCACAATTCCACTGCTGGGCATGCTGGCGCTCTACAAAGTTTTCCGCGACAAAGATGTGGTGCGCGACCTGGATAGAAAGGTGCTGTATGCAGTTGGCATAACGGCTGGTATCTGTTTGCTGGTATGGTTGCTGGCAGGTACTTTCGGCTTTGTTGGCACCGTAGATCAGCAACTGCTGCAAGCGCAATACCCTGTAGATGCCATTCGGGCCGACCGTGAAAGCCTGATGCGCAGCGATGCCTTCCGCTCTATGGCATTTATCTTGCTGGCAGCGGCCCTACTATATTTCTACCTCAAAAATAAAATAACTGCCACTCTCGCTATTGCCGGAGTGGGCGTGCTGGTGCTAGTCGACCTCTGGAGCGTAGATAAACGCTACCTGAACGAAGCGGATTTTCAGAAACGTGCCGTAGAAAATTACTTTCAGCCAACGCAGGCTGATAAAATGATTCTGCAGGACAAAGACCCGCACTACCGCGTGTTTTACCTGCCAAACCCTTTCAACGATGCCCGAACCTCGTGGTTCCATAAATCAGTTGGTGGTTACCATGGAGCTAAAATGCGCCGCTATCAGGATGTAATAGATCGCCACATTTCGCAGAATAACCTCGATGTGCTCCGTATGCTGAACACGCGCTACGTTATTACAGGCAACGAGCAGCAGCCGGTACAGCGCCTGCCAGGAGCCTTAGGCAACGCCTGGTTTGTAGAGAAGGTAGAAAAAGTAAATAACCCTGACGAAGAAATTGAAGCCTTGAACGGCTTGGATGCCAGTATGACCGCTATTGTGGACGTCTCGAAGTTTGAAGTGCCGCAAACGGAATTTAACAGCGAAGGCTCCACCATTAAACTAACCGAATATGAACCCAATTACCTGAAATACGAAGCCAATGCAGCCGAGGCGGGTTTTGCGGTATTCTCAGAAATTTATTACGCCGATGGCTGGAAAGCTTTTATAGACGGTAACCCGGTGGAGCATGTAAGGGCCAACTATATTCTCAGAGCCATGCCTGTATCCGCCGGCAAGCATACTATCGAATTTAGGTTTGAGCCAAGGTCCTATGAAGTTGGCAATGCTGTATCGCTGATCTCGTCGTTTTTACTCTTAATTATTTTGGTTAGTGCCGCCATTTACGGAGCCCGCACCAGACCTGCAGTAAAACCGGTCATGCAGAAAGAGATCGTATAAAGCTGGCGAAGTCATTAGCAATGCTAAGCCAAGGCTTTCTAATGATTAAAAGACCTCTGGAAGGGCATTTTCATTAGAATAATTTCACAATAAGCCTTTGACAGAATTATTTTTAATATAGAAGCCCCAGCAATTGCCGGGGCTTCTGCGTTTTCAGGTAAATTAAAAAGCTTCATACTCACATTAATGCTTTCTTCTGTAATTTTATAATCCAGTAACTACAACCTCTTTTACAGCATCTAATAAATGGAAGCCCCGCTACAACAGCTACATCACCCTTTGCTAAAAGAGCAAAACCTGGAGCTTTGGATAAAGCGCGAAGATTTGCTGCACCCTGCTATATCGGGGAATAAGTGGCGGAAGCTGAAGTACAACCTGCAGGAGGCGAAGCGGCAACAGAAGAGCACACTTCTTACCTTCGGAGGAGCCTACTCAAACCACATAGCGGCTGTGGCGGCGGCAGGCGAGGAGTTCGGCTTCAGGACCATCGGCATTATTCGGGGCATAGAGCACTTGCCCCTGAACCCAACTTTGCATTTGGCAGCCGCGCAAGGCATGGAACTGCATTATGTGGCGCGGGAGGTATACCGCCGGAAAAGCGAAGCTGACTTTTTGCAGGCGCTCTCGCAGCAGTTTCAGGAGCCCTACATACTACCGGAAGGTGGCACCAACAGCCTTGCCGTTAAAGGCTGTACTGAAATTATAACCGATATAGCATTAGAGTACGACTACCTCTGCTGCGCTAGCGGCACAGGTGGTACGCTGGCCGGGCTCATTGCGGGTTTAGAGGGGGAGAAGCAGGTGCTGGGTTTCCCGGCGCTAAAGGGTGGTGATTTTCTGCAGCAGGAAATAGAGGAACTCATACGGAACTACAACGGCAAACAATACTTCAACTGGCAACTGATCACCGACTACCACTTCGGCGGTTACGCCAAAGTGAAGCCGGAGCTGCTTGCGTTTATGCAGGAGTTTACGAAGCAGCATCAAGTGCCGCTGGATCCAGTGTATACCGGTAAAATGATGTTCGGTGTTTTCGATCTGCTCCGCAAAGGCTACTTTGCCAGCGGTAGCCGCCTTGTGGCGGTGCATACCGGCGGACTCCAAGGCAAGGCCGGTTTCAGGGAGCGACTGGGGCTGAAGGTGTAGGTATCTTTTGTAGCTTAATTTTAAAATAATGATAGGCTCCCGCTCCTCCAAACGTTATAAATATTGGTAACAGAGGTATTATATGTCTACTATCCCAATCTTCCGATGTAGCAGAAACTATGGCTGCCTGTAATACAAATACAGTAATAAAAGCCTTGGACGGATTCTTACTATTAACAAAGAACCATGCTGTAAAAAAATAGAGAGGATAAATAATACTAATGATACTTATATTATGAATTGCTGAATAGTAAGGTTTGACATATAATATATATATTGAAAGTTTTAAGAAAGAAATTTTAATGAAGAATATGGAGTTCTGAATTATAAAATAAATGATCCGAAGTATAGGTGAGTTGTTCTCTTCCGGAAACCTTATTCCGTTTGTAGTTACAGAAAAAATATCCGCTACATAAATAACTTCTCCTCTTGCGTATGTCTCGACTATCTGAAATGTAGTGAGTAAATATCTATCAAGAACAATAACAAAAATAATAGAAATTAATGTAGCCATACTACACGTTAAGGTTTTGTGATGCTTAAAAAATAGCCGTAGTGATGGCAAATACATGTTAAGACCCCAAGTAAAATAATAAAACCATTTGGTCGCAATAAAGTTGGTAAAAGGCTAAGTGCAATAGCTACAATATAGCTTATTGTATTCCTGTTTTTAGTTAAACTGTTAAACTATACAGTACAAAAATTGTGAAGCTAGTAAATAGTAATTCTGTAAATATGTAGGAATTCAAATATTGTATATCTTTCTAAAGAATAAATATAGTTGTTGAAACATATGCCATCAATTTATTATTGTTCGTCAATTGCTTTACTGTGTGATAAAGAGCTATACAAGCCATCCCCGAAATTAATAATTGAAATAGCATAGTTACCTTTAAACCTGCGGCAGCCTTAATCGAGAACATTAAAATAATTATATATAATATATATCTATTTTCTTGCCTCATATCAAAACAGCCTGTTTCAGCTACTCTAGTAGCATAAGGTATATATCTGAAAATACTGTCAGGAACTAATTTTACACCTTGGTCAAGAAAGAAAATTAGTTGAACGGCGAGCCATAGAATTATTAGGCTGGAAGATATTGCCAGTGGAGATAGCTTTTTAAACGTTAAATGGAGACTATATATCTTTTGTAGCATTCGTGAAGCGGAAGTACGAATTAAATCCAATAGAAGCAAAAATAAAAACAAAGGGGAGGATTGGGACTATGAAACGATTATCCCAGTCTACGGCAACTGCAATTGCCATAACAGTCTGCAATACTATCACAACTGATAAAAAGAGATATTTAGGATTTAAGCGAGTCTTCCAGAACCCATATATGGCGGCTACATACACAGGTACAAAAAACAGAATAATACAAGCATTATGTGAAAATGAATAGTAAGGCCTAATTTGCGCCCAAAAAAGTAAGAAGCGCATCAGTATTAATTTGAAGTAATTAAATGGTTGATTAAAAAAGACAGTCAGCATTTGCCTAAAAACAGATTGAGATTCTATTAATGGTGGTGCTTCAATTGGAATAGTAAATGCGTTATATCCTTGCAAAACCTGCCCTTGTAGCAAATATTGAAGAGGAGAATAAACTTCAAAAGCTTCTGTAGCACCATATCCCAAAATGGCTAGAACCATAGCTAAGGGAAACAGAAGCTGATTTATAGTAAGTCTTAAATTGCTTTTTTTAATTATATAAACTGCACAGCTTATAATAGCCCCAAGAACTAAAAAAAATCCATTAGGCCGCAAGAAGACTGATACAATCAAAATAATCATAAGGAGAGGCAATGTTCTTATATGCCAGAACCTGGTAGTCAACAAATATAGAATAATGATTGTAATACTTACATAAAGGGATTCTGTATGAATATATAGGTTCCACATATGTAATTCAGGCCATAAGATAAATAGGCTGGAGCAGATAAATGCTGTTATTCTATTTGCAGTTAAATTGATAATGGTTTTGTAGAAGCAAATTAGAGCTATAGCTGATGTAATAGTCTGAAATATAATTACAGCGTAAATAGGCAGAGTCAGGACGTGCAGAAAAATGTAAAGGATGACAGAGTAGCTTGCGTAAAATATACTGTCTGATAAGTGCCAAAGAGGTGTTCCCAATTTTATAGAATTGGCATATGCAATATATCTGTGGCTGTCATGAACAACTCTAATTCCATATTCATGAAAAAGCCCTAGATTAACAATAATCCATGCCAAGTTTAAAAGGAGGATAGGCTTTTTAAGTATGAAAGAAATGATACTTAAATGAATTTTCTTTGTCAATCTAAGTGATACTTTAACTGTACTTGTAAAAGTAAAAATATTTTAAATATAAAGGTCTGCCTTAGTCTTAAGACGATTACTTATATAAGTTACTCATGATAGAACTACAGCTAATCACAAAAGAGCGGCTAGGGGTAGAGCCTCGAACTATCAAAAGTAGTACAATAGTTGTAGATACAGAAGCAAAACCATAACCAAACTAAATAAATGCCTCTTTTCAGACTGTTTTTAAAGCTGCTGCCATGGCTTCTTATCGGTACTGTCGGGTTTTACATCTGGGCTAACTTTAAAGATTTTTCCTTCTTTGGCAAAGCTGATGACAAACCAGAAGTAATCGTAAACTACAACACTATACTTACTACTGTAGAAGAACTAGGCCGGATGGAGTTGGTGCGTTATAACTTTAAAGATGTGGTGGAGTACGAGAAAAATGCTTCACGGTGGGTGCCTAACTCCAAAGTGGTGCTTATAGTGGCTGGCGAAGCAGTGGGATGTGTCGATTTTACGAAAATGGGTCCCGAAGATATACAGTTTCAGGGCGATACGCTGGTGCAGGTGAGTTTGCCTGCTCCTGAAATCTGCTACTACAAAATAGACCACTCCAAAACTAAAGTCTTCTCCAAAGAATATACCTACTTTCAGGATGCGGACCTGGTGCAGGAAAGCTACCGCTATGCTGAAAAAAACGTGGAGCAGGCTGCTCTTAACTCCGGCATACTACAGCAGACAAAAGTAAACGCCGAAAAGGTGCTGAAGCCCATTCTAGAGGAAATAACTGGCCGAAAAGTGGTGCTGGTGCCACAGCGAGCCATCCAAAACCCGCAGGCTGCTCCAAAGAGGTAAGCTAACCGTAGGCTCAGTGCAGGCCTAAGAAACAGAAGGTTAAGAATTAACTGCGTTCACTTTTTGTCCTCTTCCGATTAAAAGGTACAAGAGTGCTCCTAAAACTGGTAAAAAGATAATAACAACTGCCCATACCAACTTGTTAGTCTGGTTCTTAAAATCACTTTTGAGCAGGTCTACCAGAGCCCACAGCCAAAGCATAGCCGGTATACCCATAAAAAATAGGATGAGCAGGAGCTCAGGCCCACCTAAGCGAACAAGAAGAAGCGCGTTTAAAATCATGATACACCGGATTTCATTGTATTCAATATACTTGAAGACATAAGGTAAGCAAAAAGACATATTTAGTTAGACTCAAGACTTTTTTCATTACAACAGGTCGAGTAAATTTTATCATGACCATGCAAAAAGTGTCTTCAAGTTTTGTCACAATAAAAGCTACTCCAGCCCTTTCAGCGCATCATTCACAAGGTCATTTTCATAGCCTTTGCTCATAAGGAAGTAAGCCAGCTTCTGGCGGCGCAGGAAAGGGTTCTTCTCTTTCTCGGTGCTGTTTTTCTTTTCCAGCAGCTGGTGCAGGTTCTGTTCGTACTGCTCCGGATCTATTTCCTTGAGCCCTTGTTTAATGCAATAGTCGGAGATACCTTTTGCTTTTAGCCCTTGCATAATTTTTCGGCGGCCCCACTTTTTGAGGCCGTATTTGCCCCGCACAAAAGCCTGCGCATAGCGTTCCTCATCGAGCAGCTTTTCCTGGCTTAGGCGCACGATCAGTTCCTCCACTTCGTCGGGCGAAAGGCCGTAGCTGTAGAGCTTAGTCCGTACTTCCTGCTGGGTGCGCTCCTGGTAGGCACAATAGGCGGCTGCTTTAATAAGGGCCTGTTTGGGTGTATAGCTTTTCTTTCTGTTCTCGTTTTCCAAATTTTGAGTCGCGTTTGGTCGTTCAAATATAAACAAGCTGCACCAGAATAGAGTTCTGAAGTGCAGGACCGCCAATTTTAAAGCTATAATCAACAGAACCAGAAAGTGTGGCACCTATAGCCGGGGCTGTAAACAAATTAGCTGGTTTAAGAGTAGAGATTTATCAATTCTGGCAGGATATTTACGGGAGGTACCTAAATATTTGCCTTAGTACCCAAAATCTGAAGTGCATGCGTACCCTTTGCTTAGCTATTTTTATCTTATGCTTCCCAGTTATTTCTTTGGCTGCTATCGTACACGGGCGCGTAACCGACGAGAGCGGGCAAGGACTGCCTTACGCGAGCATCTACATCCACGAAACGGCCAGCGGCACCGGCACCAACGAAAACGGCGATTTTCAATTGCAGCTTAGCCCCGGCACCTACACCATTGAGTTTAAGTATGTGGGCTACAAAGCCAGCAGGCAAACGGTAACCCTCACCGAAGAGAAGCAACTCCTGAATGTGCAACTGGAGCCGGAGGTGCTCAGCCTGAACGAGGTGGTAGTACGTGCCGCCGATGAAGACCCGGCTTATCCAATCATGCGCAATGCCATCAGGTTACGCAAATATCACCTCAACGAAACAAACGCCTGGAGTGCCCGCGTGTATATGAAAACTATGGGCCGCATGGAGAAAGTGCCTGCCAAAATTCTGGGTGTGAAGCTGGTCGATATCGATACCGGTATTGTGTATTTATCGGAATCGGTATCGGAGCTGCATTTTAAGAAGCCGAACAAGATAAACGAGCGCATGATCTCCAGCAAGGTGAGCGGCCAGAAAAAAGGATTCAGCTTTAACCAGGCCTCTGAAATGAACATCAGCTTTTACGAAAACCTGCTGAAAGTGGAAGGGCTAAACGAACGCGGTTTTGTATCGCCGCTGGCTAACAATGCCATGTTCTATTACCAGTATGAGTATCTGGGCGCTTTTGAGGAAAACGGGCTCACCATCAACAAAATAAAAGTAACGCCACGGCGCAAAAACGACCCCGCCTTTGCAGGCAGCATCTATATTGTAGATGGCACCTGGCGCATCCACAGCACCGACCTGCGGCTCTCTAAAAACTCCGGCATCGAATTCATAGATTATTTGCGGGTGCGGCAGGTGTATGCGCCGGTGCAGGAGCATGTGTGGATGCCGGTTTCGCAGCGTTTTACGTTTGAGGCCTCCGGGCTTGGCTTTAAAGGCAGTGGCTATGCTACGGGCGTGTACTCGAACTACAGAGTGCAGCCAGCCTACAGCAAGCCGCCGGTGCTGGCCGAGGTGCTGCCAGAGCCCGAAGCAGCCCCTCTTGCCGATGCTGCCCCTGCCCGGCGCCAGCGGAAACCAAAAGTTGTGCTGGTAGAGCCGCAGGAAGCCATCCCCCAGGAGCAGCAGCCCATACACGAAGAAGGATTGTTTAGTAAGGAGGTGCTGTTTGTGGAGCTGGATGCCAATAAGCGCGATGCCGATTACTGGGCCACTGTGAGGCCGGTACCGCTCACGCAGGAGGAGGAGCAGGATTACCAGGTAAAAGACAGCCTACAGGTAATAAAAGAGTCTAAGCCTTACCAGGACTCGCTGGACCGGGTGCGCAACGAGTTCTCGCTAGCCAAGCTTTTTCTGCGTGGCTACACCTACTCCAATACCTACCGACGCATCAGCTATAATTTTGATCCGCTGGTAGCCGTAACCGGTGGCCCCAGTATGCTGCAGTTTAATACTGTAGAGGGGCTGGTGGCCGATGTAAGGATGGCTTATACCAGAACGATGGAGGATCGCCGCCGCTACGAAATAGAGCCGGCTGTGCGCTATGGTTTCTCCAACGAAAAGCTAAATGCCAAACTGCGGATGAGTTATAGGTTCGACCCAGTGCCCTACAGCAACATTAGCCTGGAAGGTGGCCGCTACGTGCAGGATATTAATAACGTGAACGCTATTTCGCCTTTTGTAAACACGCTGTACACGCTCCTGGCACAACGCAATTACATGAAGCTTTACCAGCGCGACTTTGCCACCCTCAGCTACGGCTCTGAACTGCTAAACGGACTGCGCCTGAACATGACCCTGGACTACGCGCACCGCATGCCGCTGCAGAACACAACTGATTTTAGTTTCAGGAAAAGTACCAACGAAGATGGGAACAGCCGTTTTACATCTAATGTGCCGGTGAATGCCGAAATAGCCGATGCTGCTTTTACGCCGCATCAGGCGCTCACAGCTTCTTTTAATGTGAGCTATAAGCCGGGCATGCGCTACATTTCTCGTCCTAACCAAAAGATAAACCTGGGCTCTAAATGGCCATGGTTAAGCTTTGGTTACCGCACAGGTCTGAAGGCGCTGGGTGGCGATGTGCAGTACCACACCGCCGCTTTTCGGGTAAGCGATTATGTAAGCCTGGGGCTGTTTGGGTCGAGCAACTACAGTTTTACTGCCGGCACCTTTTGGGGCAAAGAGAACATGCAGCTCATGGACTTTAAACACTTTAACGGCAATCGCACCATTTTTGCGGGCGTGTACACCGGGTTCCAACTCCTCGACTATTACCGCTACAGCACCAGCAACAAGTACCTGGAGGGGCATTTTGAGCACCATTTCGACGGCTTTTTGTTCAACAAGATTCCGCTGTTCCGCAAATTAAAGTGGCAGGAAGTGGTGAGCCTGAACTACCTGAACACCGTAGCCTCCGGAAATTACCTGGAGCTTGGGCTTGGCATAGAGCATATCTTTAAAGTAGTGCGGGTAGACTTTGTAACTTCTTTTCAGGAAGGAAACAAAGCCCGCACCGGTTTGATGATCGGGCTAGGTTTTTAGATTGCCTGTTGCTGCTTCTTAGTGATATAGAGAATGAAGCAGGCAGTGAAAGGTATCAGCCTAATATGTTATGCACGGGCCACTTGCTTTATTATCCTGTTAATCTGTTACATAAAATTCTGCTAATAAAATTGCCCTTCCCGAGGTATTATGGCTCTATAGGAGGTCAGGGCAATTGAACTGTTTTGCCGGTGCTTAAGTAGCCGCACTACAGCTTATGCCTGCTTCAGTCAAACCTAAATGCGTTGTAACCGTTAAAAATAGGGTGATTTAATTTTAACGACTATAACTATGATACTTGATATATTAAAAAAAGGCGCTATGGTGGCATTTGTGGCAGCAATAAGTTTTAGCTGTGGACAAGAAAGACCCATAGATGAATCTGATACTAGCACTGGTACCGCAGAAGCCATTGTAGAAGGAAATCCATCGGCTGCTAACCTGAACAACCCACGTCCGGCCCCTATTGGCGACACCTCTAAAACCGGGGAGCAAGCTGATAGATTTGGCCAGATGAACCCGAACCAGGACTCAGCAGCCCGTGCTCAGATAGAATTTGAGAAGCAACGGCAGCTAGAGCAAAATCCGAATCAGAAACCAACGGTTACAACGCCTGAGCGTCGCATAGACGGTAGCAGGCAATAGGTTTTATTTCCTATAGAACCCAAAAGGCCTTACGCTCAAGCAGTGTAAGGCCTTTTGGGTTCTATAGGTGTATCTTATTTCCTGACGTTACACACCTTTGCCACTAGCGAAGTATTGTAATTCCACAGCAATAAAATACAGTTGCCGGCTCTTTAACGCTAGCTAGGAGTGCTTATACCAGTTCTTGGGTTGAGCGCCTTTGCAGGATTCCGGTGCCGCAGGCAGCCTGAGCGAGAGCGAAGGCAGGAAAGATGCAGCAGCGCGATGCCTAAGAACGGGGCCTCGCGGCCACGAGCGCTTATATTATACAATGCAACAGAAAAGAACAAGAACGCTGAATAGAACTGATGCTAATAGTATTAGAACCAACTTTTAGGAGCCTCTTTAATAGAATGTGTGTAGCATCAATTACTTGATTACAGCATTAGCACCCGCAGCAGGAATTACCAAGCCATTGCCACGTTTCTTCCGGCCTTTCAGGTGCAGGTTATAAATAATAACCGAGACAAATATGAGAAAATAAGCCATTATCTTGGTAGGTGTGGTTTGTTCGTTGTAGTAAATAAAGGCTACCAAAAAGTTGATGACTGGGTTAATGTACATCATAATACCCACCGAGCCGGAGGTTAGCTCTTTAAGGGCAAACAGGTTGAGAAAAAGGGGAAGCACTGTAAAGCCAGCACTCAAAATGGCCACCACACCAAAAAAAGAAGGGTTAACGGGCACTGCTGCTGTGTCGGAGAAAGAAATATATAGTGGAGCAATAAGAGCAAAAGAAAGTATGAGCTGCAGGGTGAGCAGCACAATTTTGTCGTATCCCTTCAGAATGCGCTGCGTGATGAGGTACAGTGCATAAGATAATCCTACTAGCAAGCTGAATAGCAGGCTTATTAAGTCGCCACTGCCAATCATGGCACAGCTTATCGCGCTTAACCCGATAGCAAGCCACTGGTTTAGCCGCAGCTTCTCTTTCAGGAGAAGAAAACCCAGCACAGCCGTAAGAATGGGGCAGAGCAGGTAAGAGAAAGAGCCCGCCTGTATACTGATATGATTTACTACATAAATAAAAGCCAGCCAGTTTACTGTAAGCAGGAGACCGCCCAGTAAGGTATAGAGGGTAAAGGAGCGCTTTTCTTTTCCAGAGGCTGCCTTTACCTGCTGCCAGGTTACCAGTAGCTCCTTTCGCCTGAAAAACCCTGAAAGGAGGAGTAGAATGGCCACCGAAAAAGCAATGCGGTAAAATAGGATTTGTGCGCTGGAGTATGCTGCCAGCTCCTTCAGCGGAATTGGAATAAAGCCCCAGATAATGAAGGCAGTAAGGCCGGCTGCATAATATGACTTGGTAGACTGAGATTTCATAATTTAAAAAAGAGCACAAAACTACAAGTTGTAACGCTAATAATTTCGGTGCAGAAGCATATTATTTTGCAGCGCCTGTTTTTGCTAGTTTTATTTTACCTGAAGTACACAAACCCTTTCCTTATCTAAAAGTTAAGGTTGAATGTCGAAAGAAGCTTCTGTGCTCTCAGTTCAACCGTTAATCTCCTCATCAATCAACAGCCAGTAAACAAAGTTTAAATTATTCTAATGAAATTGACCTTCCAGAGCCTTTTTAAGCTTGAAAGGCTTTAGGCTTGTATTTTACAGCAAGGCTCAGTTGCAGGAAAACAGGCGGGGGTTTAGTAAATTGCAGCGCTTTAACCAATAGCTTATGCTTACATTCCGAAAGCTTGCTTCTGTTACAGAAGGTTCTCTTGTTCAATTTGTGCAGGACTGGCCTGTGCTGGATTTGCTTATTGATAGCCGAAAGCTGTCGCAGCCAGTGGGCACGGTCTTTTTTGCTATTAGTGGCAAGTTCAACAACGGGCACAAATATATGGCGCAGCTTTATGCGCAGGGAGTGCGGCAGTTTGTAGTAGAGGAGCAGGAGGCCAGCGAGCTCGTTAGTTACCATCCTGAAGCCAATTTTTTGCAGGTAAAGAGCAGTTTAGCTGCTTTGCAGGCTGTGGCCGCCTGGCACCGGCAGCAGTTTAAGGTGCCGGTAATTGGCATAACGGGCAGCAATGGCAAAACAATAGTGAAAGAATGGCTGGCGCAGTTGCTCACGCCGGACGAGCTGGTGGTAAAAAGTCCGCGCAGCTACAATTCGCAGGTAGGGGTGCCGCTCTCGGTGTGGCAACTAAACGAAAAGCACACGCTAGCTATTTTTGAGGCAGGCATTTCGCAGCCCGGCGAAATGGAGAAGCTGCAGCACATCATTCAGCCAACTATTGGCATTTTTACGAACATTGGCAGTGCCCATAATCAGGGTTTTGTATCGGTGGAGCAGAAAATTGAAGAGAAGCTGAAGCTGTTTACCCATACTGACTTACTGTTTTACTGTGCCGACTACCCTCAACTGCACGAGGCTGTTCAGGCAAGCGGCATTCCCTCGTTTACCTGGTCCAGAAAAAGCAAAAAGGCTAATCTTGCCATTTCCGGCACAACAGTAGCCGGTGCTAAAACCATTGTGGTGTACACTTATCAGGGGCAGAAGCAGCGTTTGGCTATCCCCTTTACCGACGATGCCTCTGTAGAAGATGCGCTGCATTGCCTGGCCGTGCTGCTGTACCGTAACCTGTCGCTCGCCGACATCCAGAACCGCCTCGACAAGCTGCACCCGGTGGCCATGCGCCTAGAAATGAAAGAAGCCATCAACGGCTGCTACCTGATAGACGACACCTACAACAACGACCTGGCCGGCCTGTCCATTGCTCTCGACCTGCTGGCCAGCCAGCCACAGCGCAACAAACGCACCCTCATCCTTTCTGACTTGCTGGAGTCGGGGGTGCCGGAGGAAGAGCTTTACAGGCAGGTGGCAGCCCTGGTGCGGGTAAAGAAAGTAGATAAGGTACTGGGTATTGGCCCAACCATACAGAAACACGCCGAAGCGTTTCCCGGCACCGGGACATTTTACAGTAGTACAGCCGCCTTTCTGGAACAGTTTAAGGCTGATGCTTTCCGGAACGAGGTTATTCTGATAAAAGGTGCACGGGTGTTTGGCTTTGAGAAAATAGTGCAGGCCTTTCAGCAGAAGGTGCACGGAACGATGCTCGAGGTGAACTTAGATGCGCTGGTGCACAACCTCAACTTTTACCGCTCCAGGCTCACGCCCGACACCAAACTAATGGTGATGGTAAAGGCTTTTGCCTATGGCAGCGGCAGCTTTGAAGTGGCCAACCTGCTGCAGTTCCACCAGGTAGACTACCTGGCTGTGGCTTATGCCGATGAGGGGGTAAGCCTGCGTGAACACGGTATTACCTTGCCGATTATGGTCATGAACCCTTCGGTAGATAGTTTTTCCAAGCTGCGCCAATACAGCCTGGAGCCCGAGATCTATTCGCTGGAGCTGCTGGAGCAGTTTCTTTTAGAATCGGCTGGCGCACCGGCCAGTATCCACCTGAAGCTTGATACCGGCATGCACCGGCTCGGCTTTACCGAAAACGATTTTGAGCAGCTCTTCTCTATGCTACACCAATACCCGCAGGTGCGTGTGGTAAGTATATTTACTCACCTGGCCGGAGCAGACGAAGCCCTGCACAACGATTTCTCCACCCAACAGATTGCTACCTTCCGGCAACTATCGGAGCAGGTGGAGGAGCGGCTGGGCTATAAGACAATCCGGCATGCTCTCAACTCGGCTGGAATTGTGCGCTTCCCGGAGCATCAGCTGGACATGGTGCGGTTGGGCATTGGCCTTTATGGCGTGGAGGCTACCGGAAATGAGCAGGAGGCGCTGCAGTCGGTAAGCACCCTTAAAACCACCGTGTCGCAGGTAAAATCTATCAACAAAGGCGAAACTGTAGGTTACAGCCGTAAAGGAGTGGCTGCCGAGGCCAAAACTATTGCTACCATTGCCATTGGCTACGCCGATGGCTACGACCGCCGCTTTAGCAATGGTGTGGGCGAGGTGCTGATAAGAGGCAGCAAAGCTCCTATAATAGGCAACGTGTGCATGGACATGTGCATGGTAGACGTAACCGGGCTGGAGGTAAAGGCAGGAGATGAAGTCATTGTATTCGGGCCGCAGCTGCCGCTGGTGGAGCTGGCACAAAAAATAGGGACCATCCCATACGAATTGCTCACCAACGTAAGTGCACGGGTAAAACGCGTATTTTTTGCTGAGTAAAAAAATAGACGCAGCTTATGAAATTTCTAATAAAGCAGCTGCGGTACAAATCACTTCTACGGAAAATTCTAAACAACTATAAGTCTGTTATCCTGATAAATCACTGTTTTGCTGCTGCTGAAGAAGCTTTTGCCTGTTTTTTGTAATAAAAAGTTCTATTTCTGATGTGCCTACACTGAAATCGGAATACAATTGTTCAAATCTTTTGGTTTAAAGAGGAACGCCTTGTAACTTGCAGTTGTTTATAACCAGTCTAAATAACGCAGGTGGTGGCGCAGCAAACAAACAAAAAACAGGCACAAAGAACTGTGCGCGATCTTAAAATTGGGGAATCTGGAGAGATTTCTGGCCTGAACGATCCGGAAATGGCTTTGAAATTGCTCGAAATGGGATGTCTGCCCGGCACTTCCGTGAAGCTGAACAGCAAAGCTCCCCTTGGCGATCCTATCACGATTATTGTAAATGATTATACGCTCTCGTTGCGCCTGGACGAAGCAGAAACCATCTTGCTGAAAGATTAACCCCTATGGCTGTAACTACCCAAGCGAAAGAAAAACAGGTCAAACCAGTGGCACCAAAAGTGCAAATGGCAAAAGTGGCCCTTATTGGTAATCCGAACTCTGGCAAAACTTCACTGTTCAACCAGCTTACGGGCCTTAATCAGAAGGTTGGTAATTTTCCGGGTGTTACAGTAGATAAAAAAACAGGCGTTTGCCTGCTTTCTCCCAAGCAAAAGGCGCAGATTATTGATTTGCCCGGCACCTATAGCCTTTATCCAAAGTCGCTGGATGAGCGGGTGGTGATAAACCTGCTCTACGATGCCAGCTCTTTGCACCAGCCAGACTTGGTTATTGTAACTGCCGATGCCTCTAACCTGAAGCGTAACCTCTTGCTGTTTACACAGCTGGCCGACCTGAAGATTCCGGCAGTACTGGCCCTGAACATGGTAGATGTAGCAGAGGCCGAGGGTGTAAAAATTGACGTACTGGCATTGCAGGAGCAATTAGGCGTACCTGTTATTCCGGTAAATGCCCGGACAGGTACCGGTATGGCAGCCTTGAAAATTGTAATGTCGCAGCAGCTGCAGGCTGCCGAAGAAACTTTTTATACTATTCCGGAAGCTCTTAAAGCAGTAGTAAAGCCTATAAAAGAGCGGTTTGGCCTGCGGAACGATTACCTGGCACTGCACTACGCGCACCAGGGCCGCAGCCTTAAATTCTTAAAAGAAGCAGATGTTGCCTGGCTGAATGAGCTGCTGGAACGGGAGGCTTTTCAGGCTAACACACAGCAGGCAAACGAAACCATAGCCCGCTACACCCGCATAAACGAGCTGTTGCTGGATGTGGTACGGGTAGAGAAAGCCGACAAGGACGAAAAGTTCAGCAACCGCCTCGACCAGATCCTGACGCACAAGGTGTTTGGCTACCTGATCTTTTTTGTTATTTTATTTCTTGTTTTTCAGGCTGTTTTCACTTGGGCCAGCTATCCTATGGACCTAATAGATGAAGGCATTGCCAGCCTGAACGCTACTATACAAGAGAACTTTAATGGGCCTTTGATAAACTTACTTACCGAAGGTGTAATAGCCGGACTGGGTGGAGTACTTATTTTTATCCCACAGATTGCCCTGCTTTTTGCTTTTATTGCTGTGCTGGAAGAAACCGGTTATATGGCGCGGGTTACGTTTATGATGGATAAGATCATGCGTAAATTTGGCCTGAACGGAAAATCAGTGGTACCGCTTATTTCTGGTGTAGCCTGTGCCGTGCCTGCTATTATGTCGGCCCGGACTATTGAGAACTGGAAAGACCGTATGATTACGATCTTCGTGACTCCTCTTATGAGCTGTTCTGCCCGCATACCAGTGTACACGGTACTCATTGCCCTGGTTGTGCCGGAAACTTATTATTTCGGCTTCCTGAACCTGCAAGGTATTGTGCTGATGGGGCTGTACCTGCTTGGTTTTCTGTCTGCCATTTTCTCTGCCTTACTCCTGAAGGTGCTCCTGAAAGCCCGTGAGCGCAGCTACTTTATTATGGAGCTACCGGTATACAAGATGCCACGCTGGAAAAATGTTGGACTTACCATTTTCGAGAAATCGAAGACTTTTGTGCTGGAGGCTGGTAAAGTAATTGTAGCCGTATCTATTGTGCTGTGGGTGCTGGCCTCGTATGGCCCTGGCAATAGTTTCGAAAAGGCAGAAGAGCGGGCGCTGCAGCAGGCAGAAACCTCTAAGTTATCAGAACTTGAAACTGAGAACCTGATTTCTTCGCTTCAGCTAGAGTCATCTTATGCTGGTAGAGTGGGCCATGCTATAGAGCCAGCTATTAGGCCGTTGGGTTACGACTGGAAGATTGGAATTGCCTTGCTCACATCCTTTGCTGCCCGCGAGGTATTTGTAGGTACCATGTCTACCATTTATAGTATTGGCGAAGAAGAAAATGTGAGCACCATCAAAAATAAGCTCATGTCTGAGAAAGATGCCAACGGAGATCCTTTCTTTACGCCGGCACGCGCTTTCTCTCTTATGGTGTTTTACCTGTTTGCCATGCAATGCATCAGCACGCTGGCCATTGTGCGCCGCGAAACCAAAAGCTGGACCTGGCCTATGGCGCAGCTGGTGTACATGAGCGGCCTGGCGTATGTAATGGCCTTTATCACCTTTCAGATTTTTAGCTAAGGCTACGCAAAATAAGAAATGGTGTCCATCAGGTTTAGTTTTGGATAGCTTTTTCTAAAATTGAAACGACTATTTACTCCTGCCCAAATTATTTAAATGAAAAAGGCCTTCCGGAGGATTTTCAGTAGAAAAATCCTCCGGAAGGCCTTTTTCTACTCTTACAGGTTACTTATAAATCAGGAATACGGCAGGCTGCTTATGGATGTCTGGCAGCGTATTTTTCCAGTCGGCAATGGTTTTGGTTTGGATAAGCTCGTGCTCTGGTGAGGTAATGTTGGCGGCAATGCAGAGGCGTGTGCTGGGATGGAGAGTCTGCACCAGGTCTTCGAGCAGCTTGTTGTTGCGGTAAGGCGTTTCCATGAAAATCTGGGTCTGGTCGCGCTGCTGCATCTCTTTTTCGAGGTGGCGCAGTGCCTGCAAACGGGGGCCACGCTCAATAGGCAAGTAGCCATGAAAAGCAAAACGCTGCCCGTTAAAGCCACTGCCCATCAGGCTCAGCAAGATAGCAGACGGACCGGCAAAAGGCACTACTTTAATGTTTTTCTGATGCGCGTATTTTACAACCTCTGCACCTGGGTCTGCCACACCCGGGCAGCCTGCTTCCGAAATAATACCGGCATGCTGCCCCTTCAGCAAGGGCTCCAGCGATTTCTGCACCTGGGCGGGCGTGGCATCTTTGTCTACCTGCACAAAGCTAAGCTGCTCAATTACCAGTTCCGGGCAAATGCTTTTTACAAACCGCCTGGCAGTCCGCAGGTTCTCCACGATAAAGTAAGTAAGGTGCTGTACCGTCTCTTTTATCTGCGGCGATATAACCTGTTCGGCTGTGCCATCGGCCAGTACAGTGGGTATAAGGTATAAAATGCCTGTTTGTGCCATAGGGACGTCGTCAAATTAAAAATTCAAAATTGGAAATTACAGCAAATATGCTTTAATAACAGCTATCGGAGCATTCTTAACTGTTCCTAATCCAGGAATTTGTGAATTTATTCTGACAGGTTTATTTATTAGCTGTAAAGGTAAAAAGAAGAATTGTTTTTGCGGCGCACTGCTGGTGTTAAAACAGAACTGCCACAGCACTCTCATAGGCTGTGGCAGTTCTAATCTAGTTATAACTAATATTCGCAAGAGCTGCTAGTGCGTGAGGAAATTATGCACCAGCTCAAACACCTGATCAGGCGCTTCGGCATGTACCCAATGGCCTGCACCCGGTATTGTTTCGATCTCGACCTGTGTAAAAAGGTGTTCAATGGAGGTGTATTGATCTTCCTGGGTAATGTACCTCGATCTGCCTCCTTTAATGAATAGAGCACTCTTCTTGAAGGGAACATCTGAGGTGATGGCAGCACTTATGTTTTCATAGTTAGTATCTAAACCATTCAGGTTCATGCGCCAGCCAAAGGTGTTGTCCTCCAGGCGGTAGATGTTCTTCATCAGGAACAGGCGCACGTCGGGTTGGCTGATAGATTTTGCCAGTTGCTCGTCTATGTCGCTGCGCTTGGTGGCGGTGCTCAGGTCTATCGACTTTAGGGCTTCTATAATTTCGTCGTGGTGCGGTGGGTAAGCCTTGGGTGCGATATCGACTACAATTAGTTTGGTAAGGCGGGTGGGGTGGGTAAGGGCAAATTTCATAGCCACCTTGCCGCCCATGGAGTGCCCCATAATAGCAGGCGTCGGAATGTTCAGGTCATCGATCAGTTCGAGCACATCTTCGGCCATAAGCTCATAGGTATGCTCATCGGCATGAGGCGAGCGGCCATGGTTGCGCAGGTCTACCAGAAAAACGTTGTAGTGTTCTGCCAGGCGTTTTGCCAGCGTTTGCCAGTTGTCTAATGTGCCAAAGAGGCCGTGCAGAATAAGCAGCGGCTGACCATGACCCATTTCTTTGTAGTGTAACTTCATATTTTTATTTGTCGGTTCTGAGGTAAAGGATGTTTAAAATGTAGCTTACGGAAGCGAGTACTATTTAGCTAACTCATGCGATTTGGAAACGGTGGCAAGGTAGCTTAGGCCCTTCTGGTTTTTCGTGGTACAGGTGTGGCCTTGTTTTCTTTGTCGAAATCGGGACTTACAAACACTTTTTTGTAGCCGAGCCGCTGGCTTATAAATGCAATAAAGTCGTCGGTTTGGTGCTGCTTTATCAGCTGGCTCATGAGTAGTACCGCTTTTTTGCCTTTACGGCGAACAATCATAATATCGCGTTCCTGCAGGGCCATGAGTACGGCTCCTACTCCTATAAACGCGGAGACAATGGGTGCAATTGTTTTTTCTGCCTGGAGAGAAAAAAGGAATTCGGAACCAGAAAGTACATTTAAGGTGAAGATGCTGTAGCTGGCAAATAAAAGACAGCACAGGCCAAAAAGGAGCAGCAGTAGCCAGTTTTTTACTACTCTGCCTCTTTTTAGCGTAATAGAGTCGATGTTGGAGTAAGGAATAAATTTTTGTTTGCTGCGCAGCAGATGCAGACCTTTTTTATCTACTCCGAACTGATTCGTGTAAAAGTTGTATTTCATCTGCTTTCAAATAGGCCCACTTAATTTGCTGAAAATTTCAGATTCATGCAAGTAAATAGATATTCAAATAATGAGATGTGCTGACGATGGAGGTTAAATTGTCCTGCAACAGTCTGCTTCGGAGACATCAGACACAAGACGTAAGACGCAAAATTTTTTCTTGAGCTGCGGCCTTACCCCTTATTTGCCCTAGCTCCGCAAGAGCTGCGCACGTTGCGAGATTTTACGAACTATGTTTGGTCGACCATTTAACCATTAAGGCATTTAACAACCAAGAATCAAATTATTCTAATAAAAATAGCCTTCCGGAGATGCTTTGTCTTAAAGTTGATTAAGGATTACTTTAGTTGGCGCAGATAGAGCTGAATTGTGTTTTCCAGACCATAATATAAAGCATCGCAGATCAGGGCGTGGCCAATGCTTACCTCTTCCAGCCCTACCAGGTTGTCTTTCAGATATCTTAAATTATCGAGATCGAGGTCGTGGCCGGCATTCAGGCCCAGTCCAAATTCTTTTGCCTTAAGGGCTGCTTTGGCGTAGGGGGCAATGGCGGCTTCGCGGTTCTGATGATAACCTGTGGCATAGGCTTCGGTATAAAGCTCTATACGATCGGTGTTTACTGAGGCGGCACCTTCTACCATGGCTTCGTCGGGGTCCACAAAAATAGAGGTGCGTATACCCAGCTCCTTCAGCTCCAGAATAACATCTGTCAGATAGTCTTTGTGCCGGATGGTGTCCCAGCCAGCATTGGAGGTAATGGCATCGGGGGCATCGGGTACGAGTGTGGCCTGCTCCGGCTTCACATCTTTTACCAGCTTCAGAAATTCAGGCGTAGGGTTGCCTTCTATGTTAAACTCGGTGGTTACTATTTGCTTCAGGTCATGCACATCGCGGAAGCGGATGTGGCGCTCGTCGGGGCGTGGGTGCACCGTAATTCCTTGCGCGCCGAAGCGTTCGCAATCTTTGGCTACCTGCACAACATTTGGCCTGTCGCCACCCCGGGCATTACGAAGCGTGGCTATTTTGTTTATATTTACGCTCAGCTTAGTCATAGTCTTTTAAATACGAATGGCAGCAATGCCCTGTTTATATCCTGTAGTTTTAAAGAGACTAAATTAAGCAAATTTGTTTAAGTTGATACATACTGGTGTTTGCTCATGCCCGGTTCAGAGGCGGAAACAGCACCAGCTCAAAAGTTTAAGTAACATAAAATATAAAGCTATGACATTAAAAGAAAGAGTAGAAGCCGACATTAAACAGGCTATGCTGGCCAAAGATAAAACCCGTCTGCAGGCGCTCCGCAGCATTAAGTCGCAGATATTGCTTGCCGAAACAGAGAAAGGCGGAACTGATGGCTTAACTCCGGACACTGAAATGAAGCTGCTTACCAAAGCAGCGAAACAGCGTCGTGAGTCGGCAGATGTTTTTGCCAAGCAAAACCGCGCTGACCTGGCAGAAGTGGAGCTGGCCGAGCTGGCTGTAATAGAAAGCTACCTGCCCAAGCAACTCGATGAAGGCGAACTACGGGTGCGTCTGGTAGAGATTATTCAGCGGGTAGGCGCTACCGGTCCGTCTGACTTAGGAAGGGTGATGGGAGTGGCCTCTAAAGAACTGGCTGGCCTGGCCGATGGTCGTGCTATCTCGTCTGCCGTAGGAGCCCTGCTCAACAACACCGATTTCTAACCATCAGCCCTCGGCCTGAAAGCAGGCAAAATACCTCTGGAAGGGCGTTTTGATTAGAAGAATTTGATTGCTGAGAAGTTAAATGGTTGACCAAAGGTAGCCGGCGTGCACAGCTCCTGCGGGTGTCTGGGCAAAATAAAGCAGCCTGAGAAAAATCTAACATCTAAAGTCTAGCATCTACAATCTAATTAAAGCCTCTGGAAGGCCAATTTTATTAGAATAATTTAAGCCAGGGGCGAAGAATGCCCCATGTTGCATTACGTTTCCTGGTTAATTTCAGCATAAATAAGTTCAGTAACAGGCAGGAGCAGCTAATAAAGTCGCTTCTGCTTTAACTTTTTCCAACTTGAGTACTTTCGATATTTTTCTGGCGCTGCCGCTCTTGTACGGCGCCTTTTTGGGCTTCCGGAAAGGGCTTTTGCTGGAGCTGGTGTCGCTGTTTGCCCTGGTGCTGGCTATTTTGCTCGGGCTCAAGCTGCTCGATACGGCGCTGCCCCTCATGAAAGAATTTGTAGGCGATGCCGGTGTGCTGTTGCCTTACGTCACCTTCTTGTTTGTTTTTATTGCTATTATTTTTGGTGTTCGCCTATTAGGGCTTCTCCTTAAAAAAGTACTCGACTTTACTCCATTTGGCTTCTTCGATAATTTTTTGGGGGCCGTGTTGGGTGCGTTGAAATGGTGCTTTGCACTAAGCCTGCTGCTGTACGTATCTGACCTGGCTGGTGTCGGCATTACGCCAGAAACAGCTGCTGGTTCTACTATTTATCCGTATGTGCTCAAATCTACACCCTATGCCCTCGATGTAATTGGTTATGTGGTGCCATTTGTAAAAGCGCTCTTCCTTTCTGTAACAGAGCATTTTTAAGAATTGCAAGAAAGAGCCTACCAACAGCCCGAAATAAAAGCAGGGGCAGATGGAGCAAACAAGAGCTTCGCTCTGTTAAGAGGTGTCAGCGCTCCTGAATTAAACTATTATATGAGCCCGCTTCACTAAACAGCAATAGCCATAAATTTACTGAATCAGAAAACATGCTTTTGCTGCTCGATAACTTTGATTCCTTTACTTACAACCTGGTCGACTATTTTGGGCAACTGGGAGTGGAGGCGCATGTGGTTCGTAATGATGTGCCACTTGCGGAGTTAAAGCAGTTGCCTATAAAAGCCATTGTGTTATCGCCGGGGCCAGGTGTGCCAGCACAGGCAGGATGTTTGGCAGAGGTTATACGAGAGTACCACAGCAAGTTGCCCATGCTGGGTATATGCCTGGGGCACCAAGCCTTAGGCGAGTTCTATGGAGCAAAGCTGGCGAAAGGCCTCCGGCCCATGCACGGCAAACTGTCGGAGATAACCTGCCTCCCTGACCCCATTTTTAATGGTCTACCCGAAAAAATGCAGGTAGTACGGTATCATTCGCTGGTGCTACAACAAATGCCAGCCAGCCTTGTGCCACTGGCTTATACAGCCGAAGGAGAGCTAATGGCCTTCAGGCACGAGAGCCTGCCACTGTACGCGCTACAGTTTCATCCGGAAGCTGCCCTAACCACTTATGGATTACGTATGCTTTATAATTGGCTTACAATTGCTAATATTGCGTAATTGTAACATTACATAGTCCCGATTACCATTACCTTTTTAAACAATATTATATCCAATGAATCTACAGGTCAAAGAAGAAGGCGACTTTAAATTTATAGACGAGGGAGAAGGCGAAGTATTACTGCTGCTGCACGGGCTTTTTGGTGCTCTAAGCAACTGGCAGGGCGTTGTCGACTTTTTCTCTAAAGATTACCGCGTTATTATTCCGCTAATGCCTATTTATGAGATGCCACTTCATAAAGCTGGTGTGTCTGGCCTGGTTGCTTTTGTAGAAGATTTTGTTAACTTTAAGAAGTTAAATAACCTTACGCTGCTCGGCAACTCTCTTGGAGGGCATGTAGGCCTTGTGTTTACCTTAAAAAATGCCAATAAGGTAAAGCGGCTCGTGCTAACAGGTAGCTCTGGCCTCTTCGAAGATTCTATGGGAGGCTCCTTTCCGAAACGCGGAAACTATAATTATGTAAAAGAGCGCACCGAGCATACCTTTTATAAACCAGAAACGGCTACAAAAGAGCTGGTAGATGAGGTGTTTGACATCACAAACAGTAATTCTAAGTGCTTGCGAATTATATCCATTGCCAAGTCGGCGCAGCGCCACAACATGGCAAAGGATATCACTCAGATTAACATCCCGACGTTGCTCATCTGGGGGCTGAACGATACCATTACGCCTCCTATTGTAGCGCACGAGTTTGCCCGGCTTATTAAGAATTCGGAGCTTTATTTTATAGATAAGTGCGGACATGCGCCAATGATGGAACATCCGGAGAAGTTTAACAGTATCTTAAAGAAATTTCTTAGTAGAACTAAAACAACAGAAATAGTCACATGATTGCAGAAGAGCTCATCAACCAAATGATTCCGCCGCTCAAGGTCTACGACACTGTAGATAAGGCCTTGCGCTGGATGGATGAATTTCGTGTAAACGAGCTCGCCGTTGCCCGAAATCGCAAATACATTGGACTTGCCACCGAGGTAAGTCTTATAGAGCTAAACGATCGCAACCTGACCCTTGAGCAAGTAAAGCTGGAGTTTCAGGATGTACACGTCATGCACTTTCAGCACTTTTACGATGTGATGGAAGTAGCCATTAAAAATAAAATTCAGGTAGTGCCCGTGCTCGACGAGCTGCAGGAGTTCATGGGCATTATTACTATAAACGATACGTTGGCGGCCTTTGGGCAAATGTCGGCGCTGCAGGGGCAGGGAAGCATACTGGTGCTCTCCATGCCGGAGCGTGACTACTCTTTGAGCCAGATCAGCCGCCTGATAGAAGAAGATAGCGCCAAAATACTAAGTGCCTACGTCTCGCCCGACGAGCTAGACCCTTACAACATTAAGCTTACGTTAAAGCTTAACACAACCGATCTTACCCGTATTATCGCCACCCTGGAGCGATTTGAATACCGCATCACAGCCCAGTTTCAGGACGGGTCCAACTACGATGTGGGCAGAGACCGACTGGACATGTTGCTGAAGTACCTGGATATTTAATTTTCTATGCCCCTGTTCTGGTTGCGGTTGGTGGTGTTGCTCTTTTGTGGGCTGGCGGTGAGTATTATAGCCAAGGCAGGAACATGCAATAACAGTACTTATTTTATTGTTTCCGGTGTCGATTTCGAGGGAAATGAGACAACTAAAGAGAATGTGTTGCTCCTGGAACTCGACTTTGCCTCAGGCGATACCATTGCCACCGACCAGGTGGAGGAAAGGCTGGAGGAGAACCGGAAAAGACTTCTGAACCTGCGTCTTTTTCACGAAGTAGGTTTTCGCTACGATTGTGAAGGCGGCCAGCTATCAGTTGTTTATTTTATGCAGGAGCGCTGGTATCTGTACCCGGTGCTCATCTTCGATTATGCCGACCGCAATTTCAACGCCTGGCTCGAAAAAAAAGACTTGGGTCGGCTTGACTATGGTATTTCGCTGACCAGACGCAATTTCAGGGGGCGAAATGAGGATGTGCGGCTTAAGCTTCAGCATGGCTTTAACCGTAAGGTGGAGCTCTCCTACAGAATCCCGTACATAAGCCACCGGCTTAAATTGGGGCTGGACCTGGGATTAGCGCACTACCGTAGCCGTACCATGAACTATACCAACAGTTATAACCGGCAGCGGTTCCTGGTGCAGGATGATGTTTTCCCGATCCAGCGAAATGCTTTTTCTGTTGGCCTTGTGCACAGGCAGAGCGTGCAACGTTACGAAGCTCTCCGTTTTTCGTTACATCAGGAGGCAATTTCAGACTCCGCTTTAGCCATTAGCCCCGATTATTTCCGAAACCAGCTCCAAGAAAGACAGTATGCCCGTTTAGAACTTTCGAAAGTTGTGAACCTGCGTAACAATTTTTCTTACCCCTTAACCGGACGCTATTACGATGTGTCGGCTTCACAAGCTATCTTTTTTAAGAATACAGGAGCACCCGTAACTACCTTTCGCGCCAAATTCTCTGAGTATTTCCAGTTATCAGAAAAGCTTTACTACGCTGCGTCTGCCGAAGGACAGGTGCGATTGTCGGACCACTATACTTTTGCTGACAACATTGCACTCGGCTTCCGTTCTTTGGTTCGCGGCTACGAGCTTTTTGTAGTAGGAGGGCAGCATTATGGCCTGGTGAAGCAAGGGTTGTCGCGGGAGCTGGTAAACATCAGCGGATTTAGAGTAAAGCAGCTGAAAAGTGCAAAATTTAATCGTATACCGCTGGCACTTTATCTCAATGCCTTTGCCGATGCAGGTTACGTACACGATAACATTTACCACGAAAGCAATCAGCTGACGAACAAATTGCTGATTGGGGGCGGCCTGGGCGTGCACGTTGTTACGTTTTACGATATGGTTTTTAGGATGGAATACGCCATTAACCGAGAAGGTGATAAAGGTCTATACTTTACCACTGGTTTTCCATTCTAGGCAACAATGCTTTTGTAACTGATGAAATTTTTTATAGTCTTGTATCTGACATCCCGATACTTGCGCTTAATTTTGGATTTATGAGAATAGCTATACTAGGCAAACCCTTTTCTGACGATACAGCTTCCTATATACAAGTATTATTCGATGAGTTAGCTCGCAGAAAGGCAGAGTTATACGTTGTCGATCATTTTAAGCAGTACCTCAGCAACACCATAAATATACCCGATACAGTTTTGTCATTTACTCGCGGCGATAAGCTGGATGGAGTTGATGTGGTTTTTAGTATTGGCGGTGATGGTACGTTGCTAGACTCTGTAACTTATGTGGGAGCACAGCAAATTCCTATCATGGGTATTAATACTGGCCGATTAGGTTTCCTGGCCACTATTCCGCACGACAGTATTACGGCAGCCCTTGATGCACTCTACAAAGGACGCTATACCATAGATGAGCGAGCCCTGATTCGAGTAGACTCGGATCTGGATGTTTTCGATGGGATTAATTTTGGATTAAACGAGTTTAGTGTGCTAAAGCGCGACACTTCTTCTATGATTGTGGTACACACTTACATAGACGGGGAGTACTTGAACTCCTATTGGGCAGATGGTCTGGTGGTAGCCACTCCGACTGGCTCAACAGGATATTCGCTTAGCTGCGGTGGCCCGCTGGTGCTGCCCCAGACAGGCAATTTTGTGATTTCGCCTGTCTGCCCACATAATTTAAATGTTCGCCCCATGATTGTGTCCGACAGAAGCGTTATTTCGTTTGAGGTGGAAGGCCGCAGTAGCAGTTACCTTGCTTCCTTAGATTCCAGGTCGGTTTCTGTAGATATGAATGTACAATTAGCTGTGAGAAGAGAAAGCTTTACTGCCAGATTAATAAAATTACATCATGTGAATTTTTTGTCGACCTTGCGGAATAAACTTAATTGGGGCTACGATAAACGTAATGTCCTATTAGGTTAAGTAACGGTAAAATATTTATATATTATTTTATTTGTAATTGTTTAAATATATATTTGCCAGTCATAATAATAATTGGAAAGAGTTGCTGCCACAATAATAACTGAGTGCCATGAAGAAAATTTCTACTCTTATTTTATTAGTATTCACTATAATTCTTGCTGATGTAATGGACGCGGAGGCCCAACGACGCTTCACAGCACGTCAGCGGTACAACTCTGTAGGTGTTACGGTTGGTGCTATGAATTACTTTGGTGATATTGTGCCAAAAGCAAACTTTTCAAGTTTCAGCTCTAATGCGACTAGGCCCTCAGTTGGTATCAACTTTACCCGTCGTGTTCGCCCCCGAGTGTCGCTGAGAGGTGGTTTTACATGGGGCAGAATTTCTGGTGACGATGTGAATAGTAACTTAGGAAATGAAGCAGAAAACGTTGGCCGTTTCAGACGCAACCTCTCTTTCCGGAATGATATAAAAGAACTAAGTGGTGTTGCCATAATCGATCTCTTTGAAAACAGAAGCCGATACCAGCTTCGTCCGGACTTTGTACCTTATGGTTTTGTTGGTGTTGCAGTTTTTCATCATAATCCAAAAGCTTATTATGAAAGAGGTTCACACCCTGGTTTATCTGAAAGCCAAGATATCGCAACAGGCTGGTATGCTTTGCAGCCATTGGGAACCGAAGGCCAGTATACTAATTTAGAAGGCACTCCAAGCCCATATAGCCGTATTCAGATTGCCATTCCGGTAGGTGTTGGTTTAAGATACAGAATTAACAGATTCTGGGATTTGAGTCTGGAAGTAGGTTGGAGAAAAACATTCACCGATTACCTGGATGATGTAAGCAGAGGTTATGTGTCTAAATCAGATATTCTGGCAGGTACCAGCAGCAACCCACGTGCAGCCGCCATTTTCTCTGACAGAAGTGCTGAAGGCCCATTCCGTTCAGAAGTTCAGCCTGATCCAAGTGGTACTCCATATAGTCGTCTTTCTGGTTATGGTACACCTCAGAACCAGACGCGTGGCAACAGAACGGATGATGACTGGTACGTTACAACAAGCTTCCAGTTAAGCTATATCCTTAACACGGCCCCAAGAAGACCTAAATTCAGATAATAGTTTGAGCAACCCATCGTTGTTATCCAAACTCAGTTCATTTACTACATGACTTTAAGTAAACTTAAGCATACACTCCTTATTTGCCTGATAGTGCAAGTAGGGAGTGTTTTTTTTACCAATGCGGCCTTAGCGCAACGGTACATCACCACCAGCGAAATAGGAGTGGGGATAGGTGGTGTAAATTACAAAGGCGAAATAGCTCCGTCTTATCGGTTCCTAAATAACCAGCCAGCTATAACAGCATTCTACAGACGGGATATTTCTGCTCCTATAACTGTGCGTGGAGGTCTCTTGGCAAGTCATCGTATTGTGGGCAGTAATACGATGAAGGACGAAGATTTTGACCTGCCTTTAGCTGACTACAGACAGGCTGAGTTAAAGTTATCATTACTGGAATTATCGGCGGTAATGGAGTATAACTTTCTTGATTATTATGATTTTGACCAACCTATAAGAATCTCTCCCTACTTTTTTGCTGGCATTGCAGGCTTTCTTTATAATCAGAAAACAACTTTTGGGAATAGTACCCTTCAATCGCAAGAAGATCCATATCGAACTACCTTAAGTGTAGCCATACCGGTAGGTGTGGGAGTAAAGTATGCTTTAAGCAGGCATTGGAACTTAGGTCTTGAGTTCGGGGCCAGAAAATTACTTAATGATAACATTGATAATCTCTACGGCCAGGACAAAAGCATTTCCAACCCCTATGATAAAGACTGGTACTTTTATAATGGCATCAGCCTATCTTACACCTTCTATAGAATTAATTGCCCTCCTGTATACAAGAACAAGCCAGGCTTGCTAGATTAGCAGGTTTAAATTTTACAAATTTGTCTTGCTTTTTGTAACTTGCAAGGAAATTTGATTAAATGACTTTAAAGGAACAAGTTGATCTGGACAATTTACCCAAGCACATTGCCGTTATCATGGACGGTAACGGGCGTTGGGCTAAGCAACGTGGTGGCTTGCGGATATTCGGACATCAAAGTGCTATAACTGCTGTAAGAGAAACAGTAGAAGGCGCTGCAGAGCTTGGAGTAGAGTATCTGACACTTTATGCTTTCTCTACAGAGAATTGGTCCAGACCTGCAATAGAAGTTTCGGCACTAATGCAGCTGCTGGTTTCTACCATTCGGAAAGAAACTACTACGTTGAATAAAAACAACATCAGATTGCAAACTATCGGTGACACGGCCAGTCTCCCAAAGTCTTGTCAGAAAGAATTGCTTGAAGCAATAGACATGACCAAGGATAATTCCCGGATGACGCTAGTATTGGCTTTAAGCTATAGCGGCCGCTGGGATATTAAGCAGGCGGTGCAGCGCATTGCAGCAGATGTGGCTAATGGTACTTTGGCAGCCACTGATGTAGAAGAAGCTTCTATAAATAAGTATCTTTCTACAGCAGGTATACCTGAACCCGAACTGATGATCCGGACAAGTGGAGAAATGCGAATAAGTAACTTTCTGTTATGGCAATTGGCTTACACAGAACTTTATATCACCGAACTGCTTTGGCCAGATTTCAGGAAGGAGCATCTTTATGAAGCAATATTGTCTTACCAGCGCCGTGAGCGCCGCTTTGGGAAGACTAGTGAACAACTAACTAAGTAATTTTTATTGATGACAAAGTACATCTGGGTCCTTGTGTTTCTGCTTCTTTCAGGCACAGCTTCGTCCCAAATTCAAAATATTCCTCTGCAGTCTAACCCTGTTGATTATTCACAGCCAAAACAGTATACCTTGCGGGGTATTACAGTTAGCGGTGCCAATTTTCTGGATCCGAATGCTCTGATTTCTGTAGCCGGCCTTAAGATTGGTGACCAGATCACGGTGCCTGGGGATGAGATCAGCAAGGCAATACAAAAACTGTGGGACCAGGGTATTTTGGGTGACATTGAGGTATACGTTACCCGAATAGAAGGGGAGAACATTTATCTCAATTTTAGCCTGAAAGAACGTCCTCGCCTTTCCAGATTTAACTTTACAGGCATTAATAAGACCCAACGCGATGCCTTGGAAGGCAAAATTGCCCTTACTCGCGGAAAAGTAGTAACAGATGAAGTATTAAACAGAACTAGAAACACTATCCGAAACTACTACTTAGAAAAAAGCTTCCTTAACGTTAAAATCAATATCACCCAGAAACCAGACTCTGTACTGCCTAACAGCGTGGTGCTTAATATTAATGTAGACAAAGGCAATAAAGTAAAAATCGCAGATATCAATTTTGTCGGAAACGAAGCCTTCCCAGAGAAAAAGCTTCAAAGGCAATTGAAAAAAACAAAGGAGAAGCGCTGGTACAAGCTTCTTACTTCTTCAAAATTTGTACGTTCTGAGTACGAAAATGACAAGCAGCTCTTGATAGATTTCTATAATAATGAGGGTTACCGTGATGCTGTTATTGTGTCTGATTCGGTTTATAGAATTGGAGACGATAGGCTGGGTGTGACGATAACTATAGATGAAGGCTCTCGCTACTTCTATCGAAACATCACCTGGACAGGTAATTACATTTACGACGACGCCTATCTTTCCAGAGTTTTAGGTATATCGAAAGGGGATGTATATAACAAGCAGGAACTAGAAAAACGCTTATCTTTTAACCCTACAGGAGGTGTCGATGTATCTGCCCTTTACCAAAACGATGGTTACCTGTTCTCTAACATCGAACCTGTAGAAGTTAAGGTGGAAGGCGATTCTATTGACCTGGAAATGCGCGTAACAGAAGGTCCACAGGCTACTATCAACAAAGTAACTATAACAGGAAACGACAAAACAAGCGAGCACGTGATTCTGCGCGAAGTGCTAACGTTACCTGGACAAAAGTACAGCCGCGCTGACCTGATAGATACCCGCAACAGATTATCGAACCTTGGTTACTTCGACCCTGAAACGATTGGTTTAGTACCGGAGCCAAACCCGGCTGATGGCACTGTAGATATACATTATAGTGTAACAGAGCGTGCTAATGATCAGATTAGCTTGTCAGGTGGTTGGGGTGGTGCCATTGGAGCAGTTGCTACAGTAGGTCTTACTCTTAATAACTTCTCCAGCAGAAAAATGCTGAACCTTTCCAATTGGCGGCCAATTCCGGCAGGTGATGGACAGCGCCTGGCTCTGAACGTGCAGGCCAATGGCAAGTACTACCAATCTTATTCGCTCTCCTTCACGGAGCCATGGTTAGGTGGCCGTAAGCCAAATGCCTTTACCGTTAGTGCTTATAAAACAGTAATCAGACAACCTACTGCTGAAGGCGGAGACAGCCGGTTGAATGTGGATGGTGCCACTATAGGTTTAGGTAGACGCCTCTCATGGCCAGACCAATGGTTCCAGATGAGCCATGCTCTTTCATATAGCAGGTACAGGCTCGACAATTACCGGGCGTTTGAAGGGGTATTAGGATTTAACACTGGCGATTCACACAGCTTTACCATTAACAATACGTTGGCCAGAACCAACCTAGATAACCCGCTCTTCCCTAGAAGAGGATCTTCCTTATCGCTTAGCGTAAACGCAACGCCTCCTTACTCTTTGGTTACTGATAAGGGTAAGAACTTCAAGTTACTGGAATATCATAAATGGATGTTCGATGCCTCTTACTTTATAAACTTGGCAGGGAATTTGGTATTAAGTACAAGAGCGCACTTTGGTTTCTTAGGAAGTTATAGTAAAGACACGCCTCTTGGACCTTTCGAGCGCTTCAAAGTAGGTGGATCTGGTATGGCAGGTGGTAACTTCTTTATTGCAACAGAGTTTATCGGCCTCCGTGGTTACGACGACCAGCGAGTTGTTAATACTTCCGATCCTAGTTTGTTGAACGCTGGTGGTGTTGCTTATAATAAGTTTGTAATAGAGCCCCGTTATCTGATTTCTCCTAATCCGGCAGCCACTATTTATGGTCTGGCATTCTTGGAAGCAGGTAACAACTTTGGATCATTCGATACTTATAACCCATTCAAGTTGTACCGCTCGGCTGGTGTAGGAGCTCGTATATTTATGGCGCAGTTCGGCTTGTTAGGATTTGATTATGGCTGGCGACTGGATACAATTCCGGGAATGCCTGATATGAAGCGTGGGCAATTCCACTTCATTATCGGGCAGCAGATTCGATAGCAGGAGGGAATTTGTATGAAGAAATATTTGTTAGCGTTCATATTTGGTTTTTTGGTATGCTTTACTTCAAAAGCCCAGAAATTCGGATATATTGACTCAGAGTTCATACTGAGTAAAATGCCGGCTTATACCAAAGCACAGCAAGAACTTAATAAATATACAGATGCATGGCAAAAAGAAATCGAAACCATGCACCAGGAAGTAGAAAAGCTGAAGCAGGAGTTTAAGGCAGAAGAAGTTTTGCTGACTGATGAAATGAAGCAGAAGCGTCAGGCCGATATTACCAAGAAAGAAGCAGAGGTAAGGGATTACCAGCGCAAGGTTTTTGGATACGAAGGCATGATGTTTAAGCGCCGGCAGGACCTGGTTCGCCCGATACAGGACGAAGTTTTTACGGCAGTAGAAAAAGTGGCCAAGGCCAGAGGCTTACAGGTTGTTTTCGATAAGTCCGGCGACATGGTAATGATCTATACCAATCCGGTTCATGATTATACAGAATATGTGATAGAAGAGCTTGGGCTGGCATCAGATAAGCAGAATACAGCCGGTAACAGAACAAACTCTATTATAGACTCGCCCGAAAATTTACCTGAAGTGGGTGAAACAGAAGGTGCACCAGAAGAAAATACAAACTCGCCTGCCAAAGGCAGAGCCACCAACCCGGCTCAGTCTAAAGCGGCACCTAAAAAGAAGTAGAACAACCAACATCTATTAATTTATTACTTAACCAACCAATGATGAACAAAATCAAAACATTAGTAGTAGCTTTCCTTTTGATCGGCTTTTCGTCTTTTGCTCAGACAAGCAACCAGCCAATTAAAATAGGATACACCAACGTAGAGTATATCTTGTTGCAATTGCCTGAAAGCCGTCAAATAGAATCTGAATTAAAAACACACAGTACCCAATTAGAAAATCAGCTTAAAACAAAATACTCCGAGTACGAGACTAAGCTGGCCGCCCTGGAGAAAGGCGCTTCTACTATGGATAAAGTGGTTCGTGATGACAAAGAAAGAGAGTTGATGAACATGCAGAATTCTATTCAGGAATTTCAGCGTAATGCTCAGGCCTCTTTACAGCAAAAAGAGAAATCTTTAGTAGATCCGGTAATCAACAAAATTGATCAGGCTATTAAAGACGTGGCGAAAGAAAATGGTTATACCTGGGTTATCAGTAACCAGGCGCTTCTTTCAGGTCCAGAGGATGGTGATATCTCTCCACTTGTTCTGAGGAAGTTAGGTGTAGATCCAAGCAAAGTAACAGAGCAACCTGCTCCTGCAGCTACTAACCCTGCGAGCACTACTACAACACCGGCTAAAGCTCCAGTTAAAACTACACCAGCCAAAAAGAAATAAGTAATAGTTTCTTACCTTTTTTAAAGAAAGCCGATGTGTTCTACCTCGGCTTTCTTTGTTTTAATAACCTTTTGTAATTGATTTGTGATAGATTATACTGAAGAGGAATCGGCAGAAGACTCTGATGAGCTTTATGAGCACCATCGGATAGTGGCAGACAAACGTCAGGCCTTGTTGCGTCTCGACAAATTCCTGATGGATCGCCTGGCAAATGTAACCCGCAATAAACTGCAGGAAGCAATTCGGTCTGAGTCGGTGCAAGTAAACCATAAGCCGGTAAAGGTGAGTTACAAGGTGAAGCCAGGAGACATTATTACCGTTACACTCCCCGATCCACCCCGCGACACAGAAATACTGCCAGAGGCTATTCCGTTAACTATTCCTTATGAAGATAATGAGTTGCTACTAGTGAACAAGGAGGCCGGCATGGTAGTACACCCAGGCTACAGTAACTGGAGCGGTACTTTAGTAAACGCCCTTACTTACCACCTCCAGAACCTGCCCACAAGTCAAAATGGAGCTGCCAGACCAGGCTTAGTCCATAGAATAGATAAAGACACCTCAGGGCTTCTGGTAATCGCTAAAACCGATTACAGCATGGCCTACCTGGCTAAGCAGTTTTATGACCACAGCATAGAACGGACTTATTATGCCTTGGTCTGGGGAGTGCCAAAAGCTATGGAAGGTACTATAGTAGGTCATGTAGGCCGCAGCGCGAAGGATAGGAGGGTAATGGCTGTGTATCCTAATGGCGAGTATGGTAAACATGCTGTAACGCACTATAGAGTCCTAAAAAGCTTTAAGTATGTATCGCTGTTACAGTGCAATCTAGAAACAGGCCGAACACACCAGATTCGCGCTCATATGAAGTACCTGGGGCACCCACTCTTTTCTGATGCCACCTACGGAGGGGATAAAATCTTACAAGGAAGCCATAACGGCACATATAAGTCATTTGTTGAGAATGCTTTTAAGCTGATGCCTAGGCAGGCTTTACATGCCAAATCATTAGGTTTTAAGCACCCGGCTACCAAAGAGTTTATGCAGTTTGATTCGGAGTTGCCAGAAGACTTTGCTGAAGTACTTCGCAAGTGGGCCTTATATGAGGAGCCGCTGTAGCTAGCTTTCCTTTACTAAGCTTAATGAGATGTTGAGGTAAAATTATTCTAATGAAAATGGCCTTTTGTAGGCTTTTTTATACCAAAGACGCTAGATACTTCTGAAGCCAGTTTCTTGCCTCCATCCTGCTTTGCCCACACTTGCAGGAACTGGGTATGCTTCAAGGGCTTACCAGTTCATCAGGTAATAACAGGTTAGCACATTTGCCAATTCTGCTAATGAAAACGACCTCCCAGAGCCCAAATACCGGGTTTTTGATTTAGGCCATAGTTTACCTGGTGCAATGGAACAGCATAAAAAAGGCGGCCTCTGATAAGAGAGGCCGCCTTTTTTATGCTGTTCATTACAATATTTATTTTTTAGATGTCTTGCTTAGCTCTGCAAGAGCAGCTTCAGCCTGAGCATTGGTAGGATCAAGATCTTTAGCAGCTTGGTAGTGTTTGGCAGCGTTTTCTCTGTCTGCTTTTAAGTAATAATAGTAACCAAGGTACACGTTCGATTCTACTAACTCTTTCTTAAACTTCTCAGGATCAGCCTGCGCAAGTTTAATGAATTCATCATAATGCGGTTTTGCTGTGCCTTCTGTTGTCTCTGGGTCTAAGCTAGCTTTAGCGCGTGCTCTCCATAAGTGAGCGTAGGCATAAGTAGGGTTAGTTTCAGTAATCTTAGCGTAGGTCTCATCTGCCTTTTGAAACTGACCAGCCATCATATAAATATTGCCGATGTAGTAATAGTCGATGTTTGAAACGTCTATTTTCTCTGCCTTACGATCATAAACAGCTACAGCCTTATCGTATTCTTCGTTGTTCGCGTACAAGTTGGCTAAGTCTGTGTAGAGTTCAGGCTTGTTAGGTTCCATGGCAAGGGCTTTCTCTAGGTTTTCAATTGCCTTGGCACGCTGGTTGTTTTTTGCCAGCATTTTGCTGTAGTACTCATAATCGCCAGCGCGCACTTTATTTTTGTCTACTTTGGCCAAGAAATCTTCCATCGCCTTCAGTGCCTGCTCATGCTGGCCTAGTTCAAACATAGAGTAAGCCTGCAAACGATTCATTACCGTGTGGTTTGGCTCACTCTTCAGTACTTCCTGTACTTCAGCCAATGTTTTCTGGTAATCTTTTGTCAGGAAGAGGAATGAAGCATACTTAGCACGCGTTTCGTTTGTTTTCTCTGCCATATCTACATACTTTTTAAATGTAGATACTGCCTGGTCGAACTTGCCGGCAAAGTAGTACATTTCTCCTAAATCGTGATAAGCAGGAGCATAGTTCGGATCAGCGGCTATGGCTTTGTTAAAGGCTTCTTCTGCCGCTTCGTAGTTGCGGGAGCGAGTATACACCTGTCCAACACGTAAGTGTGCCTTAGGGTATTTATCGTTTATTAGAATTGCCTGATCGTAATTTGTTAAAGCTTTGCCACCATCGTTTTGTTTCAGGTAGGCATCGCCCAGAATGACAAATGTTAATGGATTCTTATTATCGCGCTGAATAGCCTGGTTCAGGTATTCAATAGCCTTTGTCATGTCTATTTCATTAGACTCCACATAGGCTTCACCAATCATAGTAAGCACATAGGCATCTTTAGACTTGCTTTGCTTTACTGCTTTTTCGAAATGGCTTTCAGCAGCTGCTTTGTTTCCTTTTTCCAACTCTAGCTTACCTAAGCCAACCATATTGATAGCAGACTTAGAATTTTTAGCTAAACCTTGATTAAAGTAATAAGCAGCAGAGTCAGTTTTATCTGTTCTTAGATAAACATCTCCTAACGCAAAGTACGCTTTATCAGCTTCTTTGCTATTCAGTTGTGATTTGTAATATGATTTAGCTTGCTGATATTTTTCCAAATCAACGGCCATTCTACCCTGATCAACATTTTGTGCTATTGCACCTGCTGTAGGAAGAACTGTTGCCATTAGGAGGATATACTTCCACTTGTTGGTCATCGTTCTAAAGTTTAATGTAGTTATTGTTTAGCTTAGTTTGTCTATTGTTGCAGGCCAATTACACGAACTGGCATGGTAGCTGGCACAAGCCCAGATTTCAAAAATATTCGCTGTCCTTTGTCTCCTGCTATAAAGGAGGCAAAACCTGTGCCAAGGCCTGTTCTACCCTCCGTGCTTATAATATAAAGGTATCTGCGTAGCGGATAAGTTCCCTGCGCTATATAGGCCTGGTAAGGCTGGTAGTAACTATCGGTTGTTTCAGGGTTAGTCTCGGTGCTTATACCTACTACTTTTATCTTTTCCAAAAATCGAACAGCCGTTGAGTCATCAAAATCGCTTATCCAGTTAACGCCAATAACACCTATTGAATTTTCATTTTGAGATACATAATCTATTAGAGCCTCATGCGAATTGCTGGCATACGTATTGGCTGGGAGCTGCTGATTAGCTAATACAGAGTCTTTAACAAAGCGCGCCGTACTTGAATTGTTATTATCAAATACAATAGTTAATCCTTTAATATTATTCCCAGGTTTCAAGTCGCTCCAAGAAGTTATTTTGCCGCTAAAGATGTCTTGCACCTGGTTTAACGTAAGCAGGGTATCGGTATTGTTTTTGTTCACAATTAATGCTACTGCGTCAATAGCAATTTTTACAACCCTTGGAATAAGCTTTCTTTGCTCAAAAACCTCTTTTTCTTCAGGTTTCAGATCTCTCGATAATACCACAACTCTAGTGCTATCGCGTAGAAGATCCTGTATAACGGCACCTTCTGATTTGTATTGTGGGTTAAGCTTGGCATATTTATAAATACTTTCAAAAGTATATACCTGACTGTCCATTATCGGCTGGAAAGATTCGTCTATACTAATTGTTATATTTCCAGATGTTGGAGTGTCGGCAGGTGTACCTGAATCATTGCAACCAGAGAGTAACAGCACGATAACTGTAGCTAATACAACAACATGTTTATTAATTATTAAATTTATCATGCCTTCTTTGAGAACTTTTTTGGTAAACTCTTACAAATCTAACAATTCCGTATAAAATAAGTGCCCCTCCTAATATAAATTTCATATTTTCTGGCAAATCCAGATTGAATTTTCTTGTGTCTGCAAAAATTAGGAAAAGGCCTGCTCCAATGTATATTAAGGTCATGACGAGGGTGAAGTAGAAAACTACTTTTTGAAACATTGAGGATTGTGGCCTTTCTTTTCTTGGTTGTAGCATAGCTATTTCTTGGTGTTTCCTGCCCTTTACCAAATTTCCATAAGTGGCAGTTATTCTTCTAGATCGTAATTTAATATTATTTTAGGATAGTCATATTGTCAAATCCCCATAATTTTGTTTTACTTCATTTTTTGACTGTTGTTATGCCTTCTGCTTAGTAGAAATTTTCAATTACTATAGTTAAATGTAGGTTTCACAGTTCGCCTTTCTATACGGATTTTTACACATAGTGGCACAAACTCCTGATGTTTTTTGTGGTTAGTGTACAACGTGTTACCAATAGTCTTATGTATATTTTTTTTCTTCTAATGTAGGTAGGCATGCTGAGTCTACTAGTGCTGTAGCTATATGCTTTCGCTTTTATATTTTTTGGTAATAACGCTGCTTAACCAAACTCAGAGAGTTGTTATAACTTCTGTTATACAAGGAGATATTTTGATTTATGTTGAATTATTCTAATGAAAGTAGTCTCCCTGAGCCTTTGTGTTTTGTTTTTGCCTTAGGTTAGCAGGTGCTGCTTAACTGGGTGTAATGTACCACCTTAATTCTATGTAAAACAAAAGAGCCTCCTTGCATGCAAGGAGGCTCTTTTCAACAGTTTAACTAATATTACTTAAGTGTATACTTAATCGGAATATTATATCTTACTGGTACTGCTCTACCGTTTTGTTTACCAGGAGTCCATTTAGGCATACTTTTGATTACCCGAATAGCTTCCTCGTCGCAACCGGCTCCTAAGCCTCTCAGTACTTCTATATCACTGATCTCACCGGTTCTGCTAACTACGAAAGAAACATAAACTGTTCCTTCCACACCAGCACGAATAGCCTGCTGAGGGTACTTAATTGCTTTACTGATGAAACCGAACATGGCTGCTTCTCCTCCTGGGAACGATGGCATTTGCTCTGCAAAAGTATAAGGCTTTTCTTCCACTACTTCTGCTACAGCACCTGTACCATTTATGTCGCCTATCGGAGCGGCTGCTATGTTTTTAACACCTTCCTGCGTTTTAAGGCCAGCCGATATTTCAACAAGCTCTTTTGCTTCTGCCAGGTCTTCTTCATCATCACGTACCTCCTCATTTCTTTTCACAACTGGCGGAGTATATTTTACTGTAGCCTGTTGTGGTGGCGGTGGCGGCGGCGCATCTGGTGGCGGCGGCGGTGGCGGTGGCGGCGGTGGTGTATTCTCTACTGGGGGTGGCTGGGCCAGTTCTACTTCCGTTACAACACGCTCTATTACAGGTGCAGGTGGCTCATCTCCTTTAAGTGCCTCCTTTACAAGCGGAATGCTTATAAAAGCAGCAAACAAAAGGATAGAAATAATAGCAGCCTGGGTAATATGCTTGTTGTAAAGTCTTCGAAGTAGGTAGGCACCATATGCTCTGTTTCGTCCTGCGAAGACGATATCATCGAGCGATGCTTTTGCTAACTTACTAACTTCCATTGTGCTTAGTTTAAATTATTTCTGACTCTGTACTAAATCCTTGTCTTGCTGTGTTATATCTACCATGGCAAATCTTTTGGTATCTGTGATTTTCATCTCATCCAAAATATCTACCATGTTTTTATAACGCGACCCTTCCATCGGTTTAATCATAACCACCATTTTGGGGTTTTGACGGATACGTGGCGTTAGCAAAACTTTTCTGATGCCGTTTGCTGAGTAATCCGTTGTTATTAACTCTGGGTTATCATCAACTAAACCAAAATAATAGTGGATTTTATCATCCTCTCCCAAAATAATAGTTGTGGCATTTTCCGCTTTTACAGGCGTTAAATCCTCTATATTATCTGGCTTTACAGGCATCTGAATCTCCATGGTTTGCGGCTTACTAAAAGTAGTCGTAAGCATGAAGAATGTTAGCAACAGGAAGGCAAGGTCTACCATTGGTGTCATGTCCAGGTGGACAGACATTTTCTTGGCACGTTTCTTCCCCCCCTTACCGGAGTCGGCTTTTTCTTGTACTTCTGCCATTTCTTATCTCCTTTCTTATAGTGATGTTGGTCGTGCTTCCATGTCTGTAATCAGGTTGAACCTGCTTACTTTTCTATCCTCCAACGTCTTAATGATCTTGTTGATAGTGGTAAAGTTAGCGTCCACGTCACCTTTGATGGCTACAATAACCTGCGGGTTAGTTAAACGTGTTTGCCATACCCATTCAGAAAGCTCATTATTCAGAGAATCTATTGGAATACCAGGTTGGTTCACTTTCTTGCGGTCATCTATGCCCATAGACAGGAACCCTGGAAGCTGCCTTACTGGCACACCAAAGTTAGATGTTAGTGAGAAAGCTTTTTTCTGATCTTCGTTAAAGCTAACGCCGTACTTTTGGCCTATTTTATCAAGAAGCTTCTCTCTTGTTTGCTGCCCATCTACACCATAAAAAACCCGGTTGTCTTTGTCAATCGCAATGGTAATCACGTTAGACTCAGGTATTTTTATTTCCGATACAGAAGTAGGAGTATCTACAATTACTGCATCGTCTGGAGCAAATTTAGTGGTCAGCATGAAGAAAGTAACTAACAAGAAGGCCAAGTCTACCATGGGGGTCATATCCAGGGTAGGTTTGCTTCTTTTTATTTTTACTCTAGGCATTTTGCTGATTTAAAATATTAGATGGTTTGCTGTCTGGCAGTAGTATTGGCAGGAGCAGCAGTTTCGTGCTGAGCTGCGAAAGTAGAGATGATGCTGAAGCCAGCTTCGTCGATGCTGTAAGTCAACTCATCAATTTTGCTTGTAAAGTAGTTATAAGCAATAATCGCGATAGCAGAACCAGTTACACCAAGTGCCGTGTTAATCAAGGCCTCGGAGATACCGTTAGAAAGTGCTGTGGCATCTGGCGTACCTGAAGCTGCAAGAGCCGAGAACGCCTTAATCATACCAAGTACTGTACCAATCAGACCTGTTAGGGTAGAGATAGAAGCAATAGTTGAGATAATTACCAGGTTTTTCTCCAGCATTGGCAACTCCAGTGAAGTAGATTCTTCGATCTCTTTCTGGATAGCAGCAATTTTCTCTGCTTTCAGCAGTTCTGTATCGTTCTGCATTTCCTTGTACTTCAGCAAGCCTGATTTTACAACGTTTGCCACAGAACCTTTTTGAGTGTCGCAGGCAGCAATAGCGCCGTTAACGTCACGTTGGTTCAGTTTTAAAGAGATAAGGCGTACAAAACCAGCTACACTCTTTGTTCCTTTTGCTTTGCTGATGGTAAGTGTTCTTTCGATGGAGAAGATCAATACCAACAATACTAACGACATCAGGATAGGAACTACATAACCTCCTTTGTAAACGATGCCTAAATAATTTCCAGGTAGTGGGTGGTTCTCGTTGTCACCGCCTTCAAAGTTTGCGCCGTTACCTAATACAAAAATATAAATCAGGAAGCAGGCAAAAATTGCAACCGGTATTACGATAGTAGCAAATAAAGAGCCCCCTGAGCTACCTTTGGCTTCTACATTAGCATCTTTGCTCACTACTGCAGTCTTTTTTTCCATTTTCTTAAAAAGTTTAAAGTTTAGCTGTTTGTGTTGTAATAAATTGTTTGTGTAATGACTAAATGTTTTAGATTAGGTTTTAGTTCTTTATTAGTTTGCAATATCTATTTTTTCCGCAATTTATAAATAAAATATGGTGTTTTTTTTGTTCTTTTTGCGTAAACCCTTAAAAAAGAATCCATTATTACTTTTTTAACTAGCGTAAGTAAGGCTGCATATTACTCCTTTACAAACTTAACTAAATTAGGAAAAGGATGCAAAATCAAATTTCTGACTTACTTAATTTTATTCCTTTCCTCCATGATTCAAATACCACTCAAAATGCATAAATAAAAATGATAAATATCTTTAAATGATGCTTTGTAGGCTATAAAAGCAAAAAACTTGCTGTTCCTGATCTTAGAGGTAGAGGTGTTGTTTTAACGTTTAAAATACTGAAAAAAATATTTGCGCCATCTAATCATAGGAAACAGAGCTTTAAATATAATAATTGATGTTGCAACTTGTTTATTTTTTTAGCGTTTTTTTGCTTTGTTCCAGTAATAATCCATCTCTGTCAGCGTCATGTGCTGTAATTTTTTGCCGTCTTTGGCAGCTTCTGTCTCCAGGTATTGAAACCGATCTATAAATTTAAGATTGGTCCTTTCTAGGGCCTCCTCCGGATTTACATCTATAAATCGGGCGAAATTAATAAGCGAAAACAGTAGGTCTCCAAACTCTCCGGTTGCCTTCTCCTGATTGATGCTAGCTTGCTCAGCTACATTAAATTCTGTTTCAAATTCAGCAAGCTCTTCCTGTACTTTTTCCCATACCTGAGCCCGTTCGTCCCAGTCGAAGCCTGCCCCACGCGCTTTTTCTTGAATGCGCATGGCTTTTACGAGAGCGGGTAGCGAGCTTGGTACGCCACCTAACACAGATTTGTTTCCTTCCTTTAATTTTAACTGTTCCCAGTTCTTTTTAACATCCTCTTCAGTATTGGCTACAGTATCACCATAAATATGAGGATGTCTGAAAATTAGTTTTTCGCATAAAGAGTTAAGCACATCTGCTATATCGAAGCTTTTCTGCTCCGAAGCAATTTTGGAATAGAACACCATGTGGAGCATTATATCGCCTATCTCTTTCTTTATTTCCGACATATCGTTGCGGATAATCGCATCAGAAAGTTCGTAGGTTTCTTCTATGGTTAGATGGCGTAAACTCTCTATCGTTTGCTTCTTGTCCCAAGGACACTTCTCCCGCAATTCCTCCATTATGTCGAGCAGCCGGTTGAAAGCTTGTAGCTGCTTTCCACGTGGACTTTCATCTAAATGAGTTTTTTCCATGAGTACAAAGGTATTAAAAGTGACGGCCAAGTCATTGCATTGCCAGTGCTCAAAGTGTGTTAAGTTATTGTTAACATAAGGTAAAACAATAGATCTTGCTGATGCTTAGCCTATAGCCGCTCTGGCCGCTTTAAAAAATTAAGCAAGGCCAACCATTTATTTTTATTTAAACAGGGGGTTTAGATATAAATTCAGCTTTAATTAAATGATTGCTTGTATAATTTAAGTCCTTTTTAACCAAAAACCCAAAATTTTGATAGAATAGGTGTTTTTAAAGCATTTCATTATAACATAATATGCATTTGTGCCTGCTGCTGTCAAGTAATTAAATTCAACAATTTAGCTATTAAACATTTATTATTACTTTTGCCCTGTAAAATAGAATAGCAAGTGGCTTTAATAAAATCAATTTCTGGAATTAGAGGTACTATAGGAGGGAAGGCCGGAGATGGGCTAACTCCTGTGGATGTCGTAAAGTTTGCTGCTGCCTACGGTACATGGGTGCTTCAAACAACAAACAACAACACCATCGTAATCGGGCGCGATGCGCGTCTGTCTGGTGACATGGTAAACAAGCTGGTGTGCGCAACCTTACAGGGACTGGGCATTCATGTTATTGATGTTGGACTCTCTACAACACCAACTGTAGAAATGGTAGTGCCGGATAAAAAAGCAGGTGGCGGCATTATTTTAACGGCGAGCCATAACCCTAAGCAGTGGAATGCGCTGAAGCTGTTAAACCAGCATGGCGAGTTTATTTCTGATGCGGAAGGAAAACTGGTGCTGGAGATTGCCGAGAAAGAAGCGTTTGAGTTTGCCCAGGTAAATGATCTTGGCCAGTACAAGCAAGCCGAGGACGCGCTTCAGAAGCATATTGAAGCTATTCTTAACCTGCCTTTGGTAGATGTAGAAGCCATTGCCGCCAAAGATTTTAGAGTGGCCATAGATTGTGTGAACTCTAGTGGTGGCATAGCAGTGCCTATGCTGCTGGAGGCGCTTGGCGTAACTAAAATAGAAAAGCTGTTCTGCGAACCAGACGGCAACTTTGCTCATAATCCGGAACCGTTGCCAGAAAACCTGCGCGAAATTTCTAAAGTAATAGAGAAAGGCAAGTTCGACCTGGGCATAGTCGTAGACCCTGATGTAGACCGACTGGCACTGGTGAGCGAAGACGGCAGCATGTTTGGCGAAGAGTATACACTGGTAGCAGTAGCAGATTATGTGCTGAAAAATACAGTCGGCAACACTGTTTCTAACTTGTCTTCTACAAGAGCCCTGCTCGATGTAACAGAGAAAGCCGGAGGCAACTATTATGCAGCGGCAGTAGGAGAGGTGAATGTGGTAAACATGATGAAGGCGCAGAACGCCATCATAGGAGGTGAAGGCAACGGCGGTATCATTTATCCGGAACTGCACTATGGCCGCGACGCCTTAGTTGGGATAGCACTTTTCCTGACGCACCTGGCAAAATCGGACATGAGCATGACGCGCTTACGCAACTCTTACCCGAGTTACTATATCTCCAAAAATAAAATAGAGCTCACCCCAGATGTAGATGTAGATAATGTGCTCGTGCAAATGCAGCACCGTTATGCCAAGCAGCCTATCAATACCATCGACGGCGTAAAAATAGAATTTGGTAAAGAATGGGTGCACCTGCGCAAATCCAACACGGAGCCTATTATCAGGATTTATGCAGAGTCTGATAGCAATGCCACTGCAGAGCATTTGGCTAATAAAATTATTGCCGATATAAAAGAGATCATCTCTGAAAAAGCATAATGTGTTGTTGTAAACACATAGCTTAAAAGACCTGGTTGGTTGCGCCAAGTGTAGAGACAATAAGTCTGCGGCACTTGGCGCAACTTTTTTATGTAATTTTGTGGTTCGAATAGTAAGAACAATTTAATAGTTACCTGTATGCGTGTTTATTTAGATAATGCTGCCACTACTCCCCTTGATAAAGAAGTGTTTGATGCCATGGCCCCTTATATGCTCGAGCATTTTGGAAATCCGTCGTCTATACACGGGCACGGGCGCGAGGTAAGAGCTGCTATCGAGAAAGCACGCAAAACTATTGCTAACCTGTTGCACACTTCGCCAGCTGAAATTTTTTTTACCTCAGGGGGCACAGAGGCAGATAATACAGCTATTGTCTGTACCATTCGGGCATTAGGCATAAAGCATGCTATAACCTCCAGGCTGGAGCACCACGCGGTGCTGCACACTCTGCAAATGCTGGAGAAAAAAGGAGAACTTAGCCTGAGCTATCTGCGCCACAATGCTCAGGGCGTACTCGATCTGGAGCACCTGGAAGAGTTGCTGGCCCAAAACCCGCAAACGCTGGTATCGGTAATGCATGCCAACAACGAAATCGGTAACTTGAACGACATAGAAGCAATAGGCACGATCTGTAAGCAGCATAATGCCGTGTTTCATGCCGACACAGTGCAGACTATGGGACATTACCGGCACGACCTGCAAAAGTTAAATGCCAACTTTATTGTTGGTTCAGCGCATAAATTTCATGGTCCGAAGGGTGTGGGCTTCTTATATGCCGATGCAGGCATAAAAGTGCAGCCGCTTATACATGGTGGCTCGCAGGAGCGCAACATGCGGGGCGGGACCGAAAACGTTTATGGCATTATCGGGCTGGCAAAGGCGCTAGAAATAGCATACCGCGACATGGCAGAGCACCAGCAGCACATTCAGGGCCTGAAAGATCGCCTGATACACAAGCTGAAAGAGCAGGTGGAGGGGTTAACGTTTAATGGTTTGTCGGCAGAGGCAGATAAAAGTCTGTATACGGTGCTGAGCGTTAGCCTGCCGCCATCCGATATAACCGAAATGCTGCTCTTTAGTCTCGATATAAACAAAATCTCGGCCTCAGGAGGCAGTGCCTGCAGTAGTGGGGCAAACGCAGGCTCTCATGTACTGGAGGCATTAGGCATAGATCCTAACCGCGGCAACATCCGTTTCTCCTTCAGCAAATACAATACCCCCGAAGAAATAGATTATGTAGCCGCGAAGCTGGCGCAGTTATATAAGAAAGTGCCTGCTTAGGCCATACTACCTATGAGGCAGCTTCTGCAGAACTTGTACGGAGTTACTATGCAAAGAAGGCTCCTTCAAAGTTGAGGGAGCTTTTTTTGTGAATGAAATTTATACGTATGTTTTTTGGCATATAAATTGAAACAGGAAATGAATAGCTTAGGTGTTTTTTGTGGGGCAAACCCCGGTAATAATTGTTTGTATACAGAAGCTGCCGAGCTATTAGGTAAACTAATGGCCCGGCAGCAAATTGCATTGGTATATGGCGGTGGCAAAGTTGGGCTCATGGGTGCCATTGCCGATAGCGTGCTGGCGGGAGGCGGTACAGTGGTAGGTGTAATTCCGCAGAGCCTAGTAGATAGGGAAGTGGCACACACAGGCATTACAGAGCAGCACGTGGTGCAGACGATGCACGAGCGAAAAGCGCTGATGGCTGCCAGGGCTGATGCTTTTGTTGCGATGCCCGGCGGCTTCGGCACCTTCGACGAAATCTGCGAGATTATTACCTGGAACCAGTTAGGTATTATCAAAAAGCCGGTTGCTTTTCTGAATGTAGCGGGCTACTACGATCGCTTTTTTGAAATGATAGACCATAGCGTGGGAGAGGGGTTTATAAATCCGGGCTTGCGTGATAAGCTGATTATAGAGGCTAATCCGGAGCTGCTGCTGCAAAAGCTTGTGCAGGCAGCGGCTACTGCTTCTGACGATTGGGTTGACTTTAAAAGGATATAATCCTTCTGAAGAGGCTATGAAAGAAGCTGCTAATGCAAGGTGGCTGGTAGAGAGGTTTTGGCAGCACTACAGAATCAGAGCTGAATTCCGTTGTTTTTATCTCTGGAAGGCCTTTTTCATTAGAATAATTCGTTGGCCGGTGGCATTGGTATAGCTACGAGTCCTTCCTTAACAGCAAGAGCCGCTGCCTTTTGGGGCAGCGGCTCTTGCTGTTAAGGAGCATCAGCGCAAAAAACTGCACTGTTAGAATTAGTTCTTCAGCACCATCTGTTTCACAGCCTCTACCCACATAGGGTGTGAGTTTAGGCTCTCTACCAGTTGCCACTTCTCACCACCAGCTTCCAGAAACATCTCCTTAAATTCTTCGCCTACCTCAATAGTTGTTTCGAGGCAGTCGGCTACGAAGGCGGGGCTATAGGCTAATACTTTTTTAAAGCCCTTACTAGGCAAATCTTTCAGAATAAAGTCGGTGTAAGGTGTGAGCCACGGGTCTTTGCCCAACCTCGACTGAAAAGCCACTGAGTATTGATCTTCGCGCAGGCCAAGCTCTGCCGCCAATAGCCTGGAGGTGGCATAGCAGGAGGCGCGGTAGCAGTATTTGTTTCGCTTGTTGTAGGTGTTGCAGCAGGAGCCGAGCTTGCAATAGCCTTTGTCGCTGCCCTTTAGCACGTGCCGTTCCGGTACTCCATGGTAGCTAAATACTACATGGTCGTAATCATCTTGGGCCATGTGCTGCTTGCCAAGTGTAGCAAACGTTTTTATAAAGCCTTCGTCGTCGCAGAAAGAAGATATAAAGCTGATGCTCGGAATAACCCACCAGTCTTTTACGATCTCCATTACCTTGTCCTGTACCGAACCGGTGGAGGCCGAAGCGTATTGCGGAAAGAGCGGCAAAACAATAATCCGTTCTACGCTTTGCTCACGCAGCTCCTCCAGTGCACTTTTTATACTCGGACTCTGGTAGCGCATGCCAAATGCAACATGGTAGCCAGAGCCTAGCGACTCCTGCAGCTTCTTCTGCAGGTCCAGTCCGTGGTAGAGCAGCGGAGAGCCGCGTTCTGTCCAAAGTTCTTTGTAGACCTTGGCAGATTTTGGTGCCCGGAACGGAGCAATAATGCCATTTATCAGCACATAGCGCTGCACGGCTGGTATATCAATTACGCGCTTGTCTAGCAAAAACTCACGCAAATACTTTCTTACATCGGGTGTGTTGGGTGTGTCTGGAGTGCCCAGGTTTACCAGCAGTACGCCAATCTTGCCTGTTGATTTTTTACTCATAAAATCTTTAACTGATTTCCGGGTGCAAAGATACGAACAAGAACCCGTTAGTTGTTGATATTATCTATTTATGACCGATAGAGAGAATATATCATAAAGCGCAAACTCCCGAAAAAGTTTTTAGATTCGTTTAATGATGGTGGCAATTGAAGCAATGTACTTTTTAGCAGCCTGGTTAACTCATGGATAGTTAGTTGCAGCTTATTAGAAAAACAAGCCGCGGCACTTAGGACAAATTATGCTAATCAAATTGCCCTTCCGGAGCAAAAAAGAGATACCAAAGGCTATGGGCGGTTTCAGGAATTAAAGAAGATAAAGAGTAGTAGCAGCAAGCATAACAAATTATTCTAACTCAAGTTGTGCTGTAGCTAAACTTAAACACAGTTTTCGGCGGCAGGCTAAGAAGGGAACACCTGAGCCCGGTGCACCTATGGGCGACTTTTTGTTTGAGCGTTCAGCGAGTGGGGGTGCAGGGGCCCCCTTTGGACAAAATCGTCTTGATTTTTTTGGTTCTTTTTGTATCAAGACAAAAAGAACAAAGACTCCAGCAATACAATAGCTTCACGCCGCTGTTATAACAAAACATAAAACTATGCCAACTTAGACTAAACACTAGCAGTAGCCATTGTTGACGGATCTGGCTCACAAGATCCTTGCAGGATGACAGAGGGAGCGAAAATAGAGTCATGAAATCATAGCCTACCGCATAACTAGAATTCTTCTAATGAAAACCGCCTTCCAGAGCTAAAATTGCCTGCATCGGCTTAAGGGTTATCCTCCATCTCCTCTACAATTAAATTTAACTACCTATTCATTCAGAATCCATAATTAATTCACTTACAAGGATTCTACGTAAAAAAGAAGTACTTTTGCATCCTCAAATTTAAGCGCATGTCCGAAACTCCTCATAAAGCTGGTTTTGTAAGTATAGTGGGTAAGCCCAATGTAGGTAAATCTACCCTGATGAATGCTTTGGTGGGCGAAAAGCTTTCCATTATTACATCAAAAGCCCAAACCACGCGGCACCGTATTATGGGCATTCTCAATGGCGATGATTTCCAGATTGTGTATTCCGATACACCCGGCATTATAAAACCACAGTATGCCTTGCATGAGTCAATGATGAGTTTTGTGCGCACCTCGCTTGAAGATGCCGATGTAATTCTGTTCATGACTGATATTTATGAACAGCACGACGAAGACGATGTAATTGCGCGGTTACAGCATGCGCAGGTGCCTATTCTGCTGCTTATTAACAAGATAGATCAGGCTACCGAAGAAGAACTAACCGAGAAGGTAGCTTACTGGCAGGAGAAGATGCAGCCAACAGAGATACTGCCGATTTCGGCCCTACACAACTTTGGCCTCGACCACCTGTTCCAGCGGCTGCTGCATTATTTGCCCGAGCATCCGGCTTATTTTCCAAAAGATGAACTGACTGACAAGCCAGAGCGTTTCTTTGTGTCGGAGATGATCCGGGAAAAGATTTTCCTTAACTATAAAAAAGAGATTCCTTACAGCTCCGAGGTAGTAGTAGAAGAATTTAAGGAAGAGGAAGCCATTATCCGCATCAGGGCTGAAATTAGTGTGGAGCGCAAGAGTCAGAAAGGCATTATTATTGGTCACAAAGGCGAAATGCTCAAAAAAGTAGGCACACAGGCTCGTGTGGATATGGAGGAGTTTTTCCAGAAAAAGATATTTCTTGATTTGTATGTGCGTGTGAACGAAAACTGGCGAACTGACCAGAAGCTGCTACGGCGCTTCGGCTACAGCGAGTAAGTGAGTAGATTTGGGCACAGATAAAGCTTCGGTGCAAGGGGCACCGGGGGCACTTTAACTATTTTATTTTTTAATACGATGTCATCAAACATCATTGCTATTGTAGGACGCCCTAACGTGGGCAAGTCTACGCTTTTTAACCGCCTGATTGGCCATCGCAAGGCCATTATGGACAACGTGAGCGGCGTTACCCGCGACCGTAGCTACGGCCACGGCGACTGGGTAGGCAAGTACTTCACGGTAATTGATACCGGTGGCTACGTGCACGGCACCGACGATATTTTTGAAGAAGAAATAAATAAGCAGGTGGAACTGGCCGTAAAAGAGGCCGACGTGATCTTGTTTATGGTAGACGTAGATGCTGGTCTTACTGGCCTCGACGAGGAATTTGCAAACTACCTGCGCCGCACCGACAAACCCATTTACATTGTAGCCAACAAAGCCGACAGCAATGCACGGGCACACCAGATGGGCGAATTTTATGCGCTGGGAATTGGAATTGAGATATTTCCTATTTCGTCGCAGAATGGCTCCGGTACCGGCGAATTGCTAGATGCCGTTATTACGCACTTTAAAGACGAAGGCGTAGAAGATCCTGATGCCGGTATTCCAAAATTTGCGGTGCTTGGCCGGCCAAATGTTGGTAAGTCATCGTTTGTGAACCTGCTGCTGGGTGTGGAGCGTAACATTGTAACCGATATTGCCGGCACCACCCGCGATGCCATCGACTCCCGCTACAATGCCTTCGGTAAAGAATTTATTATTGTAGATACGGCCGGTGTGCGCCGCAAGAGTAAAGTAAGCGAGGACATAGAGTTTTACTCTGTTATGCGCTCGATGCGTGCTCTTGAAGATGCCGACGTATGTATTATTATTCTGGATGCCACACGCGGCATAGAGGCGCAGGACGTGAACCTGATAACACTGGCTGAGAAAAACCGCAAAGGCATTGTAATACTGGTGAACAAGTGGGACCTGGTAGAGAAAGAAACAAATTCTACCAAAGAGTTTGAAGAGGAGATTCTGGACAAAATTGCACCTATCAAATACGTGCCGGTTATCTTTACTTCGGTAGTTACAAAGCAACGGGTGCACAAAGCCATAGAAACAGCGATGGAGGTGTATGAGAACAAAACACAGAAGATCTCTACCTCTAAGCTTAACGATAAAATATTGCCGGAAATCGACCGTTATCCGCCGCCAGCTATTAAAGGTAAGTTTGTTAAGATAAAGTATATCACGCAGTTGCCAACACACAATCCTACGTTTGCGTTTTTCTGTAACCTGCCGCAGTACATTAAAGAATCGTACACGCGCTACCTGGAAAACACCATCCGTAAACATTTTGGATTTGATGGTGTGCCGATAAAGTTGGTGTTCCGCAAGAAATAATTGCCGGCTTTTATTACTATATTCAGATATGCTGTTATATTTGAGGCTTCAATCAACCAATCATCATATCAACATGAAAAAAGTATTCGGTTTATTATTCGTTGCTGGTCTTTTCGTATTCGCTTCTTGCGAGTCAGGTACAACAACTACTGAAGAAACAACTACTGACGAAGTTATTGTAGAAGAAGAAGATGCCACTATGATGGAAGTAGATACCACTACTACTGAGATAGATACTACTTCTTTGTAATTGGTATAATAATTATTTGGGGCTCTGGCGCAAGCCTGGGTTCTGTAAAAAGGCGCTCTTTGGGCGCCTTTTTGTTTTTAGCTTAACTTAATATAGCAGTTGCCGTATGCTGTGCAGGTCCTGCAGTGGCAGGAGACAAAACAGAATTATTTTCATTCAACATTAATGTTTCTCAACATGAAAAAGATAATGTATACGATGATGGCAGCAAGTGTAATCTCGCTGGCATCTTGCGAAACCAGCAGACAAGACAAAGCAGAAAATAAAGTAGAAAACGCTGCCGAGGATGTGGAAGATAAAGCAGAAGATGTAGCCGATGACATTGAAGAGGCAACAGAGAAAAAAGACTAAATAAAACAGAAAGAGGAGCCAGTAAGCTCCTCTTTCTGTTTCTGAGGGTTAGCTCCCGAGTCGTTTCTGGATCATGCCATTTACAAGGCCAAATAGTATTTTTGGTGTAAAGGTGCGCCAGGGAACTTCTTCCATGGTTCCACCAGAGTTTATATAATAGTCTATGCTGTAATTGCGCATCTCCGCCAGCACAAAGTCTCTGAAACAGAGAGCTGCAATCCAGCCATCCTCCACGTCTTCAAACCATTCTTCATAATAAGCATCATCTGACCCATGAAAGTTAAACACATTTTCGCCGATCAGAATAAAATGCTTAATGCCCTCATACACCATAGGATCTATGATGTTGCGCTTCAGTTTCATGATGTCGTTGTTGAGGGTGTCATTCCACTCCCCGATAAACTCTATAATAGTGTAGCCAAGGTCATAGTCGGTAAACAGAATTTTTATAAACAGCGTTTCGGAATCTATGTCGTCCCATTGCGGATGTATATAATACCCATAAATGGTATGGGTAAAGTCGGTGAGGCTGTTTTCTGTGCCGTACAAAGGAGATCGAGGATCCTCGGCGGCAGAGTATAGTTCCAGCCAGTTATAGTAAGGCTCTATCGTATGCATATTAAGTCCATGTTATGGGCCGCTTCAGCACAAGCAGCTATTTCTGATTTACTTTAACAGTGGGCACAAAGTTGGCATAAATTACAGGAACCTGCACGGCTTCTGGCAAAGCATTGAAGGCGGCTGCACCATTTACTCCCAATTAATCGGGTAATATACTAACAGAAAACAGGTGCTGGTTTTTTGAAGCCTAGAAATGTGCTATATTGTAGAGGCACTTTTATGCGTTCTGATTTTGAATGCCAGATTTTTACAACTATCCATTTATGCGACATGTTTTACGCAGGGAGCTGAATAAGTTGCCGCTCCTGCTGCTATTTTTGTTAGGTTCTTTTTATGCGTTTGCTTCTCCGGATTATACAGAAGTTTACCACCCACACATTAACAAGGCGGAGCTGGCGCTGGCACAGAAAAAGTATGAAACTGCTTTAGAACACTATCAGCAGGCTTTTGCCGCTGTGCCGTCTCCGTTTGCCAGAGACTACTTTAACGCAGCCGTGTGTGCCACACACGAAGGCAGAGAAAAACTGACTTACAACTACCTGGAAGAGCTGGCGCTAAAAGGCGTAGACCTGGATTTCCTGAAACGGCAACGGGGATTTAAGCCACTTCAGGAATCGAAAAAATGGCGGAAATTTGAGCGTAAATATCCGAAGCACAGAAGAAAGTATCGTGATCGGGTAAACCTCGACCTGCGCGCCGACCTGGATGAGTTATATGCCCGCGACCAGTTTTTCAGGCAGGCTAAAGGTGGCTTGCGCATGCATGCCGATACCTTGCGTAAAATTGAAGCCTCTAACGTAAAGCGTTTGCTCAGTGCAATAGAAACCCATGGCTACCCTGGCGAAAACCTGATTGGTGTTGGTGACACCATGGAGCTGCTGCCCCGCTTTGCCATTGTAATAGAGCGGCAAACGAGGTTTATGGATGGCTACGACTTTACCAACATTCTGCAGGAGGCCGTGCGGCAGGGTAGACTTGCTCCACATGCTGCTGCCTTTCTGATAGAGAAACAGGGCTTTGGCGAGTATAAAACAAGGGCTTTGGTAAAAATAACCTGTGGCAAACCAAAAGATTGTGAAAACGATAAAAGGCTGCCCGACCTGAGCAAGTTTATGAAGGAGAACCTGAACGAAACCCAGGAGCAACAAATAAACGAGCAGCGCCTGGCCCTGGGTCTCGAAAGCCTTACAGACTATAGAAAGAAGGTGCTCTTCAGCTTGAATCAGCAGGAATTTGATTTTAATTTCCCTGGTGCCGTGTCTTATTATATTGCTCCCAGCAACGAAGCCGCGCATGTGCTCACGGAAAAGTTAATAACTATTGACTAAGTTGATGTCGCATTTAGAGTATCAACCAAGTATGCTAACTTGAGTTGTGGGGTAATGAACAATGTAAATGGTTTATACTTTTGTCATCCTGAAAGGATCTTGTGGGCGAGAGGCAAAAGTAGTAGCTACCGGCTTTTTAGTGTAAGTTCGCATAGCTTCTCTTTTTGCTGTGACTTTGGAGTGAAGCTGTTGCATTGCTGGAGTCTTTGTTCTTTTTGTCTTGATACAAAAAGAACCAAAAAAATCAAGACGATTTTAAACTCGCTGAACGCTCAAACAAATAATCGTCAATGAATGCACCTGGCAAGAGTGTTCGCTCCGTAGCTTCCTGCCGCAATACAGGGGTTGATTAGCTTTCAGTGAATTATTCTAATGAAAATAGCCTTCCGGAGGCGTTTTTGTGGATATTGAGGCTAGGGCTTACCTTGATTTAGCGTTTGCCATATGCGTCTATGGCTGCACGCACATTGCCGTGCTGTTGTAGCAGGGCTGCTGCTTCGGCTTCCGTAATCTGCAGTTCTTCCATGAGCATGCGGGTGCCGCGGTCTACAAGCTTGTGGTTCGAGAGCTGCATGTCTACCATCTTATTACCTCTTACTTTGCCTAGCCGGATCATGGTGGCGGTGGTGAGCATGTTGAGGACCAGCTTTTGAGCGGTGCCGGCCTTCATGCGAGTGCTGCCGGTAACAAACTCTGGCCCAGTAAGCACTTCTACTGGATAATCGGCTGAATGGGCTACGGCACTGCCTGCATTGCACACAATACAACCTGTGCTGATGCCGGCACTGCGGCAGGCGTTTAACCCGCCTATAACGTAGGGCGTGCGGCCAGAAGCGGCTATGCCAACCACAATATCTTTCGTGCTAATCTGGTGCGCCTGTAAATCTTTCCAGGCTTGTGCTTCATCGTCTTCAGCGAATTCTACTGCTTTTCTGATAGCGCCATCGCCTCCTGCAATAATACCTACAACCATGCCATGCGGAACACCATAAGTTGGCGGGCATTCTGAGGCATCTACAACGCCGAGTCTGCCGCTTGTTCCGGCACCAATATAAAACAGCCGGCCTCCTTCTCGGAGTTTCTGCACAGTAACCTCCACCAGTTGCTCCAGCTGCGGAATAGCTTTTTCTACAGCAAGCGGAACCGTTTTATCTTCCTGGTTAATAGATACCAATAATTCCTGCACCGATAGCTGCTCCAGGTTATTGTAATGAGACGCAGATTCTGTAGTAGACACGTTGGGAGTTATAAAGTTAAAGAGTTAGAAAGTTGTAAAGGGCGGTGTGGCTAAATAAAGGCATGGAAATGGGTGGAGGAGGTGCAGTAGAATTGTTTACATGTTTCTGTAATATTCACTCTGCCACTCATCCACTCATTCAAATTTTTTATTGCCCCTTCTCAAGCTGCTCCTGGTGGTAGCGTACCATGCCTTCGCTTGGGCTTTGGAGAATAAGGCCAATATGGGCGCCAAATTTCTTTGCTACCTGGTGCAGAATGTCTGAGAAATGATAAGCAATAGAACCGACAAAGTTAATAGGAAGCTTATCGAAATCTTTGTACTTGCAAACATGGCGCTCAAAGAACTCATTGAAGTTCTCGTAGATCATAGCATGTATAACCGGATGCTTGCTCTTTTGGCCCATAAATTTAGCAAAAGTAGCCAGGTAGGTGCTAGGCATGTCGGTGTAGTACACTGCGTCCAGAATGCCATCTTTGGTAAGGTTATACGTGTTTTTCAGCGACGCTGCCAGTTCATCAGGCAATTCCCGATACAGGTAAGCTCTAATCAGTAGCTTGCCCAGGTAAGCACCGCTGCCTTCGTCGCCCATTAAAAAGCCAAGCGATGGCACATTGTCCACTATCTTTTTGCCATCGTAGAGGCAGGAATTAGAGCCTGTGCCCAGAATACAGGCAATGCCTGGCTGGTGTCCGCAGAGCGACCGGGCCGCACCTATCAAGTCATGGTCCACTTGCACCGTGCTTGCCGGAAAGGCACAACGTAGCGCGTCTCCAACACGTTTGTTACGGTCTGGCGAGCTGCATCCGGTACCATAGTAGTAAATAGATGTTGGGTTCTTTTGCTCCAGGTTTGGCACAAGCTCATTTTCCAGTATGGCATATATCTCCTCAGAATCGAGATACTGTGGGTTTATGCCTGCCGTGAAAACCTGCTGGTGAGAGCCGGTTTCGTCCATGAGGCGCCAGTCTGTTTTGGTTGAGCCGCTATCTGCTAATAAGATCATAATGTTATAGATAATAATGTACCCAAACAAAAGACTACAGTCCTTCTGCGGATATCCGTTTAGTATTTAGAGTTTTTTACAGTTCCTATTGCTGTAAACTTATCAAAAACATATTCTGTATGTGGGGCATCTTTCAGTTCTGCCGTTAAGTCCTGCCCGGCCCAATGCTCATAATGGTTGCCACTGCGCCACAACCTCGACTTCCGGACATCATAAATAATGCCTTTGTAGGCCACCCACACTTCATCCCGGTCCTGCCCGTTGCGCAGGGCGAGCTGTTGCAGCGTGTATTCCGGCAGAGCGTTGTTTGCCTTGTCCTCTACATCAGGCATTAGCTCTAAGGGTTAACGGGTTGAGAGTATACTCAAACATAGTTAAAATATTTTTGTCTGTCACGCTTGTTTTTGCAGTGTTGTGCAAGCAGTTCGGTTTAATTGAAATTAGCTTTCTATTTCGTTCAATAAAGCTTAGCTGGCAATCAAATTATTCTAATCAAAACAGCCTTCCGGAAGCATATTGAACATTGCTGGTATTAGCCCTTGTTGGTGGCGAACAGGTAAAATGGCTAGTTCACTTTTTGCTCAACCACTTAGTACTACAAAACCAGATTAACCAATCCGTGCCTGCGTTACCACCCAGCGGTTAGGTACTTCGCCTTTTATAGCCTGCAGGTAATCTTCGTAGCTACAGGGTACAATTCGAGAGCCTTTGTCTGCCGAAAGTGCTTCTACTTCGAGCCACCACTTTTCGCTGTTCTTGCTCTTGTAGAAGATCATCTTATCGGGGTTGTCATGAAAACCTACTGCATATTTGGTGAACTTGTTGCTACTGAACTGCATTTCGTTTTTGCGGTGATAGTAGCCTTCTATAAAATACCAGATCATGGTGGCCAGGGTGGTGGCTGTTAGTTGCCGCTTGTCGAGCTCGGGCTGGTATTCGTAAAAACCAATGGAAGTAAGATTGTCGTTGAGGCCGGCGTACCAGCAAAGTTGGCAGGCCTCTTCGCCGGTTAAGCCAAACGGGTTGGCTGGGTCGTAGCCAGGGGCATCCTGGTGCCTGATGGCCGAAATATCGAAAGTCAGCAGGTCGGCTCCGCGGATCACCGGCTCCATTTCCTGCAGGCTTTGGTGCACCTCGCCCACACGGTATGCCTCAAAATGCAGTTTCTCCAGCGTAGCCATTACTTCGGGCTCCACCAGGTACGACTGGTAGCCAATCTGACCAAAACTAAAAAGGTAATTGGGCTCGTGCATGAGTATCTGGCGGAGCTGTTTGCGGTTAGCTGGTTCATCGAGTTCCTCCAGCATATCTACGCGGCTGTCTATGGTTACCATGTTCACGGCCCTCTCCAGATGCTCATAACCTAAATACTGCCCATACTCCAGGTCCTGGGAGCCGCCTATAATAACCGGAACTGTGTTATGCGATACCAGCAGCTCCACGATCTCCTTCAGGCGCAGATAAGTATCGTCGAGGGTAATACCGGGGCGGAGGTTCCCCAGGTCTACAATTTTGCAGCTTCCTGTTCCTTTCATCATGCCATAGAGCTTTTTGCGCACGGCACGGGCAGGAGGTGGAGAGGTTTGCGTGTCCGGGTCTACCTGGTCGCGTCCACGGGTTTCGTGTATACCTATAATGGCAATATCAGCAGAGCGCCAGTCCGGAAAGCTGCTCACAAACCGGCTGATGTAGGAGCCCAGTGTGCGCGGCTTGCTGAACATGGCGAACAAATCCTCGTTCAGAGGCTCAAAGAAAATAGAAAGATTCATACAATTGTATCCGAAAGCCTCAAAAATAGTAAAAGAATAGAACACCGGCTCTATTCTGTGTTTTGACTAGATAGTAGTGGGGTTAAATTTTTCAAGAAATCGCATTAACCCAAAAAAATCTAGTTACTTAGCATGGCATTTTAGTGAAATTTTAACTAACATGCGTAAGTAAAAAAGAGTTTGATCCAGAGAAATGCTATTCATATGATAACTACGCAATCGACTACAGATAAGAAGGTTATGACGGTTACCCGTACATTTGACCTCTTAAGCCACCAACTCCGGAAATACCCTCAGCCTGATTGTCTTGCCGCAAAAGTTAACAATAATTGGGTAAAGCACAGCACTCAGGATGTTCAGGATAAAGCAAACCAAATTAGCCTGGGGCTCAGGAAATTAGGTATTAAAAAGGATGATAAAGTGGCAATTATTTCCTTCAACAGGCCGGAGTGGGTGTTGGTGGATTTTGGAATTCAGCAGCTGGGTGCTGTTAGCGTGCCCATGTATCCTACCATAACGGTAGAAGATTACCGGTTTATTTTTAATGATGCAGGCGTTAGTGTTGTGTTTGTGGCGGATAGCGCGCTGTACAACAAGGTATCGGCTGCTACTGCCGGCATGAGCAGCATACAAGGCATCTATACCTTTGATCAGGTGCAGGGGGCAAGCCACTGGAGCGAGGTGGCACAGCTCGGCGAGCACGATGATCCGGAGGAACTGGAGCCTCTGAAAGCGGCTGTGGCACCCGACGATATCTTAACGCTGATATATACCTCCGGCACTACCGGCAACCCCAAAGGCGTAATGCTGACGCACAACAACCTCGTAAGCAACCTGCTGGGTGCCATGCCTTATGTGCCGGTAGACCATACACACCGTGCCCTTAGCTTTCTGCCGCTTAGCCACGTGTTTGAGCGCATGCTGCTGTACCTGTATTTTTATGCGGGGGTTTCTATTTACTATGCCGAAAGTATAGAGAAAGTAGCCGATAACCTGAGGGAGGTGCAGCCGCATGTATTTGCCACTGTACCACGCCTGCTCGAGAAGGTATACGATAAGATTGTGGCCAAAGGCATGGAGCTTACTGGCATCAAGCGCAAGCTGTTTTTCTGGGCATTGGAGCTTGGCCTGAAGTACGATACCCAGGCAAACCAAGGCTGGTTGTATGAGCAGCAACTAAAACTGGCAAACAAAATTATTTTCAACAAATGGCGCGAAGCACTGGGTGGCAATGTGCGCGCTGTGGTCTCTGGTGGGGCTGCGCTGCAGCCAAGGCTTGCGCGGGTATTCTGGGCTGCTCAAATCAGGGTAATGGAAGGTTACGGGTTAACGGAGACATCGCCTGTAATAGCTGTAAACCGCTGGGAGCCTGAAAACAATATGATAGGCACTGTAGGTCCAGCCATAGATGGCGTTGAGGTTAAAATCTCGCCTGAAGATGGCGAGATTCTGACCCGTGGGCCACACATTATGAAAGGCTACTACAAGCAGCCGGAGCTGACGGCCGAAATAATAGACCGAGATGGCTGGCTGCATACGGGCGATATTGGTGAAATTATTGGGGGCAAGTACCTGAAAATAACGGACCGCAAGAAGGAGATGCTCAAGACCTCGGGTGGTAAATACATTGCGCCTCAGATGATTGAGAACAAGCTCAAAGAATCGGTATTAATAGAGCAGACGATGGTGGTGGGCGACGGGCAGAAATATGCTGCAGCTCTTATTGTGCCTTCTTTCGCAGGTTTGCAGGACTATTGTCAGTTTAAAGGCATCACCTACACTACAGACGAAGACATGATAACCAAGCCAGAAATACTGGAGAAGTTTCAGCGGGAGATTGACAAGGCAAACGAGCAGCTGGCTCAGTTCGAAACCATCAAGAAATTCAAGCTGCTCCCTAAGCTTTGGACCATAGAAAGCGGAGAGCTAACGCCAAAACTAAGTGTTAAGCGCCGTATTATCACTGCCAGGTACTCCAACGAAATCAACAGCATGTATTAGCAGCTTAGCAAATTCTTTTAATGAAAAGACTCTTCCGGAGATAAAATAAGCTGTTTTCGCACTAGGCCTTTCAAGGCTGTATTTAACTTTTTGCTGTTAAAGAGGCCATTATGCTACTCAAAAAGCCTTGCTGTTGCAGCAGGGCTTTTTTGTGACTGCTCCGGAAAGTCGATACGCATGACTTAAAAATTTATGAGCCTTAGCCCGCAACAGGGGCATTATTTTTTCGTTAAAATAGTATGCAAGCATAACATTTATTTTTATATTTGGTATAACCACCAAACGACTATGAAGCCAGAAGAAACCGTAGATTATAATGTGAAAGTGTGCTGGCATGCTATCTCACGTATGTATAATACAGAGGCGGGCAAAAATGGCATCACTACGTCCATTGGGTTTGTACTCCTGAACATAAACCAGGAAACAGGCACCCCGGCCACCAAAATTGCTCCTCTCCTGGGCCTGGAAGCCCGCAGCCTTACCCGTATTCTTAAAAGCATGGAAGAAGATGGGCTGATCTACAAGGTATCTGACGAAAAAGACAAAAGGCTGGTGCGCATTTTCTTAACAGAGAAGGGACTGGAGAAGAAGGAGGTATCGCGACGTACGGTAAAGCAGTTTAACCACATCGTGCGCGATGAAATTCCGGAGGAGGAACTGCAAACCTTTTTCCAGGTGTGCAGCAAACTCATCAATATGGTAGAAAATAAAAAAATCTTCTAATACATAGGCAATCACAAACATTTCTATGAAAAGAATTATTAAAAAAGTAGCCGTGCTTGGCTCCGGTGTAATGGGCTCGCGCATTGCCTGCCACTTCGCCAATATAGGTGTGCAGGTACTGCTGCTGGATATTGTCCCTAAGGAGCTTACGCCTGAAGATCAGGTTAAAAAAGTAACGATCGATAGTAAGCAATTTCGGAACCGTATTGTAAACAATTCATTGCAGGCGGCCATTGCTTCTAACCCTTCGCCCTTGTACCGGAAGTCTGATGCCAGCCTTATTCAAACCGGTAACTTCGAAGACGACATGAAAGGCATCGCGACTGCCGACTGGACTATAGAAGTGGTGGTGGAGAACCTGAAGATTAAGAAGCTGGTGTACGACCAGGTGGAGCAGCATCGTAAGCCCGGCACGCTCATCACCTCTAACACTTCTGGCATACCCATTCACCTGATGCTAGATGGCCGCTCCGACGACTTTAGGAAACATTTCTGCGGTACCCACTTCTTTAACCCGCCACGCTACCTCAAACTGCTCGAAATTATCCCAACTCCGGAAACCGACCAGGCAGTAGTAGACTTTCTGATGCACTACGGCGACCTGTACCTGGGAAAAACCACGGTGCTGGCCAAAGACACTCCCGCCTTTATTGCTAACCGCGTAGGCATCTACGGCATTATGCAAACCCTCAAGGCCATGGAAAAAACTGGCCTCACCATAGATGAGGTTGATAGAATAACTGGTCCGATAGTGGGCCGTCCGAAATCCGCTACCTTCCGCACCTTAGATGTAGTTGGCTTAGACACCACCATCAACGTAGCCAATGGACTGTACCAGGCAGGGGAGCAGGATGAGTCGCGCGACCTGTTCAAAATTCCAGCATACGTCGAAAAGATGGCTGAGAACAAATGGCTGGGCGACAAAACCGGGCAGGGTTTCTACAAAAAAACAAAAGACGCCAAAGGTAAAACCGATATCCTGACGCTGGACCTTAACACCATGGAGTACGGGCCAAAGCAGAAGGTAAAGTTCCAGAGTCTGGAGGTGCTGAAACCAATAGAGGACCTGAAAAAACGTATTAAAACTTTCTCTGCGCAAACCGACAAGGCAGCTGCGTTTTTCAACGAGACCTTGTTCGGCTTGTTCCAGTATGTATCTAAGCGTATTCCGGAGATTTCGGATGAGCTCTACCGCATAGACGATGCTCTTCGCGCTGGCTTTGGCTGGGAACTTGGCCCCTTCGAGTACTGGGATGCCATAGGAGCTCGCGAAGGAGTACAGCGCATGATAGAGGCAGGCTATGAACCGGCAGCCTGGGTAGAGGACATGCTGAGCCACAACAAAGAGTCTTTCTACGTTGTAGAGAACGGCCAGCGCCGCTACTACGACATCGAGTCAAAAGAGTATAAAGCCATTCCGGGAGCCGAAAACTTCATCATACTGAATAACCTGCGTGGCAGCAAAGTTGTCTGGAAAAACAGTGGAGCCAGCCTCATAGACCTGGGCGACGGCATCCTTAATGTGGAGTTTCATACCAAAATGAACACCATGGGCGGCGATGTGGTAGCTGGTCTGCACAAAGGCATAGAGATAGCCGAAAAAGAGTTCAGAGGCATGGTAGTGGGTAGCGATGCGGCTAACTTCTCGGCGGGTGCCAATGTGGCCCTTATTTACATGTATGCCATCGAGCAGGAGTTCGACGAAATTAACTTCATGATTAAGCAGTTCCAGGACACTATGATGCGCATGCGGTATTCTGCCATTCCGGTAGTAGGAGCGCCGCATGGCCTGACTCTGGGTGGTGGCTGCGAGCTAAACCTGCACTGCGACCACATACAGGCGGCTGCCGAGACTTACATGGGTCTGGTAGAGTTTGGTGTTGGCCTGATACCAGGTGGCGGCGGAACAAAAGAAATGACTCTGAGAGCTTCAGATTTGTATGAAGAAGGCGACATAGAGCTGAACACGCTCAAAAATATTTACCTCAACATAGGTATGGCCAAGGTGTCTACCTCAGCCGCTGAAGCGGTTGATCTGGGCTATATCCGCAAAAGCGATGGTATTACCATTAACAACAACCGCTTGCTGGCCGATGCCAAAGCACAGGCTATTCTTTTGGCAGAAAGAGGCTATACAAAGCCAGTGCCCAAAACCAACATCAAAGTACAGGGCAGGGGAGCCTTGGGTATGTTCCTGACCGGTGCCAATGCCATGATGACTGGCCGCTATATTTCGGAGCACGACCGGAAAATCTCAGAAAAACTGGCTTACGTGATGTGCGGCGGCGATTTGTCTGCGCCTACCGAGGTGAGTGAGCAGTACCTGCTCGACCTGGAGCGCGAAGCCTTCCTGTCGTTGACAGGCGAGCGCAAAACACTGGAGCGCATCCAAAGCATCCTGACAACAGGCAAGCCGCTGCGCAATTAAGGGGGCAGGTCGCAACCTGTCCGTGCGATAGCAGAAAGAACAACAATTTAACAATTCAGAAATTCAACAATTAAAAATATGAACAATGCCTATATCGTAGCCGGATTTCGCAGTGCCGTAGGAAAAGCGCCTCGCGGTGTTTTCCGGTTCACCAGACCCGATGACCTGGCCGCCGACGTAATCAAGCATTTGATGGCCGCTGTGCCGGAGCTGGATCCGGAGCGGGTAGACGACCTGATTGTGGGCAACGCAGTGCCGGAGGCGGAGCAGGGCCTTCAGATCGGCCGTATGATTTCGCTGTTGTCGCTGCCGCTGTCGGTGTCCGGTATGACAGTGAACCGCTACTGTGGCTCCGGAATAGAAACCATAGCCATAGCTTGTAACCGCATTCAGGCAGGCATGGCGGAGTGTATTATTGCTGGTGGCACAGAATCTATGTCGATGGTACCTACAGCAGGATGGAAAACAGTACCGAACTATAAAATCTCAAAAAATAATCCCGACTGGTACCTGAGCATGGGCCTTACAGCAGAAGCCGTAGCCAAAGACTACGATGTAACCCGCGAGGACATGGATGAGTTTGCTTTTCAGTCGCACCAGAAGGCGCTTAACGCTATTGCCAATGGCTACTTTAAAGATCAGATTGTACCCATAACAGTGGAGGAGACTTATGTAGACGAAAACGGCAAAAAGAAAACCCGTAGCTATGTAGTAGACACCGACGAAGGCCCAAGAGCCGACACTTCATTAGAACGATTAGCCAAGCTAAAGCCAGTATTTGCAGCAGGAGGCACTGTAACAGCCGGTAACTCGTCTCAAACATCAGATGGAGCCGCTTTTGTACTGGTCATGAGCGAGCGCATGGTCAAAGAATTGAACCTGGAACCTATTGCCCGCCTCATCAGCTATGGTACCGGCGGCGTAGACCCGCGCATTATGGGCATGGGGCCAATCGCAGCTGTGCCTAAAGCACTAAAGCAAGCTGGCATGACACTCGCTGACATAGACTTGATAGAAATGAACGAAGCGTTTGCTGCACAATCTATTGCCGTTATGCGCCACCTAGACTTCGATCCGGCCAAGCTCAATATTAGTGGCGGAGCCATCGCCCTGGGCCACCCATTAGGCTGTTCTGGTGCCAAGTTAAGCGTGCAGCAGTTCAGCGAATTGCGCCGTCTCGGCAAGAAATACGGTATTGTAACAGCCTGTGTAGGAGGCGGACAAGGTGTAGCTGGTGTGTATGAACTTCTTCGGTAGCGTATCACGTATCTCGTATCACGACAAACGATAATTTCAAAGACTTGAGGGTATGGAAAGAGGCGATGGAGCTGGCTAAACTTGTGTACGAATCATCTGCGCTTTATCCGTTGGAAGAAAAGTATGGCTTGAGGTCACAAATCAATAGAGCTGCTGTGTCGGTGCCTTCTAATATAGCAGAAGGGGCAGGAAGAGGATCAAATAAAGAATTTGCACAATTTCTGAAGATAGCATTAGGCTCTGCTTTCGAATTGGAGACACAGATGATTTTAGCAGAAGCTTTTGGATATGTTACGGCATCACAACATCAGAAATTGGCACAACAGGTATTTAATGTGCAAATAATGTTAAATGGGTTGATAAACAAGTTGTGAAAATTTGAATATTCTGGAGGGTACTACTTCACTACAGAAATCTCGTGATACATGATACGTGCATCGTGATACTAAAAAAGATAAAAGACAAGCAAATGGAAAATTCAGTAAAAGCAGCTAGCATAAAAGGCGGGGAGTTCCTGATTAGGGAGACTAATCCGCAGGATGTATTTATACCAGAAGAGTTTAATGAAGAGCAGCAGATGATGGCGCAGACCTGCCGCGATTTTGTGCGTGAAGAAGTGCTGCCGCTGCTCGACCGCCTCGATAACCACGAGGAGGGACTGATGGAGAACCTCATGAAAAAGGCAGGAGAACTCGGTTTGTTTGCCGTGTCGATGCCCGAGCAATTCGGTGGCCTGAACATGGACTTTAACACGGCCCTGCTGGTAACAGAATCGGTAGGGGGCGGCCATTCTTTTCCGGTGGCTTTTGCGGCACACACAGGTATTGGCACGCTGCCAATTTTATATTTCGGTACCGAGGAGCAGAAAGAGAAGTATGTGCCTAAACTGGTGAACGGCGAGTGGATGTCGGCATACTGCCTGACCGAACCAGGATCTGGTTCTGACGCCCTGGCTGCCAAATCAAAAGCCGTTTTAAATGCAGAAGGAACACACTACATCCTGAACGGCCAAAAAATGTGGATTACCAACGCAGGCTTTGCCGATGTGTTTATTGTGTTTGCGCAGGTAAACGGCGACCAGTTTACAGGTTTTATTGTGGAGAAAGATTTCCCGGGCGTAAGCCTTGGCAACGAAGAACATAAAATGGGTATAAAAGGCTCCTCTACCCGGCAGGTGTTCTTTACCGATTGCCAGGTGCCGGTAGAAAATGTGCTGGGCGAAATTGGAAAAGGCCACCTCATTGCCTTCAACATCCTGAACATTGGCCGCATAAAATTAGGCGCTGCTACATTGGGAGCTTCCAAACGCGTGGCCGATCTTTCGGTGAAATACTCCAACGAGCGGCAGCAGTTTAAACTGCCCATCTCTAAGTTTGGAGCCATTCGGCACAAACTGGCGGAGCAGGCCATCAAAATATTTGCTGTAGAATCAGCCCTCTACCGACTTGGTATGGATGTTTACCGTATGGAGCAGGAGCTGCTGGCCGCAGGTAAAGACGAGAACGAAGCATTGCTGGGAGCAGCCCGCGAATTTGCCGTAGAGTGTGCTATTCTAAAAGTAGAAGGCTCTGAAGTGTTAGATTATGTGGTGGACGAAGGTGTGCAAATCTATGGCGGCTACGGCTATTCTGCCGACTACCCCATGGACCGTGCTTACCGCGACTCCCGCATTAACCGCATTTTTGAGGGCACCAACGAAATCAACCGTATGCTAACGGTAGACATGATCCTGAAGAAAGCCATGAAAGGCGAGCTCGACCTGATGGGGCCGGCACAGTCGGTGCAGCAGGAGCTTATGGCCATACCGGATTTTGGCGCTGAAGAAGAAGAGAGCTTGTTCGCTGCCGAGCATAAAGCGATTCGTAACCTGAAGAAAGCCATTTTGCTGGTAGCCGGTACAGCAGTGCAAAAGTACATGAACTCGCTTGCCAAGGAGCAGGAGGTGCTCATGAACATTTCGGATATGGCCATCAAAACTTATGTGGCAGAGTCTACGCTGCTGCGCGTAGAGAAACTGATCGGCCAAAAAGGCGAAGAAGCAGTAGCTAACCAGATAGATATGGCGCGAATAGTGGTGAATGATGCTGTGGATATTGCATTTAAAGCAGGAAAAGAGGCTATTGCCGCCATGGCAGAAGGAGATGAGCAACGTCTGCTGTTTATGGGCCTTAAGCGGTTCACTAAAAAAGATCTTTACAACACAAAAGAAGCCCGCCGCCGTATAGCTGCCACGCTCATAGAAGCAAACGAATACATTTATTAATTAGAAACATTTATTTTAGAAGGGCCCACTCTCAAAGAGTTGGCCTTTCTGGCTTTTACAAGCTATCATGCCCTTATGCTCCGAAATCCAGAAATAGCTCCTGAAGGCCTTTTTCATTAGAAGAATTTGGCTGTTGATTACCCTTGCTAAAGGGTTCAATTAGTATAAGGGAAATTACTTAATGATTTTTCTTAGGGTGATGGTACTGTTTTATGAGTTAACTCTTAACCAAGACAAAATTCATCGTCTAACATCTAGTGTTTAAAATCTCGTATAAGCCTCCGGAAGAGCCATTTCATTAGAATAATTTAAATGGAAATAGACAAAAAGGTGGAAGAAACAATAAGGGTTTATACTTATTTCGGCTCATGATAAAACCCTCATTCTTATTGTAAAACGATACAAAATAATCTATAGCCGTATGTAATAGGCAGCAGAAGAAATATACTATGGGAGCAACATGTCTGATACCCGTTTATAACGAAAAGGACCGGATTGCGCAGGTTCTGAGGGTAGTGTTAAAAGTGAAAAATATAGAGCAGGTGCTGTGTGTAGACGATGGGTCTACAGACGGAACAGCCCGATATATAAGACAAAACTGGCCAAAGGTGCAGGTGGTGGAGATGTCGGGCAATCAGGGTAAGGCTGCAGCCATTAAGCACGGTCTTCGGTTTGTGAAAAACGAGTCGGTGCTGTTAATGGACGCTGATTTGCAGGGGCTTAACAAAGCGGAACTGGAGATGGCAGTAACCTCCTTTGTCGACAACAAGGGGGTAGATATGCTTATTCTCCGGCGCATGAACTCGCCCTGGTTCGTTAAATTTTACCGCAGCGACATTTTGCTTTCAGGAGAGAGGCTAGTGAAAAAAAACGACCTGGAGCAAATATTGGCAGGTCAGGTGGAGAGGTACCAACTCGAGGTTGCTATCAATAATTACATGCTCCGGCACCACAAGCAAGTGCGTTGGCTGCCTTGCTCTGCGCTTAATACGTACAAAGTGCAAAAGTGGGGAAAGCTAGACGGTTCTTTTAAGGAGCTTAAAATGTACGCCGACATTGTAACGTATGTAGGCCTTCTGAACATGGTGCTGCAACTGACCTCCTTTGCCACTAAGCGCCTCGATACAGGAGGCGCCCACAAGTTGCCTGTAAAAACGTTTCGCGCTATTTTAGTGTTAGCCGGAGCAGCTGCAAACTACTAGATGCTTTGGCCGTTCGGGCTATAGTTACCAGTTCTTTCTCGGTAAGCCAGGCTGTAAAACTTTTGATGTAAGGTACCTCGCTGCCCTTTGCTACACCAAGGCCAAGTGCAACGGGGGCTTTGGCAGCACCCGTTACAGTATTGATGGAACGGAGAAACAGATCGTGCTTACCGTTTAGTTGTTCCAGTGTCAGGAGTTGCAATGTGTTTCCGGAGAGCAATGTGTTTCCGGAGAGGTTAGCTTTATACGAGATGCCGGAAAAACCCTGGCTGGCAGGCGCCTCCTGCTGCTTCATCACTACAGAATTCCACGACACGTTTAACACATCGTTGTAGGCAAACAGGTGCAGTTCCAAACCAAAATAAGGTGCATTCTCGCCACCGGCAGCAAACTTCTTCTCAGCCAGCACGATCAGCCTGTTTTCAGAGGTCATCAGAATTTCAGATAGATAAATGTCTTCCAGGCGTTCTGCCACCACACCTCTTACTTTGCCCATGTTGTTCACGCTCTCCAGGTAAGCAGGGGTAAACTTAAACTCTTCGGCAAATATCATGTCTTCTGCCTCAAAATCGAATTTAATGGTTCTGAGGCTGTGGTAAACGGCTGTTTTTTCGTCGGCTGTTAATACAGCCCCAAACAGTTTTCCATCGGGCAGGAGTTTGTACTTGCCATCCAGAATATATAGTTTGTTGCCTCCTGTTGCACCACCTGCCAGCACCGAAAGGCTTTTGGGTGTGGCACCGGCAAGGGTATATCTCCTTACCGTCAGGCGCTGCATGTTGTCCGAAATCAGGCTTACATACTGGTCGCCGTTGCTGCTGAGCTGAATGTCGGCTGAGAATATGGTACTGAGGTCGCCAAGGGTGTAGTTAGTGTCTTTTATCTTCGTGAGCTGACTATCATAAAGATGTCCTCTGATGTTGGTGATTTGCTGGTTCTGGTCTGTCTGGTACTGGTACGCAAGCAACCGCCCGCCGTCCTCAGAGGCGGCCACATTGGCTTTTCTGAAGGTCATAGGCGCTTCGAGCAGCATCAGGCTTTTTTCTGTTGCACCAGTGGCCAGGTTTATCTGGTGACCGTGTAACTGTTGCGAGCCTTGGCCATTGTCGCGATGGGTAATTACCAGCACGGCATCTTTGGCCCTTATAAAAGCAATTACTGTTTCGACGCCTGCCACTGGTACCTTGGCACTCCAGGCTTTTTTCAGGTTATCGGTGTATTTATCTACGCTATATTCGCTTTGCCCCTGCTTTTGCAGTACCACAAACTCTGTCGCGCTTAAAGGTCGAGTCTTGCGCGAAATCTGCTCGTTGTATACATCTTCAGTAGGATCTAGCGTGTAGGCAAACGGCAATGCTGCCTTGATTTTTGCTTGTGCCTGAGTAGGAGCGGTAGGGTACAGCAGCAATAATAGCGAGAGCAGAATAACTGAAAGTCTTATCACAGTTTGGGTGTTGTAAAGATGAATCCATGCGAAAATTAACCTGATTAAATCAGATTAGCAACTCAAAGCCTGTGGAAGGAAACAAGCTCATAGGCAGGTAGCAGCAGCAGAGGCAAAATGTTTGGGCAAGCAACATTATATTTCGGCAAGCCAGCCACGGGAGCCCACAGCCAATCAGATTATATACCAGCAAACGATACAACAGGCGGAAATCAGCTGCCGGAAATGGATTGCCTGAGCGGATATTGATCCGGGATAAGATATCTAATAATCAGAAAGTTGAAAATTTTCTTCCTTTTGATAAAATATTTATGACCTTAATGCACGTTAGTGTTTTTAGTGCCAAGGTTCTGGTGGTGAAGCAATTAGGTGATCGGTAGATTAACAAGGTTTTGGGAGTTAACATTTTGTTAAAAAATACTAACAAAATTTAACACTTGTTAGTAATCGCTTTTTAGTCTTTATCCGTACTTTTGCAAAAGCGTTTATTTTACTCGTTTACCCAAATTTATGATATGAAGTCTTTACTTAAAGTTTTAGTGTTTGTGGCTTTGATCGTTATTAGCAAAATTACTCGGGAAGCCGACATCATTGAAATAAAAGCTCCTGCCAGACAAACCCGCACTGTTGTTAGTTACGACAAGCAAACTGCACTTGTTAATGATTCGCGGGATGAGCAAACCGATAAGCTCTTTAACTAATATCTCTTAACTTATCCGGCTCCAGTTCACGGTATTCGCACTCAGCGATTGGATGTGCTTCCGGATGTTCTGATGCTGGTCCTTTTCTAGCTGGGGATCTTCTTCTAGTATTCTTTGGGCGGCTGCACGCGCTTCTTGAAGAATGGGCGCATCTTTCGCCAAGTCAGAAATTAGCAGATCCAGCACACCGCTTTGCTGCGTTCCCATAAGGTCGCCGGGGCCCCGTAATTTTAAATCTATATCTGCAATTTCAAACCCGTTGTTGGTTCGCACCATCGTTTCCAGGCGTGTTTTGCTGTCTTTGCTGAGTTTGTAGCCCGTCATTAAGATACAGTAGCTCTGCTCGGCGCCCCGCCCAACTCGTCCACGCAACTGGTGTAGCTGCGAGAGCCCAAATCGTTCGGCACTCTCAATAACCATTACAGATGCATTCGGAACATTTACGCCTACTTCTATAACGGTAGTAGCTACCATAATGTGGGTTTCGTTTTTGACGAACCGCTGCATTTCGTAATCTTTGTCCTGCGCTTTCATTTTACCATGCACCATGCTGATCTGGAACTCCGGAAAGGCCCGCCTTACGCTTTCGTAGCCATCCATCAGGTCTTTGTAATCCATTCCTTCCGATTCTTCTATGAGCGGGTACACAATGTAGGCCTGCCGCCCCAGCTTAATCTCTTTCCGGATAAATTCAAATACGCGCAACCGGTGGCTGTCGAAGCGGTGAACGGTTACGATCTCTTTTCGGCCGGCCGGCAGCTCGTCTATCACCGACACATCGAGGTCGCCATACAGGGTCATGGCCAGGGTGCGTGGTATGGGTGTAGCTGTCATAACGAGCACGTGCGGTATAATCTGGGGGTTTTTGCGCCATAGCTTTGAGCGCTGCTCCACCCCGAAGCGGTGTTGTTCGTCTACAATGCAAAGGCCCAGGTTCTGGAACTGTACTACATCCTCCAGCAGCGCATGGGTGCCTACAATCATTTTCATTTCGCCGGAGCGTAGCTGCTCGTGCAACACCTTGCGCTCTTTGGTTTTAGTGGAGCCCGTAAGTTTGCCTAGCAAAATGCCCAGGCTATCGGCAAATTTTTTGAGGCCCTGGTAATGCTGGTCGGCCAGAATTTCGGTAGGAGCCATTAGTACCGACTGTGCCCCGTTGTCTGCGGCTATAAGCATAGTAATAAAAGCCACAATGGTTTTGCCGCTGCCCACATCGCCTTGCAGCAGGCGGTTCATTTGCTTGCCGGCTGTCAGGTCTTTGTAGATTTCCTTTACCACCCGCTTCTGCGCATTGGTTAGGTCAAAGGTCATGTGGTTTTTATAGAACTCGTTCAGGGTAGGGATGTTCTTGAAAATCTGCCCCTTTAGCTCCACACGGCGCACCACCCGCTGGCGCAGCAGCCTCAACTGAATATAAAATAGCTCTTCGAAGGTCAGTCGAAACTTCGCTGCCTTGTATTTTTCAGCCGACTCCGGAAAGTGGATGTTGAGCAGTGCATCGCGCTTGCCCATGAGCCGGTAATGGTCCACCAGGTCGGGCGAAAGGGTTTCCTGAATCTGCGGAGCTGCCATGTTGAGCAGCACCTCCATCATTTTTGAGATGGTTTTGCTCTCTACGCGGAAGCTTTTAAGTTTTTCGGTGGTGTTGTAAACGGGCTGCAGAAAAGCATTTGATTGCTTTACCTCGGTTACTTCTTCCAGCTCGGGGTGCGCTATGTTGTAGCGGCCGTTAAATTCGGTGGGCTTGCCAAATACTATATAGTCGGTGTGGTTCTTTAAGGCTTTCTCCACCCATTTCACCCCCTTAAACCAAACTAGTTCAATCTCGCCGGTTTCGTCTACCAGCCTTGCCGATAGCCGTTGTTTGCGCCCTTCGCCCAGCAACTCTTTGCCTCGTATCCGGCCCTTTATCTGCACATAAGGCAGCGATTCGTCGAGTTCTGCGATTTTGTAGAACTGCGTGCGGTCGAGGTAGCGGAAGGGGTAATGCTGAATTAAGTCGCCGTAAGTGAAAATGCCGAGCTCCTTCTGCAGCAGCTCTGCCCGCTGCGGCCCCACGCCTTTCAGAAATTCAATTTTGGTATGGAAAAAGTTGCTCAAGGCAGTTTGGCCGGTTTTAGTGAGAGACTGACAGTTGTACGGCTACAAAGATAAAAGAGGAAGCGCAAAAGACCTTGTTAAGCAGTGATTTTGTGTCTTTCATCTGCTGCCAACATCAGGTTATATTTGGCATGCCTGCCGCGGCCTGCGTTATTGGGGCAGTTGCTCGCAGATCTTTTAATAAATGAATTCTGCTAATGAAAAGGACCTTCCAGAGGCTTTTTTGAGACTTTAGATCTAAGATGGTAGATGCCAGAATTTTTCTAAAACTGGTTTTTGATAGTGGATTTACTTCTCCTAGACACTCACAGGAGCTGCGCATACGGTGAGCTCTTCTAGCTATCTTTGGTCAACTGTTAAATCATTTAGCCATTTAACAACCAACAACCAAATTATTCTAATAGAAAGGAGCTTCCTGAGGTGTTTTTAGTGTATTAGCCTTTAGGTAAACAGTGAGCACGTGGGTTACTTATCCTTAAACTCCAGTGTGTTGAGCAGGTGCATAATATCTTTCTTCATGAACTCAATTACTGGAGAAAGCGAATCGTTTTGGGTTGCTGTTCTAAAGTAAAGGGCACCGCGCAGAAAGTGAGTAGTGGTATCCGTTACATAAAATTGGAACTGGCTAGGAACCTCACCTGTCAGCTCGAACACGGCCGCTACATCACCCTGTGGGGTTTTTACCTCTGTTTCTTCTATAGAGTAAGCTTTTACCTGGTGTTTTGACGTAAGCTTGCGGGCGTCTTCTACTAGGTCGTCAAGTACCTTGGGACTGTTATTAAGTTTTTTGTACGTGAGCTGCACGTTAGCTCCAAACCTTGGGTAAATAATGGTAATCCAATGCGGCTGTGCAATAGAGGAGGAGTCTGGCCTTATTTTGGCGTACTTCGAAAACTCAAATGTGTAGGGGTGCTCTTCCTGCAACTGCTGGTAAGCTGGCTCTGGTAAATCTATGCGGTTAAATCCTTTAGGCTTGGGGGTATACTCTGCGCCACAGGCGACCATGGCTGCTGCCATCAGGCCCCATAAAAAGATTTTAAGGCTAACCGGCTTTCTGGAGAACTTCTTTTTTGCTTGCAACATTAATCTTTACTCGCTTTACACGCTTCATGTCCGCCGACTCTACTGTGAAATGGAAACGCCCGTACGATATACTTTCTGCTACACGGGGTACGCGGCCAAAAAACGATCGCATCAGTCCGGCTACCGTTGAGGCTTCTGATTTTACTTCGTTAAAGGCATCGAACGGGATCTCTGCAATTTTGCAAAAGTCGTGCAAAGATGTTTTGCCATCAAAGATAAAAGTATTTTCGTCTAGTTGAGAGTAGATAATTTCTTCATCGTCATCAAACTCATCGTTGATCTCACCTACAATTTCTTCCACCACATCTTCCAGGGTAAGTAAGCCAGTGGCCAAGCCTTCCTCGTTTACCACAATGGCCATGTGCACATGTTTGTCCTTAAAATCGTTGAGGAGTTCGGAAATATGCTTTTGTTCTGTAACCAGCAACGGTGTCCGGATCAGGTGCTGCCACTTAAAGTCAGGCCCTTCGTTAATGTGCGGCAACAGGTCTTTAATGTACAAGATGCCTTTTATTTTGTCTTTACTCTGCGCATAAACCGGCACACGGGAGTAGCCCCACTTGAGAATAAGCGGAAGCAGCTCTGGTATAGTGGCATCGAGGCTGAAGGCGACAATATCTTTTCGCTGACGCATGATCTGGCCTACAGTAATAGAGCCAAAGTTTACGATGCCACGCAGCAATTTGCGCTCTTCGGGCGAGCTCTCCTCGTTTATCAAAGCAATGTCCAGGCTGTGGTGTAGCTCCTCCAAGGAGTGGGTGTAAGATTTAGAGAGGTAGTGTTTTTCGATGTAGGCACTAATTCCCATCAACAGTTTAGAGAGAGGCTCTGAGAGCTCCTGCAAAAGGCTAATAGCAGGAGCTGTTTTGCGTGCAACAGTTGCGCCACGTTTGTTAGCGTAAATTTTGGGCAGTACCTCGCCAAAAAAAACGATGGAAAAGGTGGCAACCAACATACAGCCTATAATAGCCAGAGCCGATAAAGATTGTGTGCCAAATACCTGCCAGGAGATATAGGCAAATAAGGTTATGATGCTTACATTAATGCCGTTGTTGATAATAAGGAGGGTGGTGAGTAGCCTACGGGGCGTTTGCAGCAGATGGTGTACCTTTTGCTCGGCTTTGTTTTGGCTGTTTTTGTATTTCTCCAGCTCTTCTTTTGGTAGAGCAAAAAAAGCTGCCTCTGCGCCCGAGGCGAGCGCAGAGAGCAGCAGTAAGAAGAAGCAAGCCATGCTGGCTGCCACATATTCAAAACTGAGTACAGCGGTTATTATCTGGATGAATTGAAAAAAGCTATAACTCAGGGGGTCTCCGGGATCTATACTGTCCAAAGTTCTATTATTTAGTTAAACATAGTTTAGAACGGCAAGTCGTCTGGCTCGTCGTTCGCGCCGGCAGAAGCTCCGCTTTGCGAAGGAGCGCTGCTGTAGTTGTTTGCCGAAGATGATGCAGACGACTCCTGGTAGCCGCCATTGCTGCCACCGTTGTTGCTTCCATCGCTTTTGCCGCCGAGCATGGTCATGTTATCGGCCACAATTTCAGTGCTGTAACGTTGGATGCCATCTTTATCCTGGTAATTATTTGTTCTGATGCGGCCTTCTATAAAAACAGACTGGCCTTTGCGTAAGTACTTTTCAGCAACTTCGGCCAAGCCACGCCAGAGCACGATGTTGTGCCATTCTGTTCTTTCCTGTTTTGCTCCGTTACGGTCTTTAAATGTTTCGGAAGTAGCAATCGGGAAACGGGCTACGGCCACGCCGCCTTCTAAATGACGTACTTCCGGATCTTTGCCTAAATTACCGATCAATATTACTTTGTTAACACTTGCCATGTGGTGTGAGTTTTGTTTATAAAAGCTGTTTCTGTCTTTCTTTTTTGTGGGCTACACCTTACATGTTTCTGCGTATGTTGCTCTGTAAGAAACATATAATGCTTTTGCCCTGCCAAAGGTTCAAGATTATAAATTTACTAAAATTCCCGCATCTTTCAAATAGCTGCTGATGAGCACCGGCTTTGGCAGCGCTTCTATTTCGGCGGTGGTAAAAGCGGCTAATCTTGTCTCTTGTGTTATTTCTTCCCTTAAACGAGATTCTAATTCTATAAGATAGAATCTGGCGGTTATTTTTTGGTGACTAAGTACATGCTTATAGTCTTTGCGCGGAAGCTGAATCTGCTCCTCCTGTACCTCCAAACCACTGTTCTGCAGCTCTTTTGCCAGTTCGGCTGGCTGTGTGGCCTTATCGGTACTTTCGAAAAGGTAGAAATCGTATAACCCCTGCCAGATATCGCCAGCCAGGCGCTTCCGCATATAGTACTGGCCTTGATGTCTGAACACAAAGTAATGAAAAAACCGTGGTTGTGCGGCTTTAGCCTTCTTTTTTACAGGTAACTCCTGCACCATACCATGGTTAAAGGCAAAGCAGACCTGCTGTAGCGGACAAAACAGGCAATCTGGCATAAGCGGCGTGCATTGGATAGCGCCAAATTCCATAATGGCCTGATTAAAGGTGTCTGGTGCATCGGCAGGTATAAGTGAGTCGGCAATTGCCTGAAACGTTTTGCGCGAAGCCGGAACAGCAATGTCATCTGCTACTCCAAAAATCCGGGCCAGTACCCGGAACACATTGCCATCCAACACGGCCACTTTCTCCTGAAAAGCAAAAGAGGCAATGGCGGCTGCCGTATAGCTTCCTACTCCGCGGAGCCGGAGCAGTTGAGCATAGCTGTCCGGGAAAATACTATTGTGCTCTTGCACTACCTGGCGCGAAGTATGATGCATGTTTCGGGCTCTGGAATAGTAGCCTAAGCCCTGCCACAGCCGTAACACATCATCTTCTGGGGCGGCAGCCAGTTCCTGCACAGTAGGGTATGTTTCTACAAACTTCAGGTAGTAGGGGAGCCCCTGTGCCACCCTTGTTTGCTGCAAAATTATTTCTGAGAGCCAGATATAATAGGGGTTACGAGTATCGCGCCAGGGGAGAGCCCGCTTATGTTGCCCGTACCAACGAATAAGGGAGGAGGAAATAAATTTTGGATCGATAGTTGTTGCCATACCTGCTTGTCAGAAATTCGTGTTTTGCGTTGCAAATTGCCGAATAAGAAACTGAATTTACCTTTTTTCTTTTTTAAATTCCTGTAAAGACGTTTAAAAGAAGGGGGTTGAGAAGTTTTTTTGTAGTATTCACTAAAAAAAGCAGAAGCCTTTTTGCAGGCGGGAAGTAAGCCGCTGATAACCTGCAGGCAGTGTTTCAACAAGCCATAATGGCAAAATGTTTTGCACTATATTTTAGCTGGATACAGGCCAAGTAACGGACATTGCATAATAAAATATAATGATTGGCAGCACGTTAGGTGGGAAGAGGGAGGCACTATTGGCACAGGTGTTGTGTTGTAACACCAAGTAAGAAATGCCGGGAGTAGAAAGCTCTAATAATTTAACACTAAAGCTTTTACTTATCGAAAAGAAGGGCTACCTTTGTGCCCCGAAAATCCCTGAAAGGACAGGAATTCTTGCCCGTTGTATAAAGAAAATCATATTATTGTCAATTTATAAATTATAAGAAAGTGACTAAAGCAGAAGTAATATCAGAGATTGCTGATAAAACAGGGATTGATAAAGCTGATGTACAATCCACGATTGAGGCTTTTTTCAAAGTTGTGAAAGACTCAATGGCTAATGGTAACAACATCTATGTGAGAGGTTTTGGTAGCTTTGTAAATAAGAAGCGAGCAAAAAAAGTGGCTCGCAATATTTCGAAGAACACATCCATCATCATTGACGAGCATTTTATTCCTAGCTTTAAGCCGTCAAAAACATTTATTCAAAAGATTAAGAACAGCAAAAAAATCAAAGAGTTAGCTCATTCTTAATTCTTTTGTATCTTTGCGGTTCTAAACTTATCAACTTGTAATCAACTTAACTTAGGCGAAAAGAATGTCACGGTCTCAAATACTAGTTTTAGTAGCGGCTCTTGCCATAGTAGTCGTTCTATTCTTTTTGCCTAAGGTAGTTGTTAATGAGGAAGATAAAGAGAGCTTTACTAAGACCGACACCGCCATACCCGAAGGACACTCCGAAGACGACGGCCATAACCATGGTGCTGAAACAGCTAATGCTGGCAACGCTCACATGACGGCAAGTCCGGAGCAACTACTGGAACTGGCTACTGTGCGTGCCCGGTATAACAAAGCTTCTGACGACCAGACCCGTAGCCGGGTGGCTACTGAATTGGCCGCCGCTTACACTACAGTAAGCAAATTCGACAGTGCCGGCTATTATTATGAACTAGCTGCTAATGCCCGCCCAGGCGAGAAGAGCTACAAACAAGCTGGCGACAGCTATTTTGAAGCCTTCACGTATGCGCCTTCGCAGGGAAGAGCCAGTGAACTGGGAGCCAAAGCGCGTGCTATGTACGAGCAAGTGCTGAAAAATAACCCGTCGGATCTGGATTCTAAGACAAATATTGCCATGACCTACATCGCGACAGAAAATCCGATGCAGGGCATTACATTGTTAAGAGAGGTAATTACAGCAGATCCCAATAATCAAAAGGCTTTATTCAACCTTGGTCTGTTGTCTATGCAGTCTAACCAGTTTGATAAAGCCGAAGAGCGTTTCCGAAAGCTGGTTTCGGTTAATCCGGAGCACGTAGAAGGAACTTTTTACCTGGCTGTGTCGCTGGCAAGAACAGGTAAGAAAGAGGAGGCAGTGACCTACTTTAACAAAGTAAAAGGCTTAAGCAACGACCCGGCACTTGCTGCTTCTGTAGATGAGTACCTGGCAGAACTGAAATAGGAAAAGAAATAATTCATAAAATAAAAAATTAAAATTATGCCTTGCGGAAAAAAAAGAAAGCGCCATAAGATCGCTACCCACAAAAGAAAGAAACGTCTTAGAAAGAACAGACATAAGAAGAAGTAATTTCTTTTTAATACTTTGAGGCCCACATTGCTTAGGCGATAGTGGGCTTTGGTCTATACATACAAATAATTATTTTAAGACAAATTGAGTAATGAATTAATCATCAATTCTACTCAAGATGGGGAGCGCATTGCGCTTTTGCAGGATAAAAGACTAGTTGAGTTTCACCACGAGAAAAAGGATACAAACTATATTGTTGGTGACATTTTTCTGGGTACTGTAAAAAAAGTAATGCCCGGTCTTAATGCTGCTTTTATTGATATTGGTTACCATAAAGATGCTTTTTTGCATTACCATGACCTGGGAGCCAATATCAAAACACTCAACAAGTTTATAAAAGTAGCCCAGACACAAAAAAACGCTTCTCCAAAACTCAACCAGTTAAAATTTGAGCCTGAAATAGACAAACTAGGCAAAATAGCTGATGTGCTTAAAAAAGGGCAGCAGCTGTTAGTTCAGATTGTAAAAGAACCTATTTCTACCAAAGGGCCCCGCTTATCTTGCGAGCTTTCTCTTGCAGGACGATACCTGGTACTCGTGCCGTTTTCTAATACGGTAAGCGTATCTAAAAAAATCGTTAGCAAAGAAGAGCGCACACGCCTAAAACGCCTGATCATGTCGATCAAGCCAGAAAATTTTGGCGTAATTATCAGGACGGTGGCCGAAGGGCGTGAAGTGGCAGAACTCGACAGAGACATGCGCAACATGCTCGACAACTGGGATGAGGGCTTTAAAGCGTTGAAGACAGCTAAAACAAGCGATAAGGTTATCGGGGAGTTAGGCCGTTCTTCGTCCATTTTGAGAGATTTACTAAACGAAAGTTTTGACAACATAATAGTGGATGATGTCCAGCTTTATGAAGAGATCAAAACATACATCGGCAGCATTGCACCAGATAAACTTAAAATTCTGAAGCATTATGCCGGTAAGACCAAAACCTTTGAACACTTCAACATCGAGAAACAGCTTAAGGCTGCTTTCGGCAAAACAGTTACTATACCGGGTGGCGGATACCTGGTAATAGAACATACCGAAGCACTGCATGTGGTGGATGTAAACAGTGGGAACAAATCTAATACCGAAACCGATCAGGAAGCAACTGCACTTCATGTAAATATGATGGCTGCCAGAGAAGTTGCCAGACAGCTTCGCCTCCGAGATATAGGTGGTATCATTGTAGTTGATTTCATCGATATGAAGTCGCCTGAAAACCGACAACGCATTTATGAGGTTTTCAAAGAAGAACTGAAGAAAGACCGCTCTAAATCGACAGTTCTGCCAATATCAAAATTTGGCCTGATGCAAATTACACGACAGCGTGTAAGGCCAGAGCAAAACATTATAACCGGTGAGGTTTGCCCAACTTGTAACGGCACCGGTAAAATTACCGCCAGTATTCTGGTAACTGATGAAATTGACGCAGCGGTAGACGACCTGCTGACGAGCCACAATCATAAAAGTCTGGAGCTTTATGTACACCCGTTTGTGTACGCCTATTATACCAAAGGAATTATTTCGAGGCAAACAAAATGGTTCTTTAAGTATTTTAAATGGGTGAAGCTCGTAAAAGACACCTCACTTGGCCTGACCGATTTTAAAGTAATGGACGACAGGGGAGATGAGATAGAGTTACGTACAGCCTTTGCGGAAGTAAATGGCATATCATCTGAAAAAGAAGAAGTTATATAACTAAAACAAAAGAGCCGTGCCTGTTAGGGCGCGGCTCTTTTGTTTTTATAGGAAGAGGGCTTTAGAACTTCACTCCAAAGTCAAGGTTTATCACGTTGTTTTTAACAGATATGTTTCTGTCCCCTAATTGATTATCGTAGTAATCGTCGATATTAGTTAAACCTCTGTGGTAAGAAAGGCCTGCCAGCAATTTAGTACTCTGGCCAAGCGTAAATTCCACCCCAGTACCCAGAATAGCGTCAACCTCAAAAATATTGAAACGCTTAATCATTTTCTGGCTGTTGATCATCTTCCTGTCGTTTACCTCAGCGGCTACCTTCGTGTTAATGGCTGTACCGACCTGCACATATAAAATGGTGCCTGGTGCTATTTCGTTTGTAAATAACTTGAGCGTAACCGGAAGTTGAATGTACTGAATAGAAATGTTATCTGAACCAGAAATGGTAGCAGTGCCGTTGTTATGGCTGTAAGTTATTTTACCGCCTTTGCTACGGTAAAAAAGCCCGGTACTTATTGCGTAGTTCTGAGCAAAGAAATAGTCAGCGACTACACCCACACCAATTTTCAGGTTGTTGCTGTTGCGGAAGTTATAATGATCCTCAGCTATAAATCGATTGCCGGCAATATTAGGTGATATTTGTACTCCGATCTCAATCTGAGCTGAGGCGCTTAGCCCAAAACATAAAAACATCAGTAACAGTGATAACTTCTTCATTTGCATAGTTTAAATTGAAAGATAAAGATACTCCAAAAGGTTTTACCCTGTATTTTTGCACAAATATATAATAGAATGTATTACAGACTACTCATACTAGTAACACTTCTTTTTATTTTCGGCTGTAAGAAGAGCACTTGCAGTATACCCGAAGAAGCCGAAAAAATACCTTTGCGTGTTGAAATTGAACGTTTGGAGCAGCGCTTTTTCCAGGATACCAGCCGAAGCGACTTGGCAGATTTTGTAAAAAAACATCCTGAATTTGTAGAGAGCTTTTTCAGGAGGAGCCAGCTCCGTTCCGATTCTGTTCTTATTAATGCGCTGCACGGCTTGGCTACTAACCCAGAGCTTCGAAAATTAGGGAAGGAAGCAGAAGACAGGTTTGGCAATATGGAGCAGGAAAGGCAGGAACTGGAGTCGGCATTTAAGGTAGTTAAATACTATTACCCTGACTTTGTAGTGCCGGAGGTTAAAACATTTGTATCAGGGCTGAGCCGCGATTTTTTAATAACAGATAGCTTGCTGGTGTTAGGCATCGATTTTTTCGTGGGACAGCAAGCCAGTTACCGCCCCGATGTGTACGATTATATATTAAAGCGATACGAGCGGCCAAACATGGTGCCGACTGCGATGCTGCTGCTCTCGAACCGCTTTAACCAGACAAGCCGCTCCGAGCGCAATTTGCTTGCTGAGATGATAAATACTGGTAAAGCATATTATTTTGTAGAATCGGTTCTCCCCTGTACTCCGGACTCGGCCATTATTGGCTACAGCAGAAAAGATATTGCTGATGTGCGCCATAACGAAGCTAAAATATGGGCACACTTTATCGAGAAAGGACTACTGTATGAGAGAAGCCCATTTGTTATAACCAAGTACATTGGCGAACGACCTAATACACCTGAAATAGACGCTACAGCTCCCGGTCGCCTGGGTACCTGGGTGGGCTGGCAAATTGTTAGAAAGTATATGGAGCGTAACCCTGATGTAACGTTGCCGGAGCTGTTGGCTGAAATAGATCATCAGAAGATCCTGAACGAGTCGAAGTACAAGCCTCGCAAATAGCTTAAGAGTTCTTCTCTGCTAAGGAAGTGGTGCTACCCAATTATTCTAATGAAAACGCCCTTCCAGAGTCAATTTTACTTAAAATAAGGCTGGCTCTTAAGCGCCCTCGTTTTATTAGTTTTTAGCCTTCCGGACAAGTTTATGCACATAACGCTACTGCACCAGCACCACCATAGCCCAGATTGCCCGGCTACCTGCCGGCACTACACCTTTCTGGAAGCGCTGGCGCAACGGCACAATATCAGCCTGATAACAAGCAGTGCATGGCGTGAACATCGCATAACCGATCGTTTCGGTTGGGTACCCGAGGGCGTAACGCTCTACGAATGCAACGTGCCTTATAAAAATAAGATGAACGTGCCAGAGCGACTGCTCTCATATGGCCGCTTTGGTGCCTATTGTGTAGCTAAAGGACTCTCGGTGCCTAAACCTGACCTTTTTTGGGCCGTATCGACTCCGCTTACTACACCTTGGGTAACGGCGCAGGTCGCAAAAGCGCGGCGTGTGCCCTGGGTTTTCGAAGTACAGGACTTGTGGCCGTCGTTCCCGATTGCTATGGGGGCTGTTCAGAACCCGTGGCTACAGCGCAGGCTCTTCCAGCTCGAAAAAAACCTTTACCGGAGCGCCAGCCATATTATAACGCTCTCTCCGGATATGACAGCTTACGTAGAGAGCCTGGGAGTGCCTTCACACAAGATTACCACTAACCTGAATGGTACCGATCTACACCTGGCGCAACAGGTAACTGCTGATCAGGTAGAGGCGCTCAGGCAGCAGTTAAACCTTCAGCAAAAGCAGGTAGTACTATATGCTGGCACCTATGGCAGAGCCAACGACATACCCACACTACTTAGCGCAGTTACCGCCCTGGCGAACGAACCACATATTCAGTTTGTGTTTACTGGTAGTGGCTACTACGAGCCGCAGGTACTGGAAATAGCTAGAAAATACCCCAACCTAACGCTGGTGCCACCTCTGCCCCGGCACCAGGTATTTTCACTTTTTAAGTTAGCAGCCGTTTCGTTGGTTACTTTTAATGGCCTGCCGGTGTTGGCCACTAACTCACCTGCCAAATTTTACGATAGCCTGGTTTGTGGCACCCCTGTTGTTGTAACGAACCCTGGCTGGACCAAAAACTTTGTAGAGCGGTTTGGCTGTGGCTGGTATACTCCTGCCGAAAACCCTACGGCACTCGCTAACACCATTACAGAGGCATTGTCTAATCCTGATCATTTAAGGGCTGCAGGTGCCAGGGGCGCTATGGTGTCCAAAAAGCAGTTCGACCGGTTTAACCTGGTGCATCAGGTAGAAGAAGTTTTAAGAAAAGTTGTTCAGTAGCTGCTTTCTCCTTGGTTCCCCTTCATGCAACAAAATTGGTGCTGTATTGGTACCTCTCCAATTGTTACGAGCTAACTGAGCCACTTTAATAATTGGGCTTGCCTCTGAATAATTTAATTGGGCGCGGCTGCTTCGTTAGCTTTTTTTTCATCTTTTTAATAGCATCAAACCTTTCTGCTTTCGGTAAGGTTCCTTGGCAATTCCCGTCATAAGGAGCGGTTAATGTCATTTTTTATGTTTTTATAATTTATAATGGTTTGAAATTCAGGGTTATGATCAGTTTAGAAATCCCTGTTGCAGAGATTTTATGAATTCTGGCACGGGCTTTGGATAAGTCTCATCAACAAAGCAAGTAAACACTAGGCCTACCGTTTTTGCTCTTACCGATAAGAAATCATAGAAGTTGTTAAACTGAAGAAGATATGAAAAAGATAATTGTAATGCTCGCGTTAGGTGTAATGGTTGCTGGTGGTTCTTATGCGCAGGATGCTCCTCAAGCAGGCAAGAAAAATAAAACAGAGCACCGTGCCCACAAAGGTAGAAAGCAAGCCAGCAAAGCTCCTGAAGAGAGAGCTAAAATGAGAACTGAGCGCATGGCGCAGAAATATGAACTCAATAAATCTCAGCAAAATAAATTAGAAGCGCTCCACCTGAAGCAAGCCAGCGAAAGGGAAGCCATGCGCGCTAACCGACAACAAGCCTCTGCTGATCGGGAGGCAACTAAGGAAGCCATGAAAGCGAACCATGCGCAATACCAGGCGGAACTGAAGAAGATACTGAACAACAAGCAATACGCTCAGTACAAAGCCGACCGTAAAGAAATGCAGGACCGCTTTGAGAAGAGGGAGCAAGGCAAGGAGAACAGAGGTAGAAACGGTGCAAAATCTTCTCACAGAAGCTAATACACAAAATCCCCATAGTTATAAAACAAAAGAAGCAGGTTTAGCCTGCTTCTTTTGTTTTATAACTACAATAGTGGCACCTGCACAAAAGCTCCGTCTTGTAGTAAAAATGAATAGATAAAAGTCGCAGGCCTTGTGCCTTATTATATAAAAAAGCCTTCGGAAGGGCAATTTCATTAGTAGAATTGCTTACCCGCCCAGTTTATTCTCCGGATCATCCGGAATGTTGGGGAAGTTCTTCTGGAAAAAGGCACAGAAATGTGTGAGAGGGCATTCTTCACATTTTGGGCGGCGGGCAACGCAGATGTAGCGGCCATGCAGAATGAGCCAGTGATGCGCTTTGGCTACCAGTTCCTGGGGCAGGTTAGCCACCAGTTGCCGTTCTACTTCCAAAGGTGTTTTAGCATCTTTGGTAACCAGCCCCAGACGCTTGCTCACCCGGAACACGTGTGTATCTACGGCCATGGCTGGCTGGTTCCAGATAACTGATACAATAACGTTGGCAGTTTTGCGGCCAACGCCGGGTAGCTTCACCAAGTCGTCTACTGTGCTCGGAATTTCGGAATTGAACTGCTCTACCAGCATCTTGCCCAGGCTAGCCAGGTGCTTGGCCTTGTTGTTGGGGTACGAAATGCTTTTAACATAAGGCAACACCTCCTCAGGAGTGGCTGTAGCCAGGTGAGCAGGTGTAGGGTATGCCTCAAACAAGGCAGGCGTAACCATGTTCACCCGCTTATCGGTGCACTGGGCACTCAGCACCACCGCCACAATGAGTTCATACGGATTGGTGTACGCCAGCTCCGTTTGAGGCTCCGGGAAGTTTTGTGTAAAGTACTCGATCAGGTGCCTGAAACGTTCCTTTTTGTGCATAAAAAAAAGTTTACAGTCGTTAAGACTGCAAACTTAAGCTTTTTGAGTAATTCAGGATGTTGTTAACTGCTCTTTCGTGCGGTATTTTAGTAAAACCTGTAAGCAGGTGGTGTACCATTAACAGATCAGAGCAGCTCTCAGCCAGCTCACTGTCTTGCATTAAGGCCAATTCCAGTTGCTCACAGGCATCATCTGCCAATTCATTATAAACGTACTGGATTAGCTCATTCTGAGTAGAGGTTTTTATCATAAGTGATACTTTGGTTTAGCATCTTTTTCCTCAGGTTTATAAGCGCATAGCGCATACGACCTAAGGCAGTGTTTATGCTCACCCCAGTAGCCTCGGCAATCTCCTGAAAGCTCATGTCAGCATAATGCCGCATCATGAGCACTTCGCGCTGCGCTTGTGGCAGCGTCTGGATCAGCTCGCGCAGGCGGGTATGGGTGTCTTCCCGTATTTGCAGCGACTCTGCGGAGTCTTCTGCAAACGACAGATTATTAAACACGTTGCTCCCGTCTTCCAGGGTGATCATTGGGCTTCGCTTCTCTTTCCGGAAGTAGTCGATGGCCAAGTTATGGGCAATACGGCATATCCAGGACGAGAATTTTCCCTCTTCGTTGTACCGGCCGCTTTTCATGGTGTGAATAGCTTTAATGAAAGTATCCTGCAACAGGTCTTCGGCGGTATACGAGTCTTTAACGATCAAATAAATCGTAGTATATACTTTGTTTTTGTGTCTGTTTACTAACTGTTCAAACGCATTTTCTGTACCTGCGATGTAAAGCGTTACCAATGCGGAGTCGCTTAGCTGGGTAGTTGTATTCATCGTAAAAGCTACATTATGTTTAACGTAAAGCTTTATATCATATTGTGAGCGTTTGTATTAATAAACTATTTTTTGAAGGGTAAATCAAATATAAGTAAAGGTTTTAGTTTGTGCAAATGTTGCTCAAGCTTCTGAATAAAAAGATTCTATAGCAAAGGTACTATGTGCTCTAAAGGTAGCGTTACCGATGATTTAGCATGAGCAAATCATTGTTCTGGAATAAACAGTATGTTATGATGAAAACATTCTGTTTTAACTACAGTTGCCTGCCGCTGCACTATCCTGGCTTTTTACCTTTAGCTCTAGTTTTACCCGCGCAATAACCTTACCAATTACTTAAAGCAGCCAAATCTTGCTAATGAATTTGGCCTTCCGGAGGTTTTTTACTTTATTTTGGCTGAGGGGAGGTAGCAGGGTGCAAAAATAAAGCTCCTTCGCAACTGCCGGTTTATCGGCCTGCAAAGGAGCTGGTTGTTATTTACAGTGTATGTCCTTACTTTCTGCTATAGCCCTTCAGGCGGTTAAGGATCAGCAATAATCTACGATTAATTTCGCGTTCTTCTACAGGTTTGCATTGTGCCGTAATGTCGTTTGGCTTCTGCAGTTTCTGCTCAAGGGCTTTCAAGTGATTGAGGTAGCACTCTAATGTTGTGCAGTTTACCTGGCGAAGAGCCTCTGTTGTATGGTTGCTCTCTGCTGTGTATTTTAGGTTTATAGCGTTTGCTATTTCAGAATTAATCAGCTTTGTAACCGCGTCATCTGTCGTGATTTCTTGCTGGTACACCTTTCTCTCAATGCTCTCCAACAAACTTCTGATGTCCAGTTGATTCATTTAATGTCAGCGTTTAGGTTAATAATTAGACAATACTCTTCTTCTCTGGTTTTTGTATCCAGATGGGATTAGCCGGCCATAAATTATAAGCTATAGGTTGGTGCGTCCACCACTATGTTTACTGTTGCAAGCAGGCCTGGTACTACTATCTGGCTAGGCCAAAGAAGCTAATTTCAGGTTGGGTATATAGGCCCTTTTTAATGTTTTATACTTTTTATTTTGAATGTGTGTTTCAAAATTCAATAACATTTATACGAAGATAATATTTTAATAATAATTAATTTATTCCATTAATAATTTAATAAAAAACAAATAATTGTTATTTATAGGTGCTCTTTTAGGAAACAAAAGGCGTTTTTTGTGAGTTTTTGTTAAATATTGATCTTGTCCTTTGCTTCCTTTTTTCTCTAAATTCTCTTATAGGTCTGACTATATAGGGTGCTTCTATAACTTTCACAGATATTAAGAACAAAAGCCTGACCACTTTACCTGCTCATCGGTATATTTTACAGGAAGCACTTTTACTAAAGTTAACTAATTTATTGGAATATGCAAATTTGTTTTAGGACACTGCCGTACTCTGCTTTGGATATGACAGTAAGTGGTAATACAAGAGCGCGGTACAGCTCGTGTTACTGTTCCTGCAGTTGCCAGTATTCTTAAAACAGAAAGGCGTTGCTCCTAAAGTTGGAACAACGCCTTTCTGTTTATGCTTTTGTATCAGGTAGTTAGGCTGTAGCTTCTTTTTTAGGAGCTTCTGTTTTTTTGTTAGCCTGGCGTGGTCTGCTGTTGCCATAGCTTCCTTTTGCTATTTTACCTTTCTTCGATTTTTTATCTCCTTTTCCCATAAATATAATTTGTTAATGATGGTTTGGTTTAAACATTATTTACTAAATCCATACGGGTGAAAGTGCCAGACAGCTGTAAAAATTTGCCAACTGCCTAGGCTAAGTTACTAAATCAAACAAAAAAAGTAAATCCGGCAGCGGTAAATATGGCAACAGAATAATGCGTAAGCAGGTTATTACCAGTACTGGGCGCAGCAGCCATGTGCTATGCTGACGTTTATGTAGAAGAACAGTCACTGTTTGAGCAAAAGCAGCGGCAACTGTAACCAGGACCTTCTAAATCAGGTTAAGTATTTGTACCTTTGCAAATTAAACAAATTAAGTTTTGGGCTTCGGTTTTAAATGGCTCCTGTGCCATTCAAAGCATGGCTCACCTGGCTGTATGGCAAACAATTCTGAACAAAATATCGATACGCTCGACCCCCGGAATAATATTATTATAAAAGGGGCCAGAGTCCATAACCTGAAAGACCTGAGCGTGGCTATTCCGCGCAATAAATTTATTGTGATCACCGGCCTCTCGGGTTCCGGCAAGTCATCGCTGGCTTTCGACACGCTTTATGCCGAGGGGCAGCGCATGTACGTGGAGAGCCTTAGCTCCTATGCCCGCCAGTTCCTGGGCCGCATGGATAAACCTGACGTAGATTACATTAAAGGCATTAGCCCGGCCATTGCCATTGAGCAGAAGGTGAGCATTAAAAACAACCGCTCCACTGTTGGCACCAATACCGAAATCTACGATTACCTAAAGCTGCTCTACGCCCGCATTGGCAAAACATACTCGCCTGTATCGGGGGAGGTGGTGCAGAAAGACACGGTAACCGATGTAGTGGATTTTATTTTCAGCCTCGAAAACGAAGCCCGGGTTCTGATTCTGGCTCCGCTGCAACTGCAGGTAGAGCGCCCGCTTGTAAAAGAGCTGGATCTGTTGCTGCAAAAAGGTTACTCCCGCATCTACGCCCAGGGGCAAGTGTATTTTATTGAAGAGCTGCTAGGGGACTTGCCAGACCTTGGCAATGAGGTATACATTCTAATAGACCGTGCCGTTATTTACAAAGAAGACGAGGACCTGCAGTTTCGGATTGCTGACTCTGTGCAAACGGCCTTTTTTGAGGGCCACGGCGAATGTCGTGTAATGCATGGCGACGTGGTAAGGGTATTTTCTGACAAGTTTGAGCTGGACGGCATTGTGTTCGAGGAGCCAACTGTTAACTTCTTCAGCTTTAACAACCCCTACGGCGCCTGCCAGACCTGCGAAGGTTTTGGTAGTGTGCTCGGCATAGATCCTGACCTGGTTATTCCGGATAAAAGCTTAACGGTGTATGAGGGAGCTATTGCGCCCTGGCGTTCCGATAAAATGAATGAATGGCTGCAGCCTCTGATCAAAAATGGTATCCGTTTTGATTTTCCTATTCACCGGCCTTACAACGAGCTGAGCCCTGAGGAGCAGGAACTGCTCTGGACCGGCAATAAGTACTTCGAAGGCCTCAACGACTTTTTCAAACACATTCAGTCGCAGTCGCACAAGATCCAGTACCGCGTAATGCAATCGCGTTACCGAGGCCGCACCACCTGCCCTGAGTGCCGTGGCTCGCGCCTGCGGAAAGATGCCAGCTATGTAAAAATAGGCGGCAAAAGCATTACCGACCTGGTGCTGCTCCCCATTACGGAGGTGCTTACCTTTTTCGAGAACCTGCAGCTCTCGGAGCACGAACGCAACATAGCCGAGCGCTTGGCTGTGGAGGTAACCAACCGCCTGGGCTACCTGGTGCGGGTGGGGCTGGGTTACCTTACCCTCAACCGCCTCTCCAATACCCTCTCAGGAGGCGAAAGCCAGCGTATTAATCTGGCCACTTCTCTGGGAAGTGCTTTGGTGGGCTCTATGTATATTCTGGATGAACCAAGCATTGGCCTGCACCCTAAAGATGCCGAACAACTCATTGGCGTGCTGCGCTCGTTGCAGCAGATTGGCAACACGGTTATTGTGGTGGAGCACGAGGAAGAGATGATGAAAGCCGCTGATCAGCTCATTGATATTGGTCCGGAGGCTGGTTCTGGTGGCGGCAACCTGATGTTCCAGGGCACCTTTGAAGAAATGATTGCGACCGCCGAAACCTACACAGGCCAATACCTGAGCGGCAAAATGGAGCTGCCTGTGCCGGCGCAGCGGCGTAAGTGGCGCAACTACGTAGAAATTGTGGGTGCCCGCGAAAACAACCTGAAAAACCTAACCGTTAAATTTCCGCTGGAGGTAATGACGGTGGTGACAGGAGTGAGCGGCTCCGGCAAATCTACACTAGTAAAGAAAATTTTGTACCCGGCTATGCAGAAACTGAATGGTACTACTTCCGAGGCAACAGGTAAACACGATAAACTGCAGGGCGACTACAGCAAAATAGAGCACGTAGAGTTTGTAGACCAGAACCCGATAGGCAAATCGTCGCGGTCCAACCCTGTAACTTATGTAAAAGCGTATGATGCCATCCGGACCCTGTATGCCGACCAGCCTTTAGCGAAAGCACGAGGCTTTAAGCCGTCGCATTTCTCTTTCAACATAGAAGGTGGCCGTTGCGAAGTGTGCCAGGGCGAAGGCCAGGTGAAAATAGAGATGCAGTTTATGGCCGATATCTACCTGACCTGCGACAGTTGCCATGGCCAGCGCTTTAAGCAAGATGTGCTCGATATTAAACACAACGACAAGAACATTTCGGAGGTGCTGGATATGACCATTGCCGACAGCCTGGAGTTTTTTGCCGATCAGCAGAAGATACTGGAACGTCTGAAACCGCTTAACGATGTGGGGCTAGGCTATATTCGGTTGGGGCAGTCGAGCAATACTTTGTCTGGTGGAGAGGCGCAGCGCGTAAAGCTGGCTTCGTTCCTGACCAAAGGCGCTACCCAGTTCAATAAAAACATTCTGTTTATTTTTGACGAGCCAAGCACCGGACTTCATTTCCACGATATCAGCAAGCTACTCACCTCCATGAACGCACTCATCGAGAATGGTAATACCGTGGTCATCATTGAGCATAACATGGACATTGTAAAGTCGGCCGACTGGCTTATAGACTTAGGCCCGGAAGGCGGTACCAACGGAGGGCACCTGCTGTTCGAAGGAACCCCGGAAGATATGGCAAAGCTCGACGGAAACCATACGGCCCGATTCTTGAAAGATAAACTGTAAGTTTTTCTGGAAAACCTGCCTTTAGGATAGCTTATAGTGCTGTTTTACCTCTTGCTTGCCAGGCGGCCAAAGCAGCATTATAAGCCTCCGGAAGGTCGTTTTCATTAGAATTATCTGAGGTTGGTTGTTAATTGGTTGATTGGCAAAAGAATGGCAAGAACCTCGCAGCTCCTGCGAGCGTCTGGTAAAAGTTGGAGCACTATCAGAAACCAGTTTTAGAAAAAAGTCTAGCATCTAAAGTCTAGCATCTAAAATCTCCCAAACCCCTCTGGAAGGCCATTTTCATTAGCAGAATTTAACTTTACAAAAGCTTGTATACGTATGACCTATAGTCCTCCCGAACTTAGAACCGTGACCATGACGCGCTACGTTACGCCCTTGCGCGAAGGCGGCTCTTTGCCAGCCATTGTAGAGGCCGACGACGATTTTCTATATGTAGTAAAATTTAGAGGAGCCGGTCAGGGAGTAAAAGCACTTATCGCGGAGCTTATTGCCGGAGAACTGGCGCGTGCACTGGGGCTAAAGGTGCCGGAGATTGTTTTTATTGAAGTGGATGCCGCTTTTGGCCGCACCGAACCCGACGAAGAAATTCAGGACCTGCTACAGGCAAGTGGAGGACTTAACCTGGCGCTGCACTATCTTACCGGCGCCATCACCTACGACTCTCTGGTAACCACCATAGATGCTACGCTGGCCTCTAAGATTGTGTGGCTCGACTGCTTGGTGATGAATGTAGACCGCACGCCCCGTAACACGAACATGCTGATCTGGCACAAAGAGCTGTGGCTCATTGACCATGGCGCCTCCTTTTACTTTCATCATTCGTGGCAGAACCTGGAGGAGCAAGGCAAGCGGCCCTTTGTGCTGATAAAAGACCATGTGCTGCTGCCTCAGGCCACGGAGCTTGAAGCGGCCGATGCAGCAGCCCGGGCTGCCATAACCCCCGAACGCATACAAGACATTGTAGCACTTATACCCGACGAGTGGCTGCTCACCAGCGATTCGCCATTCGAAACGGCCAGCGAACACCGCAAAGCCTACGCACATTACCTGGAAACACGCGTTGCCCATTCAGACATTTTTATAAAAGCAGCCCAAGATGCAAGAGAGACACTTATTTGAGTACGCTGTAATCCGTGTGGTGCCCTGTGTAGAGCGCGAAGAGTTTATAAATGTGGGCGTAATTGTGTACTGCTCCTCCAAAGGCTTTCTGCAAACGCGCTACGCATTAAATGAAGAGCGACTCCGGGCTTTTTCTGCTGAATTGGATGTGCAGGAACTGGAGGAGCGGCTTCAGGCTTTCGTACGAATTTGCAAAGGAGGTGCCGAGGGTGGTCCTATTGGCAAGTTGCCTATTGCCTCACGCTTCCGCTGGCTAACTGCCACCCGCAGCACCGTAGTACAAACATCGGCAGTGCACCCGGGCCTGTGTGCAGAGCCGCAGCAAACGCTGGACAGGCTGTTCACGCAACTCGTGCGGCAGGAAGCACTGTCGGCTAAAGGAAAATAAAGAGCGAAAGCAGTGCAGATGATATGTGAAGAGAGGCGCACGCTGGTAATTTGCCGGGCGAAGTAGTAGGGTTCTGTGGCGCGAGTCCAGTGTCTTTTTGCCAAAAGTTGCCGGGGTTTAAGTCTTGCCCGAATAAATTGCTAAATTGCCAACACTGCAACGGAAGTTGCTAAACACTAGATCAATCGTTAACCAACACAGTATAAGTTATGAGAAAGAAAATTGTTGCAGGTAACTGGAAAATGAATAAAACATACGAGGAAGCCTTGTCGCTGGTATCAGAAATTGATAACATGCTGCAAGACGAAGGTCGCGGCGATGTGACCGTAATCGTAACGCCTCCTTTCCCTTACCTGCAGAGCGTAGGCAAGTTGGCACAAGGCAATGGCAACCTGCTCCTGGCGGCTCAGAACGTGAGCGAGCACGAAAGTGGTGCCTATACCGGTGAGGTATCGGCAGCCATGCTCAAGTCGGTAGGAGTGGAGTATGTGCTGGTAGGCCACAGCGAACGTCGCCAGTACCACCACGAAGATGCCCAAACACTTTACAAAAAAATGAAAGCTGCTCTTGCGCAAGGCATTAAGCCGATTTTCTGCTGTGGCGAGCCTCTGGAAGAACGCGATGCCGACCGCCATTTTGAGTATGTGGGGCAGCAGCTGAAAGACAGCGTGTCGTACCTGAGCAACGAAGAGTTTGACCAGATTGTGATTGCTTACGAGCCAATCTGGGCAATTGGCACAGGCCGTACCGCCAGCAGCCAGCAGGCGCAGGAGATGCACGCATACATAAGAGAGCAACTTTCGCGCATGTTCGATGCTGAAGCGGCTTTTAACTGCACCATTCTTTACGGCGGCAGTGCAAACCCAGGCAATGCAAAAGAGCTGTTTTCACAAGCAGATGTAGACGGTGGCCTGATAGGAGGTGCTTCGCTTAAATCAAGAGACTTTACCGACATTATCAAGTCTTTTTAATATCAGTTACAGCAATTAAAAAAGCCCTGCTCAGAAACGAGCAGGGCTTTTTTAATGCCTTGCTGCAAGCAAAGCATACTAGCTGAGAATTTCAGAAATGATACCAACATAGATCGGCAGTAGGCAGGCTGTATGCTCCAATTCTGCTAATAAAAATGCCCTTCCGGAGGCTTTTTTGTACTTCCCGGTATAAGGGCATTTAGTTATTGGGAATGAGCCGGAGAACCCGGTTTCGGTAAGGAAAGCTCAAGTATTATAAAAACTTTAACATACCTAAAAACAGGTAGCGGTTTGCTACTATTATTGGTATATATAATTATATTTGGATTAATTTTGCACAGGCAGATGCCTTGTACGCAGGTGCTTTCCATTTCAGCAGACAGAATAGTGTTACTCAATACCTTTACCTGCTCATACACATTGAGCGGCATAATATTAATTTCATGGATTTTGTAGAAGTAGACTTACAAGTTAACTCCGAATTTGCGGACATACTCATTGCCGAATTTGGAGAATTAGGCTTCGATGCCTTTGTGGAAACAGAAAATGGTTTCTGTGCCTACATAAACGAAGAATTGTTTGAACAGCAGGCGCTGGACGAGGTGCTGGAGCGCTATAGCAGCATGGTGCAGGTAACATACAAGGTACAGACAATTGAGCGGCAGAACTGGAACGAGGAGTGGGAGCGTAATTTTGAGCCGCTCTTTATTGCCGGGCAGGTATCGGTAAGAGCTTCTTTTCATGAGCGGCCGGAAGCAGCGGTATACGATATCGTCATTAATCCGAAAATGTCGTTTGGCACCGGGCACCACGAAACCACTACTCTCATGATCGAGAACCAGCTTACCCTGAGCCACACTGGCAAACGTGTACTGGACATGGGCTGCGGCACCGGCATATTGGCTATTGCAGCCGCCCAACTGGGAGCCACCGACTTAGTGGCCGTAGACATAGAAGACTGGACTGTAGAGAATGCCCGCGAAAATGCCGAACTCAATGCCTGCCAGATAGATGTAAGACTTGGTGGCGCAGAGCAGATAGCCGGAGAGAAACCTTTTGATATTATTCTGGCGAATATAAACCGCAACGTGCTGTTAGACAATATGCCCGCTTACAAAGCAGTACTGGTACCGCAAGGCTGGTTGGTGCTGAGCGGCTTTTACACAGAAGACCTTTCCAAGATTCGCGAAAGGGCAGTGGCACTCGGCCTGACTTATCAATCTCACCGGGAAAAAAATAACTGGGTTTCCGCCATTTTCCAGGCTATCTAACCTACCCCCTCATGAAACAATCCTTACTCCCCTTCTTTTGCTTCTTACTTTCTGTTTTTTCTGGGCAGGCGCTGGCCCAGTCGAAGTTGTCTGAAAACCCTGCTGAGTTTGTTGCTGATGCAAAAGCCCTGTTGCTTAACGGAAAAGGACCTAATGCCCAAACCCTTGCCACCAATCTAGAGGAACTCTGGAACAGCGGCAGGTTAACCTCGCGGCAGCAGCAGGAAATTGTAAGCATCTCGCAGCAGATGTATAAAAAGAAAATGCGAGCACGGCCGCACTTCGAACAATTTTTTGGTATGTTCACCGATGGCAGCAGCAGGCACAACCTGCGTGGCAGCACTTTAGACAACATGCTGGAGGTAGTAGCCAAATCCGTAAAGCAGGAAGACATGGCCAACCTGGAGCGCTTTCTGGCAACCAGCAGCCTGTACCTATCATCAGGCCTGCTGTTTCAGAACAAGTTTCAGAAGTTGAGGGTAGTAGGGGGCAAATTTAGCTTTGAGTACGAAGGAGGGCCAGCAGCCAAGCTAACAGGCAAAGAAAACAGCAACAACGCGGAGTGGGATAACATTTCATGGGACGATGAAGTGGAGCCTACTCAAAGTGCCGAAGAAGACCCCTGGGGAACCATCAGCACCGCTCCGGTAAAGGCAACGGTTTTAAGTAAAAAAGAGCAGGCGCTGCAGGCAAAGCAACGCTTTATTCCGGCGCAGCCTAAAGTGGAAGGGCCGGCACTAAAGCTCGAGAACATTACGCTTGCTTTTGTTACTCCTCACGATTCGGTGACCATTGCACATACCAACGGGCATGTGGTGCTGGCGCATCAGCTTTTTGTAGGCGAAGGCGGCAATTTTGAGTGGCAGGTAAACGGAAATCCTGCCTCAGCTATTTTCCGCAAGTACAGCTTTAGTATTACAGCACCTGCTTATAAGGTGCCAGATGCTACATTAACTTATTCTGCTATTCTGCAGGAGCCAATAGAAGGAGCTTTTGAGTATAAAAGCCTGAAAAGGAGCAGCAAAGGCGAAACAGGTTACCCAAAGTTTATTTCTTTTACAGATAATGCCAGGCTGAAGAACCTTGATCAGAACATGGTGTACAGGGGCGGGTTCTCGTTGGCAGGCAACCTATTGGGGAGCAGCTGCCTCGATGGTAAGACCTCTGAAATAACGGTATCACACAATGGTGCCAAAAAGTTCAGGTCAGAATCGCGTGGGTTTGTGATCTCAGACAGTTTACTAACCTCCTCACGTGCCTCTGTAGAAATTTACCAGGGTAAAGACTTGCTCACGCACCCTGCCATGCAGCTGGTTTACTCCAGGCCAACCAACAGCCTCACCCTTACCCGCGAAAAAGGAACCCACAGTAATACGCCTTTTCTGGATAACTACCACCAGATGGAAATTCTGGCTGAGAGACTGCACTGGAATCTGGCTACTTCAGACATCGACTTTCTGACGGTGAGCAACAAAATGCTGGTGCCGGTAAGGCTGGAGTCTGCCTCCTATTTTTCAAACAGCCAGTATCAGCAGTTGGTGGGAGTGGCTACTTTTCACCCGCTTAAGCCACTGATTGCCTATGCCACCAAGGCGAATACCAATGAGTTTAATGTGTCGGATGTAGCCAAGTACACCAAACTGCCTGAAGAGGGTTTTAGAGATGCTGGCCTTAGGCTGGCGCAACTAGGGTTTATAGACTACGATGCACCCTCCGGCCACATCAGGTTAAAGCAGAAAGCCTGGCACTATGTAGGAGCCTCGCAACACAAGCACGACTACGATCACCTGGTTATTAAATCATTTGTGCCATCTGGCAGAAACGCGACCTTGAACCTCGAAACTAACAGGCTGGAAGTGCGTGGTGTGCGAAAAGTATTCTTTACCAGCGATACCACCAGTATTTACATCATTCCGGATAGCAGCACCATCACCATCCTTTCGAACCGCGACATGGAGTTTAGCGGCGAAGTACATGCCAACCAACTTGCCTTTAAGGGAACTGAATTTAAGTTCGATTACAATGAGTTTTCCATAGACTTGCAGAAACTCAAGTACATGTCGCTAAACTCTAAAGAACCCAAAAAGAACAGCAAGTCTAAAACCATTAATCAAATTGTGCCCGGTAGCAGTGGAAAGTTCTCTGGTAAGCTCTACATAAACAGGCAAGACAACAAATCTGGCAAAGATTATTTATCTGATTACCCGAAATTCGACGCGCTTTCAGGTGGACAGCTCTCTTTTTCGAGCCCCGATATTTTAGGTGGTGCCTACGACTCTACTGTGTATTTCGAAATGTTCCCATTCAAGGTAGATAGCCTGAGCAATGCCCGGCGTGGTGAGGTAGGGTTCAAAGGCAGGTTCCACTCCGGCGGCATGATGCCTCCCTTCGAAACCAAAGTGGTCATGATGCCAGATGGAGCTATGGGCTTTCATCATAAAGCACCGGTTGCCGGTATTCCTGTTTTTGGAGGCAAAGGCATTGTGTACGATTCTATTGTAATGAATGCAGGCGGCCTCCAGAGCAAAGGCAAACTAAAATACCTTACTGCTACCCTCCAGGCACCTGTGTATACTTTTTATCAGGATTCGGTTACCACTCCCAATGGAACGGCAGTAACAATAGCTGAACCTAAAGCCGGAGACGCAGATTTGCCTGGAGCTACCTTGGCGGCTTACAGCATGCGCTGGTTGCCAAAAGCTGATACCATGAACCTCCGTGTTTTGTCAGAACCCATGAAGTTATACAAAGAGCCTTTCTTGTTAGAAGGCCTGGTAAAGCTCACACCTTACGGGTTGTATGGTAGCGGCAAGCTTGATAGCGAAACATCGCTGTTGCTGTCTGATAGGTTCTTGTTTAACCAGCGCAGCTTTTCGGCTAAAAACGGGCAGCTCATTTTAAAGTCTGATACCAAAGATAAACCCGCATTAGATGCGCGGCAGGTGCATGTACACTATAATCTGGCAAAAGGCTTAGTCGATTTCGAAACAGTGCAGAAAGGAGCCGCCAGCCTGGAGTTTCCTAAGGCGCAGTATAAAACCTCGCTAAGCAGCGGCACCTGGGACATTGCCAGGCAAAAAGTTAACTTGAAAGCCAACACAGATGGTGCCAGCAACCTATTTTACTCCTTGCACCCTGAGCAGGTCGGCTTGCGCTTTATGGCTGCCAGCGGGCAATACGATCTCAAAGAAAATGCACTACAGGCTATTGGCGTACCCCATATTGCGGTAGCCGATTCTTACATCGTGCCTGATAGCGGTAAAATTGAGATTACAGCAGGTGCCGAAATGAAGCCTTTGCAAAATGCTTCCATTATGGCAGATTCCCTGCACCAGTTCCATAAAATGCATGCTGGCAACATCCGTATTCTGTCGCGTAACGCATTTAAGGGCGATGCAAGCTATACCTACCAAACCTCAACAGACACTCCTTACGAACTGCATTTTTCAGATTTTGCCTATGGTGCTCCAGTTGCCGCTAACTCTAAAAAGAAGTTGCCTTCTTTTACTACTGCTGTGGCAACGGTAGGGGAGACTAGTCCTTTCCCTGTGTTTCCGAGCATCGTATACAAAGGTAAAGTCGCCATGAACTCCTCGCAGAAGTATATGAACTTCGATGGTTTCCTGAAGCTCAACTTCTCTGGCGATGCTGCCGATACAGACTGGTTTCCGTTTAAGCGCGATTCTCTGAACCCCGAAAAAATACTTATTCCGCTCTCCAACCCAAAAACAGCTGATGGAGTACCTTTGCGCAGCGGACTTCATTTAGCTGCCGGCTCTGCAGATATGTATCAAACCTTTGTTTCCAGAAAGCTTGAAGAAGAAGACCTGGACCTGTTTACCGTTGATGGTTTGCTGACTTACAACAAAGACAAAAATGAGTTTGAAATCGGCGACGCTAAAATTCTAAACGATCCGGCTTCTTACGAAGGCAACGTGCTCCGCTTTAACCCGGAGTCGAACAAGTTAAACTTTAAGGGCAAGTTGAACTTGCTGAAATCAACTAAAAACTTTGGAATAGAAGCTACCGGCGCAGGTACTGCCAACATAGACAGCAGCCTCTACCTGATAAGCGCTTTTATGGCTTTCGACCTAAATGTGCCTGCTCCGGCCCTTGCCATTATGGCCAAAGGGCTGAAAGAAAATGCCGAAGGCTTGCCGGCTGCAGTTACAGCAGATGAAGAAACCTTTAACAGAATTGCCGATTTCTTAAATAATCGCGATGCCCTTAAATATAAAGAGCGAAGCACCAGCAAGCATGTTCCGCTGCCTTCTGTTTCTTCCAAACTGGTTCGGAGTCTGCTGCTAAACAATGTAAACTTAAATTGGTCGGCAGAGAAAAAGGCTTGGCACAGTGTAGGCAAAATTAGCTTGGCAGGCATACTGAAAGAAGACATTAACGCACAGGTGGATGGGTATTTGGAAGTGCGCCAAGAGTATGGCAAACCTGTGGTCAATCTGTACCTGCAGTCAGATGTGTACAACTGGTACTACTTCAGTTTTGTAGACAACGGCCTTATTATAGATTCATCTGACGATAAGTTCAACAAGGTTATCCGGTCTAAGTCTAAAGGAAGCCGGGAGCTAACCGCTACAAACTACGGCTTTTTTGTGGCGCAGCCTGCTGAGCGCACCAATTTTGTGAGCTACTTTAGAACCAGTTACCTGAACGGGAAAGAAGACTTTAAGCTCTCTTCTGCAGCCAGATCTTTCGATAATGCCGCTCCGGTAGGTTACGACTACGACGAAGAAGACAGTAATAAGAAGAAGAAAAAGAGCAAAAGAGGCGCTTTAGAAGAAGAGTATAACGAAGAAGAGTACAACTAACCCTGCTGTTGCAGATTTGCCTAAGCTATTTTTTAGCATCGGCATAAAATAAAAGCAGTCCTGGAAATAAAATTTTTAGGGGGTGTAATAAGTGGAGCCAAAGTCATGTTTCCTAACAGGTTAATACATGACTTTGGCTCCACTTATGTAAGGGTACAATGCCTATGTGCAGTAGGAGGTACTTGTTCCGCGTAGTAATTTTTAGTAGTTTGATGCGAGTAGAAGCAAATTTTTAGAACCAGGAACTAGAAACTTGGGTATAAAGTTTAAGTGGGGCTCATATTGGAGATTAGATTAAGATTTAGCTATATTTACGTCTTTTCGTATAAGGCTAGCAGGCTTTAATAAAGCCTTTCAGTTATAATATGGTTATGGCTGTTTTATAATTTTATAATTCATGAATATACTTCTGTTTGTTTTGCTTTTTGTAGCCGCATACCTGATTGGTGCTATTTGTACGGCGGTGTGGCTGGGCAAAGCCTATTATGGTATTGACATCCGCCAGCATGGTAGCGGTAACTCAGGAGCAACCAACACATTTCGGGTATTGGGCAAAAAGCCTGGTGCTATCGTTATGTTTATCGATATCTTCAAAGGTTGGGCTGCTGCCTCGCTTGCAAATTTCCTTGTCCTGTTTAATGCCATTGAAGCAGATAACCTGATTACGTTTAAGTTGATACTGGGCGGTTTGGCCGTATTAGGTCATATTTTCCCGGTGTACGAGAAGTTTAAAGGCGGCAAAGGCGTAGCAACCTTGCTAGGTATGATGCTGGCTGTGCAGCCGGAAGTAGCGCTTGTTTGTATCGTTATTTTCATGATCGTACTTTTTACCTCCAAGTATGTATCGCTTGGTTCCATGATCGCAGCGCTTGCTTTTCCTATCCTGTTGCTGCTGCCTCGCTTTAACCCTGAGAACCCGGTACTCATAGTATTTGGATTCGTGTTGTTTGCCGTTGTTGTGCTCACTCATCGTAAAAACATTAACCGTTTGCTACAGGGCGAAGAAAGTAAAACCACTATTAAATTGGGGCGCAAAAGATAAGTGCCTGCACAAGTGCTTCGTCCGGCATCTTGCCGACAAAATAGTAAATGCCACCCTTTAATCGGGGGTGGCATTTTTCATAAAAAGATCCAATTCTTAATCGATTATGCTAAAAAACTATATCTCCGAAAACAAAGACAGGTTTGTGAACGAACTGATGGACATGCTTCGTATTCCCTCGGTTAGTGCCGATCCTAAGTTTAAGGCCGATGTACTTAGAACGGCCGAGTTCGTGAAACAAAAGTTAGAAGATGCCGGCGCAGAGAACGTAGAACTTTGCGAAACGGCTGGCTATCCGATTGTGTATGGCGAGAAAATAGTAGATCCTGCTTTGCCCACTGTGCTGGTTTACGGCCACTACGATGTGCAGCCCGCCGACCCGTATGAGTTGTGGCATTCGCCACCATTTGAGCCGGTAATCAAAAACGAAAAGATATATGCCCGTGGTGCCTGCGACGATAAAGGCCAGATGTACATGCACGTAAAGGCGTTTGAAACCATGATGCAGCACAATGCACTACCCTGCAATGTTAAGTTTATGATAGAGGGTGAGGAAGAAGTGGGCTCGAGCAACCTGGGCACCTTCGTGAAAAATAACCTCGACCGCCTGAGAGCAGATGTTATCTTGATTTCGGACACAGGCATGCTCGGCAACGACACTCCCTCTATTACGTCAGGCCTACGCGGCATGAGCTATGTAGAAGTAGAAATTACAGGCCCTAACCGCGACCTGCACTCCGGCAGCTATGGCGGCGCGGTTGCCAACCCAATCAATATTCTTTGCCAGATGATTGCTTCGCTGCACGATGAGAACAACCATATTACCATTCCTGGTTTTTACGATAACGTAGAGGAACTATCGGAAGAGGAGCGACAGGAGATGGGGCGTGCACCTTTTGATCTGGATAAGTATAAGCAGTCGTTGGCCTTGTCCGATGTGCATGGGGAAAAAGGATATACCACCCGAGAGCGCGTTTCTATTCGCCCTACGCTTGATGTAAACGGCATTTGGGGAGGTTATACCGGTGACGGTGCTAAAACCGTAATTGCCTCCAAGGCCTATGCTAAAATTTCGATGCGGCTGGTGCCCAACCAATCGTCGGAAGAAATTACGGAGAAGTTTACAAAGCACTTTATGAGCATAGCTCCCCCTAGTGTGCAGGTGCTTGTAAAACCACATCATGGAGGAGAGCCAGTGGTAACACCAACTAACTCGGTAGCTTACCAGGCAGCTTCCAGAGCATACGAAGAGGCTTTTGGTATAAAACCTGTTCCTGTGCGCAGTGGTGGCTCTATTCCGATTGTAGCGATGTTTAAATCTGTATTGGGCATCGATTCTGTGCTCATGGGCTTTGGCCTCGACACCGATGCCATCCACTCGCCAAACGAGAGCTTTGGCCTTTTCAACTTCCTAAAGGGTATAGAGACCATACCACTGTTTTACCAATACTACACCGAAATGAGCAAAAGCAATTAGCCATAACCAATGTAACAAAAGCGGGGCTGTCTGAAAACTCAGGCAGCCCCGCTTTTGTTATAAGGAGAGTTAAGAGTTGAAGAATAAAAAAAGTACTTTTAGTTTAACCATTCAACAATCAACCAAATTATTCTAATCAAAATGGCCTTCCGCAGGCTTATTAACCAACATGAGGCCAAGGGTTGTTAGAGGATGCCAGGCAACAGGTAACCTATGGAAAGCTGAAATACCGAGTTTCTCATGTTCAGGCCCTGGCTGGAAAAGGAGCGCAGGCCACCTGTGTGGCGAAGGCCAAGAAAAACACCATTATCGAAGGCTAGTCCGCCGCCAATGGCATAGCCATAGTCAAAAGATTGAAACTCGCTCCGATCAAAGCCCTGCTGGCCTAGGATAACGGGAGAGGCGCTGCCTGCTGTGCTAAGGTCTATTCTGCTTACGTCGCTATTTACACTTACCAGGTAACTACCGTAAGGGCCTGCCTCTACAAAAAGGCCGCCTGCTCTAAGTTTAACAAGTAAAGGCAGCTGGATGTAATTCAGGCGCAAGTCGCCGGAGTAGGCATCGGTTTGGTTGGCTTCGTAATTGCTATAGGTAAATCCTTTTTTTATGTAAAGCAGCTCTGATTGCAGCGTAACAGGCGAAACAAAGTCATAAGCGGCAATAAGACCAACATGAGCGCTGGCGTAGCGGTTTATCTGCTCAGAGGGAGCATCCTTGCCAACAGCTCCGCCAACTCCACCACCGGCTTTTCCGCCAAACCGGAAGTATTGGGCTTGTGCTGCCAGTATCGGACTAAGTACCAACAGCAGGAGTAAAACTTTCTTTTTCATAGGTGCGTGGTTTACTGGTTAGGTGTGTAGTCATTGTCAATAGCTTCCCTCTTGTACTGACCTCGCCCAAAAAAGTTAAGAACCCACGACGCTGTTGCGCGTGTCGCGATAAGAAAGAAGTTTAAAGCTTAAGTTTGAGTCGTTGCCTGATGTTTGCCAACAACATAAGCGAGTAGCTGAAGTTTTGTAGGCTCTTAGTTGTTGTATCCTAATAACTTATAAAGTAAAAGGTCAGCCTTACCAGAAGGTAAAGCTGACCTTTTACTGAACTAAATTACAATTAGTTTCCTACTGTAAAACCAACAGTAACCATAATTATTGAGTGGCGTGCATTTGACACATCGCCGCCAAAATTTACATCATTTTTTACAAAATCGCTGAAGTTGCCATTGTAGCGCAACCCAAAGCTGATGCCATTGTTAGAAGCAAAACCAATACCAGCTGCGTAGCCAGCCTCAAAATCAGATAATCCTTCTTTGCTTCTTTGGCTAGAGCTTTCGCTTACCAGAGTTCCATTGCTGCTGTATGTTTTTACCTGGTTGTTAACACCTATCAGGTAGGCAACCTGCGGACCGGCTTCAAAATAAAGTGGACCAGCTTTTATTCTTGCCAAAATAGGTAAGTCGAGGTAATTGTAATTTACATGACCTTCGCGGTAACCAGGGTTACCAACGCCTAAAAGTACAGGCACTTTTTCATCGTATTTAAAGCCCTTAACAGAATATAATAGCTCTGGCTGAATGGAAAAAAAGTCACCAACAATACCAAAGTTCAACGTAGCCCCAGCATGAAAACCAATTTTGTTCTTAAACAGATCCTCATTCTGTAAATCACCCGATAAGTTTGAAATATTGGCGCCGCCTCGAATACCGAATTTCGCTGTTTGGGCCTGCGCAAGAGTGGCAGTAGCAAACAGAATAGAACATACTAGGAATAATTTTTTCATAATCATTAAATGTTTTATAGTTGACCTTTATACGTGCTTTTAAGAGCAGGAGATAGCAAAGTTATTTAATAAAATATTAATTTATATATATTGTTTTTCTTCTATAAAGCTCTTGCTTTCTGCCTTGCCCTTGTTTTGTTAAACACGTACTTTCATATTGAATATAACAACAAGCGGGCCAAAATATATATATTGAATATATAGCGACTTGGAATATGTAGGAAATAGTTTAATATGATATTGGCTATGAGAAATATAGCTGGTAATTAGGTGGCGAAAAAAAAAGCACCCGGCCTTCAGGCGCGGGTGCTATAATAAGTTTTATTTTGTACTAATGGGTGTCACGGGTTAACGGGTTGGCAATGCAAAGCCGGCTGTTAACATGAATACGGAATTCCTAAGATTAGGATTGTTTCCGCTTGTGTCAAACGCCCTTGAGAAGTCTGAAGTATAGCGCACACCTAGGCTCATGCCCAGTGGAGTAGCAGTAAGACCAACACCTGCTGCATACCCAATATTGGTGCGACGCAGACTATTTATATCATCATCCGTTAGCATAAACGATCCGCTTTGATTAGACCACTCTGCTTTCTCGCTAATACGAACTGCTACCTGTGGGCCTAATTCAAAATAAAGCGGGCCAGCATTAATTCTACCCAGAACAGGAACTTCTATAAAGCTGGTGCGCAGTTTAAGCATTTCGATTTCGCTCTGAGCTCCTTTTTGCGTGTAAAGTACTTCTGGCTGAATCGTTAAAAAATTATCTATGATGCCAAAGCTGGTGGTTAAACCGGCATGGAAGCCCCATCTTCTTTTAAAAGCATCATTGTCATTACCTTCAAATCCGGCGAGGTTAGCACCTGCTCTCACACCAATACGTGGTCCTTGTGCTTGTGCTGCAACTATAGTTGCTAAAGCAAATACAAGAGATAGAATTGTCTTTTTCATAATCGTAATACTTTAGGGTTTAGGGTTACTAATAGCCAAGTTTTTTATTGGCCAGATGTTAGCCTAATACGGGCTGTTTCCAGGAAAGTATAAAAAATATTATCTTTTTTAAGTTTGATGGTTGCTGATCCAGAAGAAGCTATTTCTTAAGTTAAACAAAAAAAGCAGCTGCAATTGATGCAGCTGCTTTGTGTAAATTGATGTTTATTAAATTGTTAAGGCATGTTTAACTAGCCTGCCCATCCTTCTCTGTCAAGGCTGCGGTATTGTATGGCTTCTGCCAAATGTTCAATTTTTATTTCTTCGCTTTTTGCCAGGTCTGCAATGGTTCTGCTTACTTTTAGTATGCGGTCGTAAGCCCTGGCCGATAGGCCCAGACGCTCCATAGCAGTTTTAAGTAGCGTTCTGCCTGCCTCGTTTATCTGGCAGATCTCCTTTACCATTTGTGAGGGCATCATGGCGTTAGAATGAATGGTGTCATAAGCTTCGAACCGCTGGCGCTGTACTTCACGAGCGGTTACGACACGTTCACGAATGGTGCTGCTTTCCTCAGACTTGCGGGTTGAGGTCATCTCATCGAAAGTAACGGGAGTAACTTCTACGTGCAGGTCAATGCGGTCGAGCAGGGGGCCGCTCACTTTGTTGAGGTAGCGCTGCACAATGCCCGGGCCGCACACACATTCTTTGTCGGGATGATTATAATAACCGCACGGACAGGGGTTCATACTGGCAATCAGCATAAAATTAGCCGGGAAATCTATAGAGGTTCTGGCGCGCGAAATAGTTACACGACGCTCCTCCAAGGGTTGCCGCATTACTTCCAGCACGGTGCGCTTAAACTCTGGTAATTCGTCCAGAAACAAAACCCCGTTGTGCGAAAGCGATATTTCGCCAGGTTGTGGCACACCGCCACCTCCTACCAGTGCCACATCTGAAATAGTATGGTGCGGCGACCGGAACGGCCGTGTAGACAACAGCGATGCTGCTGTACCCAACTTACCAGCCACAGAGTGAATTTTGGTTGTCTCTAGTGCTTCAAAGAGTGAGAGAGGCGGCAGAATGGAGGGCAAGCGTTTCGCCAGCATGGTTTTGCCAGCTCCGGGCGGGCCAATCATAATCACGTTATGACCTCCGGCTGCTGCTATTTCCAGGGCTCTTTTAATATTTTCCTGCCCCTGCACATCGGCAAAGTCGGCGGCATATTGGTCTACAGCGCTATCAAATACTTCGCGTGTGTTTACGATGGTGGGAGCTATCTGGCGCTTGCCATCCAGAAACTCCACCGCCTCCTGCAGGTTGGTAACACCAATAACTTCGAGGTTGTTTACAATGGCGGCTTCACGGGCGTTGTGCTCCGGCAAAATAAATCCTTTAAAACCTTCTTTACGCGCTTGTATGGCAATGGGCAGTACTCCTTTCAGAGGCCTGAGCGACCCATCTAAAGACAGCTCGCCCATAATAATGTATTCGGAGAGCTTGCCTGTCTCGATCTGGGCAGAAGAAGCGAGTATGCCCAGAGCAATGGTCAGGTCATAGGCAGAGCCTTCTTTCCGAATGTCGGCGGGAGCCATGTTTACTACCACCTTTTGCCGGGGCATGCGGTAACCGTATTGCTTTAAGGCAGAATCTATACGCTGTTCTCCTTCTTTGATAGCGTTGTCTGGTAAGCCGACTACATAGTATTTGGTTCCAGCTCCTACGTTTACTTCTACGGTGATAGTGTATGCGTTTACTCCTTGTACTGCGCTTCCGAATGTTTTAATGAGCATGTTCTAATATCAAAATAATTTCCCTGTGCAGGCATAGCTGCTACCAGTACTGTTTTTGGCAGCCACAGTACCGCATTTTGTAGTCAACGGCAAGAGCTGTAAACGTGTAATTTGTTTTCTAACCAAAAACAACGGCTAAAAAGTTGCCGCCGATTAATTTTTTTATGTTGAAAAGCCAAAAACTGGTCGGGGTATTAGTTTGCTTATGCTAATGAAGGTGGCCTATGAATAAATTGTGGATGTTAGATACTAGCTCCCCTTCACTAGCAAGGAGTTAAAAGTTTAAGAAAAAACAGATGTACTCTTCGAACAACCATTTAATTCTTTAGCCATTCAACCTTTCAGTCATCAGCAATCAAATTATTCTAATGAAAATGCCCTTCCGGAGCCTGTTTTATGTTTAAAGCCCCTGGGGGGAATCAATCAGTTGTTGCTCTAAGAGCAGGATCAGGATGTGAATTACTTTAATGTGTACTTCCTGTACCCGGTCGGAGTAGCCTTGGTGTGGTACCCGAATTTCCACATCGCAGAGTGGCGCCAGTTTGCCTCCGTCTTTTCCGGTAAGGCCTACTACTTTCATGCCTTTAGCGCGGGCGGCTTCGGCTGCTTTTAGAATATTACCAGAGTTGCCGCTGGTGGTAATGGCCAGCAATACATCTCCGGATTGCCCCAGCGCCTCCACGTAGCGCGAGAAAACAGCATCGTAACCATAGTCGTTGCTGACGCAGCTCATGTGACTGGCATCAGCAATAGCAATGGCCGGCAGTGCTTTTCGGTCGTGGCGGTAGCGGCCGGTGAGCTCCTCAGCAAAGTGCATGGCATCGCACATGGAGCCTCCGTTGCCGCAAGACAAAATTTTTCCACCCGATTTAATAGAGTGTGCCATTAGCACAGCGGCTTGTTCTATGGCTGCGGTGTTAGCTGTATCAGCGATAAAGGCGGCCAGTGTTTTTTGTGCCTGCACAAGCTCTGCCAGAATTGTAGTGATCATGTATGGTGTTTAGTTTTCTGCTGTTTGCCACGTTTCCATTTCCAGTGGTTGGTGGTTTTTGTTCCGGTAAGCCTGCCGCCGCTCGTAAAGCTCCGCTTTGAGTTCGTTTATTTTTAACTGTGCCTTGTGCAAATGGTGTTTTTTATCGGCCACTATAATGTATCCCAGGCACAGCCTGGCCACCAGAAGGGCAGCACCGGTTGTTAATAGGACTTTATATAGAGTATGAAGCTGCGACTCAGTAGAGAGGTTAAAGAAGGTAGCTGCATCTAATAGTGATGTTAGGAGCAGCATAACCAGTAAAACGTAGGCAATCACCACCAGGTCTAGAATAGTTTTGAGAGCTTTCATAGGGTAAAGCTGGTTTTGGGTGCAACATCGTAATTTTGATAAAATTATAAAAAAAATACGACTTTTGTATAAAACCCTTATTAGCAAGGTTTATATGCCGGTACCCATGCCTGCTTTTTCTCCTAGCTCAGTTGTAACTGAATCAGTCGTGCATAGAGTCCGTCGGTAAGGGCGAGCTGCTCGTGCGTGCCCCGTTCAACAATGCGCCCCTTCTGTAAAACCAGTATTTCGTCGGCATGCTGAATGGTGCTAAGGCGGTGCGCAATTACAATAGAAGTGCGGTTACGCATCAGGTTGGTAAGGGCATCCTGTACCAGCTTCTCCGACTCGGTGTCAAGAGCTGAGGTGGCTTCGTCTAAGATCAGGATGGGCGGGTTTTTCAGAATAGCCCGCGCAATGCTGATGCGCTGCCGCTGCCCTCCTGAAAGCTTGCTGCCTCTGTCGCCGATAGTAGTTTGGTAGCCGTCGGGGGTTTGCATAATAAACTCGTGGGCATTGGCAATTTTGGCGGCGGCTATAACCTCGGCCTCGGTTGCATCGGTTTTGTTAAAAGCAATGTTACTGAAAATGGTATCGTTAAACAGAATCGACTCCTGCGTTACCACACCCATTTTGTCCCGAACCGATTCTATGGTATAGTCGCGCATGTCGTGCCCATCAATCAGAATCTGGCCAGAGAGCGGATCGTAAAACCTTGGGATTAGGTCGGCCAGTGTAGACTTGCCGCCACCCGACGGCCCCACCAACGCCACCGTTTTGCCTTTGGGTATGGTAATGTTAATATCCTGCAACACAGGGCTCTGCTCGTAGCCAAAGTTCACGTTACGGAACTCGATGTTGTGCTCAAAAGATTTTAGCTCTGTTGCGCCTTGTTTGTTTACTATTGTTGGTTTTGTGTCGATAACAGAAAGCACCCGCTCCCCCGATACCAGGCCGCGCTGAATATTGCTAAACGACGAAGACATGGCCTTGGCCGGTACCAGTACCTGCGAAAAGAGCACAATATAGGTAATGAACTCGCTCGGCCCTAGCTCCGATTGCTGTGTGAGCACCAGCATACCACCATAGTACAGGAGGCCTGCTACCACTGTTACACCTAAAAACTCTGAAAGCGGCGATGCCAGGTCACGTTTGTTGGCTATAGATCGTTGAATGTCGGCGTAGCGATTGTTTTGCCCGTTGAATTTGTTTAGAATAAAAGGCTCTGCATTAAATGCCTTGATAACCCGTATGCCGCTCAGCGTTTCGTCTATAATTGTCAGGATAAAGCTTAGCGACTCCTGGCCTTGCTGCGCCTTTCGTTTTAGGCGCTTCGAAATGCCTGCAATTATACCACCCGATATTGGTAGCAGAAGCAAGGTGAACAGCGTTAATTTTACCGACATGGTAAACAGCACCACAAAGAAGGCAATAATGCTGATCGGCTCCCGCACAATTACAGTTAAGGTATTTACCACCGAGTTTTCTACTTCCTGGATATCCACGGTCAGGCGTGTCATCAGGTCGCCTTTGCGCTCGTTAGAGAAGTAGCCTAATTGCAGTTCGGTTACACGCTCATACACCGCATGCCGCATTTTCTGCACCACATGTGCCCGTAGCGCTCCAATTACCCTAAAGGCGAGGTAGCGGAAGAGGTTGGCCAGAAAAACCGAAGCAATTAGCACCGTGCATACAAATACAAGCGCGCCCTGCCTGCCCTGCTCCAGAATAACCTGCCCAAAGTAGTAGTTAAAGAAATCGGCAATAAACTCAACCGACATTTTAAATTCGGGCTTTTCTGCTACCATAATCGTGGCATCCTCGGCGCCAATGGTGCCAAAGAGCACGTTGAGCAACGGCATGATAAGTGCAAAATTAAAAAGGCCGAAAATAATGCCCAGAATAGTGAAAATGGTATAAAGTGGCACAAATCGGCTATAGGGCCTTGCGTACTGTAGTATACGGAGATAAGTCTTCATAAATCAGGTTGCTCCTTTGCGGCTACATTTACTGCAGGTGTTGCCGCAGATAATGTAACTGACCTGGCGAAAGAATATATGTCTGTCGCCGCCCGGAGCCAGGTTGTCAGAATGTAAAGTTAATTGGTAAAGCAGCCAGCCTAAAACATTGTGCCGGCGCCGGCGCAAAGATAGCCAAATTACCTGCGAATTTGTATGGTAAGTGAAATTGTGATGCCAGGGGAGCTGATGGTGGAGATAAACAATAAAAGCCTGTTGGATTGACGATTGCCTAGGCCTCTTAAAGGTAGTTTTTATTAGCAGAATTAAGAGTATGCGGATTGTGCCGGTTTATTTCCAGATGTATATCTTGCAGTTTGTTAAATATAATATTCCTGTGTTTAGTTTCGAATATATGATTTTTAGTTAAAAAAATGTAAGTTTATTGCTGTTGTCTGTTAGTTAAGTGTAGCTTAAATCAACAAAATTCTAAGTAGCCCTAATATGTGGATCGTCATAAAGTTACTGCTGATAGTGTTCTTTGTTAAATTCTTCAGCTATCCAGGAGCCTTTATCAGCTATGCTGTGAGTGACAAATCAAGAGGTTTTGAACAAGTTTTAAAAGAAGATAAAAATCTCAATGCTACAATTGGCTTCATGTTTCTATTCACAATGATTCTAATAGCAATGGGTGTTTTAGAAATATTCTTTCCTGACTTGGATTGGTACTTTTATATAATGTCTTAATCTGGCTCTCAAACAAGTTAAGAAGTAAGAAAAAAAGCTTCACATATCATGACCTAATCAACATCAAGGCATAGATTAGCTAATCCATTATGCCTCACTATAAATCAGTTAGTTCGATAGATTAAAATTTAATATGGAAAAATGAAAGCAGTTGTATGTTCCAAATATGGACCACCGGAGGTTCTTGAGTTTAAAGAAATCGAAAAGCCTTATCCCAAAAATAATGAGGTACTGATAAAGGTAAAGGCTACAACTGTACATATAGGAGATACTAAAGTTCGCCGTTTAGAGCCTGGCTTAGGACCTCTCAGAGATTTCTTTTTCAAGCCCATGATGCGTATAATGATAGGTTTCAAGGGGCCAAGAAAAAAGATACTTGGAATGGAACTGGCTGGAGAAATTGAAGCAGTCGGAAAAGATGTTACGTTGTTTAAGGTAGGAGATCCTGTTTTTGCATCCACTGAATTTGAATTTGGCGCTTATGTCGAGTATCGCTGTATTCCTGAAAATGGGGTGCTTGCATTAAAACCAACCAATATGTCCTACGAGGAAGCTGCCCCGCTTTCTAATGGTGGATTAACCGCCTTGCTTAATCTTAGAAAAGCCAATATTCAGAAGGGTCAAAAGGTATTAATTTATGGCGCCTCTGGCAGTGTTGGCACTTTTGCCATACAGCTCGCCAAGTACTTTGGAGCAGAAGTTACAGGCGTATGCAGCACTACGAATTTAGAAATGGTAAAGTCTCTCGGAGCCGATAAGGTTATTGACTACACCCAGGAAGATTTTACACAAAGTAGTGAAGTTTATGATGTCATTTTTGATGCAGTAGGCAAGATTGCACCTTCAAAACGTAAAAAACAACTGTCAAAGACAGGGATCTATTTAAATGTTCTTGCTTTGTCAAACAATCTTAAGTTAAAGGCTGAAGATTTGATCTTTCTTAAAGAACTCTGCGAGGCAGGAAGACTAAGATCAGTAATAGACAAACGTTACCCTCTGGAACAAATAGTAAAGGCTCACAGGTATGTTGACAAAGGACATAAAAAAGGAAATGTAGTTATTACTGTATAATGTTCAGTTAATAAGAACAGCAAAATTAGAAACGGAGATTGTGCCAATTTTAGAAATTTGAGTTCTTATAAATTATAAGACAGTTCCGCAATGTATGGCTTTGTAAATTCTAATTTAGGTTGGTTTCATTTGGGTACAGCCTTATTGGCCATGGTTTCAGGTGCTTTTGTGCTTGCTGCGAAAAAAGGTACTACAAAGCATACAACGATTGGCTATAGTTATGTTGTGGCCAAGGTATTGGTTTGTGGTTCTGCGCTTGGTGTCTAGAACCTGACAGGAAGAATCGGTATTTTTCACATTATGTCTATTGTCAGTTTCTTAACGTTGGCTTTGGGAATGGTACCGCTGTTCTTAAAGTACCTGGCACAACATTACAAAGCCGTTCATGTTTGGTTTATGTACTATTCGGTTCTGGGGCTCTATGCCGCCTTTGCCTCAGAGCTAAGCGTGCGGCTTCCGGAAAAGCCATTTTTTGCTATGGTCGGAATTGCAACAGCCGCAGTATTTGGAGTGGGAACAGCCTTTATTTTAAAAAAGGAAAAAGTTTGGACCAAATACTTTGAACACAAGCCTTATTACCAGAAAGTTAAATAAGTCATGCTTCAGCTGTTGCCCCTGCACGTCTTCTACACTCATAAGAGGTAATTTATTCTCAGAAGAAATTAGGTAGTTCCTGCCGATGAGTCTCCGGAACATGGAATTTATTCCTGCTTTCCGTAGGGCTGACTTCACAAATGTACGGCAGCTTTAGTATTGTCCAACTCCTGCATTTTCTGCTCTTACTTACAAAAATATAAGTCTGACTTACTAATATTTGTTATTAATTGTCAAAAAAACATTAAATTAACCTGCTCAAATAATTTTTCTTGTTTACCTTTTATCAGGTGGGCAGGGCAGCGCCAGTAGTAGTTGCAAATAAGGTATCTATAAAGCCAATTATATCTAAGTTCTTCGTGTGGCGTGGAGGACAATTATTGAAATAAAAATGCCCTTCAGAAGAATTTTTATTCAAATTTCGCCAAGGGTTTATCATAATATATTTTAAAGAGGCGCTCGTAAAATGCTCCTAAAGAAATTCTTACAAAGCATGTATCTACAAATCAGAAACAAACACGTGAATTGCCAGAAATTACTGATGGCATTTGCCGCCATCCTATTTAGCCTGAGTAACTTCTCAACCCTCGCTAGCCAACCCGATTCAGCTTATGTTTTTGCTTATGCTACAACAAAAAACGAAGCTAAAAACGGCTTGCATTTTGCCTGGAGTGTCGATAAAAAGCAATGGAACGCCATTGGCCCTGAAGAACGATTTATGCCAAGCGACTATGGCAGGTGGGGAGCTGAAAAGAGAATGTATAGGCCTTTCCTTTTCCAGGATAACAATAAGCAGTGGCATTGCCTCTTCACGGTGAACGACCGGGATGGTGTATTTGCCCATGCCGCATCTGCTGATCTTGTTAACTGGAAACCGCAGGACTACCCGGAAGTAATACAAGGCAATAACTGTACAGAACTGGAGGCGCATTACGACCCTGCTTCCGGGTTGTACAAAGTTAGCTGGTTAAGCACCAAAGGCGGCAATACCCAGGCTTATGAGGTAAGTACAAAAGACTTCAAAAACTATTCTAAGCCTGCACCCATGGCAACTAACAAGCGATTGAACAGCCGGGTAAAGGTTATCATTTCCGGAAGTGAGGAAAGTGGTACGTTAAAAAAAGTGCCTTGGAGTATAGTAGATGGTTTGATAAAGGCTCACCAGCTTATGGCCTACAATGCCCAACTGGCGGAAGAAAGTTACCACCAAGACCCCGTAAAGTTTAAAGACCTGAAACCTGTGGAGGTGAAGGTGACAGCAGATGCAGGCAACAGTAAACAGATAAGCGATTTGCTGATGGGTATCTTCTTTGAAGACATTAACTATGCCGCTGACGGTGGCTTGTATGCAGAACTGGTAGAGAACCGTGGCTTTGAATATAACCTGCACGATAAACTGGGTCGAGATCCTTCCTGGACAAGCAAAAAGGCCTGGAGCCTGATTGGTAACGATGGCACCTTTGCCATTGATTCTGTTTCGCCGGTACACCTCAACAACAAGCATTATGCTGTTTTACAAACTAGCAAAATAGGCACAGGTTTAGTAAATGAAGGTTTTAATGGTATAGCAGTAAAAAAGGGAGAGACATATAACTTTTCAGCATTTGTAAGAAATCCAGAGAAGCAACGCAAAAATCTCCTGGTTCGACTCACAGATCAGCATGGCGGGGTTATTGGCAAGACGACCATAAAAGCCAACTCTCCTAACTGGGAGAAAGTAAAAGGGGTAATTATAGCAAATAATACAATTAAAGATGCCCGTTTAGAGATAATTCCGCAGGCCACAGGCAGCATTGCACTGGATATGATTTCCCTGTTTCCGCAGAATACCTTTAAAGGGCACAGCAATGGCTTACGTGCCGATTTGGCCCAAACCGTTGCTGACCTGAAGCCTCGCTTTGTTCGTTTTCCGGGTGGTTGTGTGGCGCACGGCGATGGTATACACAATATTTACAAGTGGAAAAACACTATCGGTCCGCTTGAAGCCCGAAAACCGGATCGCAATCTCTGGGGCTACCAGCAATCTTTTGGTTTAGGCTTTTATGAGTACTTCCAGTATTGCGAAGACATAGGAGCTACACCAGTACCAGTTATTGCAGCTGGCGTACCTTGCCAGAACTCCGGAACAGGTGGCGCCGGCCAGCAGGGAGGCGTGCCTCTGGAGGAAATGGATGAGTATATTCAGGATATTCTGGATCTGATAGAATACAGCAACGGTGACGCAAAATCTACCTGGGGTAAAAAAAGGGCTGAAGCCGGACATCCAAAACCCTTTAACCTGAAATACATTGGCATCGGCAACGAAGACCTTATATCTGATGTGTTTAAAGAGCGGTTTGCCATGATCTACAAAGCCATAAAAGAAAAGCACCCGGAAATTACGGTTATTGGTACTGTGGGGCCGTTCTCAGAAGGTTCAGATTACCGGGAGGGCTGGGCATTTGCGACCGAACTGGGTGTGCCTGTGGTCGACGAACATTATTATCAGTCGCCAGGCTGGTTTATCAATAACCAGGATTTTTACGATAAATACGACCGTTCCAAATCGAAAGTGTATTTAGGTGAATATGCCTCCAAAGGCAATGCTCTATACAATGCGCTGTCAGAGGCTATTTACCTGACTGCCCTGGAGCGAAATGGAGATGTGGTGGAAATGGCCTCTTATGCACCGTTGTTAGCGAAAGAGCAGTTTACCCAGTGGGGCACCGACCTTATCTTCTTCAACAACACGGAAATAAAACCTACCCCTAGCTACGAGGTGCAAAAGTTGTATGGCCAGTACGCCGGCGATATGTACATAAACAGCGATATGGCTGTATCGAATAACAGCGATGCGGTTCAGAAAAGAATAGGCGTTTCGGTGGTGCGCAACAGCAAATCAGGGGATGTCTTTGTGAGAATGGTGAACCTGCTACCGGTGGAGGCTAAGGCGAACCTGAATTTACAGGGTCTTGCCATCGGGAACCAATCAGGTAGGCAAACAGTGCTAAGCGGTCAGCCCGGCGATAAAGTGGCAACACCGGTAACAACAGAGCTTAAGGTTGGAGATAACTTCGATGTTACCTTACCTCCTTATTCTTTCGTGCTCATTCAAATGAACAAGGCAGAGAAGAAATCAAAGAAATAAAGGAATAGTAACTCCTCCTGCTACTAACTTTTGTAGCCTAGGTTTGGTTCTCAAGCGGAGGTTCTTTGAAAAGCCAGAAAAGAATAACAGCAACTATCTGTAGGTAAGGCTGCTACAACAATACCTGTAGTAGCGGCAGGAGAAGTACTCCATAGGCGGAAAGAAAGCTTAAATCAACAAGCGTTAGGCTAGTCCCAAAGCCAAAGCGGCACATGTTGTAAATATGTGCCGCTTTGGCTTTGGGACTATATTATTTGATGTTAATACATATCAACAGCATTTTCCATTTTTATAGAAGTTTTGAATTCTACAAAACCATTCTCAGCTCGATATAACGTTCCTTCTTCATCGAAAAGGTTTAACTCAAATTTAGCTTGAACAAAAATGCGGTTATCATCAATCTTCTGAACTTTAGTGATTTCAAAGTTTGAATTCTGTTGAATGTCCTTGTTCATTTCAGGTCTGATAAGTATAGTAAAACCTGGCATGTAGGATGTCAATGTTTTAAATTCTTGCTCATAAATAATGTTAAGCGACAGAGCAACTCCTTCTGTTGTGTTCTCTTTATCAAGGTCCACAGCAAAGGTTTGTTTACCTTCTTTAAAAAGATCCAGTTTATCTATAGGTATTATCAAATTCAAACTTTTCCTTAATTGATCATTATGGAATTTCTTGCTAAAGGATATTTTGATACTAATCAACTCTTTTCTAGAGCTGAAATTATAAAAGGTATCAAATAATGTAGAGTCTTTTTCGCCGTACCAAAAATAACCACCGGTTTGGTACTCATATCTCCGCCCGCTGAAAGGGTTAGTATATGGCTTTATATTGATCTGCCTGTTTCCTCTTCCACTTCCACTCCTTACATCACTGGAATATTTTTTGCCATTCATCTCAAATGATATCTGCTCTGCAAATGCTGTTGCCTCCTGCTCTTCAGGAACTGCTTCGGGTGCATCCTTTTTACATGCAGAAATAGATATAAGGATAAATAGGAAAGTATAAAGTCTTAGCTTCTCCACTGGATATAGTATATTTTGGTTTGAAGGTAAATATAGTATTTTAGTTTATTGCAATCTTTGTGGAGAAGTTTGTAATATTTGTAATATAATAGAAGCTGAGGGAGTGGAGACAAGATAAAATTATTGAATATTTTATAAAAGTAATCAAGCATTAATCAAGAAGTGTAATCCACCTATTTATTTGAAAGTAATCTGTGTATAAGCAGCAGGAGCAATTTATACACAGATTAAGCTATCTTCATCTAAATAATTAAACACAGCTCATCCTATTTATTCACCATATCGCAGTCTTTCTACAGAAGGAGCTTCCTAATATTGTGGATGTGGCTATTTAACTTTATATTAATAAAAAATAGGTATATATGATAAAGGTTATCCTCACGCTTACCCTTTTTTGTGCCATGGCGGCTAATGCCTTTGCGCAAGTTGTAGATTCTAAAACAATAGATAATGGCAGCAGTGGGCCTTACAAAGCTTTTGCAGCCAAAGAAGCCACCCTTCCTGATTTTGTGGTGTACCGCCCAAAGGATATAAAAGCTGCAGCAAAGGCAGAAGGAAAGCTACCTGTAATCGTTTTTGGTAATGGAGGCTGCGCCAATACCTCCATCACACACGAGCGGGTTCTTTCAGAAATAGCTTCACACGGCTACATTATTGTGGCAATAGGCCCACTGGCGAAAACTCCTGTAGAAAAACCCTCAAGCACGGAATCTTCTATGATGATAGATGCTGTGAACTGGATAGAAAGCCAAAGTAAAGATAAAAAGAGTGAATACCATAAGCTTGTAGATCTGGGTAAAATTGCTGCTATGGGCCAGTCTTGCGGGGGTGCGCAGGTTTTATACGCCTCAGCAGATCCCAGAATCAAGTCTTCCGTTATGTTTAACTCCGGAATAGGCAACATGACTATGGCAAAGGCCGACAAAGAAACTTTGCAAAAGCTGCATAGCCCGATTGTATACATTATTGGTGGCCCTTCTGATGTGGCTTATCCTAATGCAGAATTAGATTACGAACGCATTGAGCATGTTCCTGTGGCGGTTACTAACCTGGATGCCGGGCACATGGGTACCTTTGGAGAAGAGTATGGTGGCTCTTTTTCCAGAATGGCGCTGGCCTGGCTCGATTGGCAGTTCAAGGGCCGTAAAGAAAACGCCGCCGTATTTCTGAACAAGGACCTGGCAAAATTTCCGGGCTGGACGGTTAAGGCTAAAAATTTCAAATCTTAAAGGAGAGCATGATATGCGAAAGAACTGTTTATACCTACTGCTGCCCCTGCTAGTTACTATTAGCTCCTGTGGCAGTGAGCTCAGAAAGAGCAAGTGCCCCAGTGCTACTTTGATTGAATCTGGCAAGCAAACCATTACCGTAACTCCAGACATCCCATACCGCGAAGGCAGCAGCCAGGCCTGGAAATTAGACCTGGCAATGCCGGCTAATTTCGGAGAAGAGCTGCGGCCTGCCATTGTAATTGTGCACGGCGGCGGCTGGGGTGCAGGCTCTAAATCGGATGCCGTGTACCAGAGGCTCATGGTAGAATATGCAAACAAAGGCTACGTAACCATTAACGTAAACTACCGCCTTACTGGCGAATCACCTTTTCCGGCTTGTATAGAAGATGTAAAGTGTGCAGTGCGTTGGCTGCGCGCCCATGCAAAAGAATACAACGTTGATCCGGACAGGATAGGCGGTTACGGCCATTCCGCAGGTGGGCACCTGGCCCTGATGTTGGCTATGGTTCCGGAGTCGGCAGGTCTGGAAGGTGACGGTGGCTGGAATGAGTACTCGAGCAAGCTGAATGTTGTGATTGGGGGAGCTGCTCCTACCGAATTAGGACGCGATGTGCCCATGGCTAAAACCGAGTGGTGGCCCATTGGCTATATTTCAGCCAACCATCCACCAATGTTCCTCATCCAAGGTGCCGACGACCCGGTGGTTCGTACGGAGCTGACAGATGATTTTGTGCAGAAAATGCGGGCTGCCGGAGCTACCATTGAGTATCTTAAAATAGATGGTGTAGGACATGGCGTAGCTTATGCCGACAAACTCCACATTACCGACCCTGCCATGGAAGAGTTTTTCGCCAAGTATCTGAAACCGAAACTTTAAGGATGTTAGCCAGGTGCTGCTGCCTGCATAAATCGGAGCTGATGCAAACTAAGGTGCCACACCGGCCGGTTGCTTTGTCAACAAAAAAGATAGAGGCTAATGCAACCAGCCTGCCAAAAGCAACATCTTAGGTGATAAAGAAAGGTAAAAACAACTACATGGCACAGCAGACGATCAGGGTGGAGTGGAAGCAAAGTAAAAAAGGAGCTCTTTTGATGCGTTTGATAAAGGGAAAGACCTTGCTGGTGATGAGCTTCCTACTGGCTTATTTGCTCCTGCTACCTGGCAAAAGCCAGGCAACTGCCACAGCTCCTCCTTCTCACTTACTAGCGGCCTTGCTCCACGGTACTATTTTAGATAAAGCCAGTAAAGAGGTGATTCCCTATGCCTCGGTGGCGGTAGTTGGCAGCGGAAGTGCTGTTCAGGCCGGGGCCAGCGGAAAGTTTTCAATCAGGCTGGAGGCCGATGGTGAGAAGAAGAGCATTAGGGTTTCTTCGGTGGGCTATATTTCCAGCGATTTTCCTATTGCCGATCTTCTGAAACAGCAGGAGCACGAAGGCAGCATCAGGCTTTATTTAGCGCCGAAACACGAGAGCCTTAGCGAAGTAGAAGTAAAGGCCAGGAGCGGCAAGTGGAAAGCCCGGAAAGTAGGCTACCACATAGACGAAGGCACCACCTTTCATCATGAAATAAGTCCATCCGATACCATCCCTGAAGGGCGGCACGGGCAGGAGTTAGGCACCCTGATCCGTTTAAAAAAAGGACCAGCCACCTTGCAGAGCGTCAGTTTTGGGCTTACAGGTTCTGGCGTAGCTAAATTAGAAGTAGGTATTCGCCTCTATTCCATTCAAAATAATTTGCCGCATCTCAGCCTGCTTCCCGAGCCGGTGGTGGTAGCCATTCCGCCGCATCATACCGGCTGGATAACGGTTAATCTGGAGAAATACAACCTAACGCTGCAGGAAGATGTTGCTTTTGTGATTGAGTGGCTCACCGAAACAAACAAACTCAACAACAGCTCCCTGATGGGGTTTTCAACCATGCCCAAAGACCAGGTAACCTACTACCGCGATTCAGCACAGAAGCCCTGGCAAATTCTAAAGTCTACCTTGCTTAGCATCAGGAGCTATGGCATGTATGTTACCTTGCTGTACCAGAAGTAATTTGAATGTAGGTAACGTTCCTATTGCCGCAAATCGCCCTTAGTTTGTCGTTTTTGTACCTCCGGTTTTGGAGCAGTTTATAGTAAACTTGTATCAGAAACAAAACCAAAATACAATGGAAAATGAGCAAGCAAACAAGCAGAAAATTACACCATTTCTGTGGTTCGATAACCAGGCAGAGGAGGCGGTGAACTTTTATATCTCTGTTTTTAAAAATTCAAAAATGCTGAGCCTGAACCGCTACGGAGAAGCAGGGCCAGGGACAAAAGGCAGTGTTATGGGCCTGTCTTTTCAGCTGGACGGGCAAAATTTTATGGCCTTGAACGGTGGTCCACATTTTAAATTTACGCCGGCCATCTCGTTTTATGTAAACTGCTACTCACAGGCCGAGGTAGACGAACTATGGGAAAAGCTCTCGGAAGGCGGCAGAAAAGACAGGTGCGGCTGGCTGACAGATAAATTCGGGCTGTCGTGGCAGATTATTCCAACGGAGCTAGAAGAACTGCTGCATAGCCAAAGTGCTGAAAAATCAGCGAGAGTAATGCAGGCCATGCTCCAGATGGATAAGATTGATATTGAAAAGCTGAAGCAAGCTTATACAGGCGAAGAAGCTGCCGCAACAGCTTGAGTAAAGCAGTTGCGGCTTGAAGAACAGATGCAACGGATGAGGTGGAAGGATAAAGTCCTAAAATCTGTATCATCAGAGGAACCAGTTAATTTATACTTCTGAAATTATTCAAATGAAATAACCCTTCCAGAGGTTTTTTAGAGCCAAAGGGCCTAGGAGGCCAGCTACTATCAAAATCGTTCATCATTTTTGATTTCTAATCTGAATTAGTCCTAGCACAGCTACACTTAAATTCTGCTAATGAAAAAGGCCTTCCGGAGGTATTTTCGGTCTTAAAAGCCTTTGCCCTGCCAAGGGTTCTTTCAAACAAAAGCGGCTATGCCTGTTCTCTCAAGCATAGCCGCTTTTGCTGTTAATACAGAATAGCGCTGGCTTAAAACTCGTGCAGGCGCTGCGGTATGTTCCAACGTAAGGCAACAGAGGTAAAAGCCGTGTTACGATCCAGCGTGTTTCCATTAGAGTCGGTTTGGCGCATGATCTGTTTCAGGTCCACGAACAGGTTGTGGCGGAACTGGTAGGTGGCCGTCAGGTCGAGATGGAGCTGGTTGGTGAGGATACCTTGCGCCACGTTGTGCCCATGTGAGTAGGGGCGCTGGTTATAAGAGAGGTTTACGTTATTGCCATAACTAATAGTATCGCCGTTCGCAATCTGGTCCTGGCCGTAGCGTGTGGCAATAGCTGTGGCCGTCAGGTTCAGGCGGGGCAGGGGCTGGTACCTTACAATACCGATCAGCTCGTACAGGTTGGCTCCGATCGGGTGTGCCAGCGGCTGGTTGTAGTGCTGGTAATTAGTGAACTTATCAACGTGCTGGTACATGTAAGGGCGAATTACGTTACCCTCACCTTGCAGGTCGAGGTTTGGCAGTCCGAACGCGTTTACATACTTAAAGCCAAGTTGCGCAGCCTGTTTGTTGCCCCACCAGCCATTGCCTGCCCTAACCTCTTCCAGCAGAAACTCATCAAGCGCCAGCTGCCCGTAGAGCTGCACCCGGTTAAAGAGGTTCCATTTAAAATCGGCCCCAAGCATGGCATTGTCTTCGCTGCCGAGCATCTGCTCCACGCTTCGGTAAAAAATAATGGGGTTCAGGTACTGCAGCTCAAAGCGGCCTGCTCCCCTGGCAAAAATAATCGACTCGAATACCCCAATGTTCAGGTTGTTGGTGATGTTCACGCCCAGCCGGTGAAAAGCCATGTATTTTTTAGGAAACAGCCTGTCGGCCCCGGCACGCCGAAACTCAGAGGTCAGCTCCTGGAACAGGTTCATGTAGTGCAGTTTCCAGACACGGGTGTTCAGCTTCAGGAAAAAGGCAGGAGGCGGATAATCTGAGTAAACTAGCGAGCGGTAGCCATCGCCAATAAAGTGGCGATCGTGGCCAAGCTGAATTTCCACGTGCTGCGAAAGCGCATAGTTCAGGTAGCCTCTCGCTGTAATAAAGTCGTAGCCATCTTCTTTAAACCGTTTCCAGAATCCTTCGTGCGGCACCACATTATCACGCCTGATTCCGTCCATTACAAAAGCCGGGTAGCGGGCCTGGTTTTCTCCAATAAACGTGTAAAAGCCAAACTTGCCGTCTATACTGCCTTCCAGCTGCAGCCCTCGCGTGTTGATGTAGCGCAGGCCATCGCTCTGGTTATCGTTACCTCCCTCAAAATGGATAACAGGGTTCACGCGCAGCGTAAACACATCGCTCTCGTAGTGGTAGAGGTCGGTTTTGTTGCGGTAGAAATAAGTGAGAATAGGTTTTTGGCTCTCGTTATCGTCTTCGGTAGTATAGTTCCAGTTGTCGTTGAGCAGGTAAGCTGTGTTGAATCTATCGGCAGCCGAAATGGTGTTGCGGGCACTAACCTCTGCTAAGGCGGCTACATCTCTACGGCCATAGGGGCGCACATTTGTCTGCAGTTGCGGTACCTCATCGCCATGCAGTATCTGGTAACGGTCTACCAGGTGGTAAGTGTCGCGGTTAAAAGGCATGTACACATCCTGCGCCACCGCCACGGTAGCGCAAAGTAGCCAGCTGGCAAGCAGACAGAAAATGAATCTCATATAGTAATTTATAACTTGAGTATAGTGCAGTGTAAAGGCCGAATTTACAATTTTCGCAGCATAATGTTCCGTAAAACAACCTGAATCTCTACTTTAGCGGGATAATCAAGACTCTGTAAGCCCGTATGCTGCGTTACCTGCCTTTCCATCAGATCAATTTCGAAGCCTGGGATGCCTGTGTCGAGGCTTCGGAGCAGCACATGGTGTATGCCTGTTCCTGGTACCTGAACACGGTATGCAAACGTTGGGATGCGGTGGTAGAAGAACAGGAGGGGCAGTATGTATCGGTGTTTCCGCTGCCGCTAGGCAGAAAAATGGGGCAGTTAGGGGTTCTGCAGCCATTCTTTACGCAGCAGCTTGGCCTGTTTACGACCAGTCGCAGCACCATAAAAGACTTGCCGCCCTACCTGGAGCTGATTCCTGACAAATACAAACAAGTGTACCTGCAGCTGAACACCGCCAACTCTACCTTGTCGCCCCAAAACATAGGAGCGTTTGTGAGGCAGGAGCGGGTAACTTACCATCTCGACCTCAGCACAGGTTACGAGCATATTTACAAAAACTACCTGCCCAAGCATCGGCCCAAAATCAGGAAAGCCCCGGGTTTGGGACTACAGGTAAAGCCGCTGCCTCACATTGAGCCACTGATCAGCCTCTTTAAAAATACCAAAGGCAAAGAACTGCACGAGGTTAAACAAAAGCATTATTTTTTGTTGGCGAACCTGTACAAAGAGCTGCGGCAAAGGCAACAGGCTGAACTGCTGCAGGTGGCAGATGATGCCGGCACCATGTATGCGGCCGCCTTGCTGGTGCACCAGCCGGGTAAAATTATCCTGCTGTTCTCTTCCTCATCTGCCGAAGGTAGGCGCGCCTATGCCATGCAGTTCCTGCTCGATAGTTGCATCAGGCAATATGCCGGCACCAACCGCATCTTCGATTTTGAAGGCAGCATGATTCCTTCGGTGGCAAAATTTTATGCAAACTTTGGTGGCAAGCCAACGACCTACGTATCTTNCGATAGTTGCATCAGGCAATATGCCGGCACCAACCGCATCTTCGATTTTGAAGGCAGCATGATTCCTTCGGTGGCAAAATTTTATGCAAACTTTGGTGGCAAGCCAACGACCTACGTATCTTTAGCTAAACAACATTTACCCTGGTACCTCGCATGGAAAAATCTAACCTCCACATCCTGACAAGCCAACCATCGCTTGCCAACCACTTTGTAGCAGAGCTCCGCGACATTCGTGTGCAGCAGGACAGTTTGCGTTTTCGGCGCAACCTGGAGCGGCTGGGGGAGTTGCTTGCTTACGAAATTTCTAAAACACTGCCTTATACTTCTACCTCCATTACGACACCTCTCGGCGAGCGCGAAACAGAGTTACTGGTAGAGCAACCGGTGCTGGCTACTATTCTGCGGGCTGGGCTGCCAATGTACCACGGCATGATCAACTATTTCGATAAAGCGTTTAGTGCGTTTGTGGGTGCTTACCGGGCAGAGGAAGCGGGCAAGGATGTGGAAGTAAATATGGAGTACATGGCCTCCAGCAACCTCAACAACCGTGTGCTTATTCTGGCCGACCCGATGCTGGCTACCGGAAAATCGCTTGTGAAGTCTTATAAGGGCATGCTGCGTCACGGGCAGCCACGGCAGGTGCACATTGCAGCTGTTATTGCCTCACCAGAGGGAGTAGCTTATGTGCAGCAGGAGATACCCGATGTGCAGCTATGGCTTGGCGACCTGGATGAGCGGCTAAACGAACACTTTTATATTGTGCCCGGCCTGGGCGATGCAGGAGATCTTGCCTTTGGCCCTAAAATTTAACCTGCCAGGCTTTTGCTTATAGTGGTTTGTTAATATCCCAAGGCTGGAGCCTTATCCTTTTTTAGGCACTTTAACCTCCGGAGGTGCTTTTTCATTTGAATAATTCGTATTGGATTTTAAAATACTGCACCTGCTCCACATAGCAGCAATTTTTAGGGAGTAGAGAATTAGTCGTAAAAATATTTATAGTTTATATTATTATAATTTGCGTATACTTTTAACTAGTGATTATCAGTTATTTAAAAGTGCAATTAGCTAGAAATTAACCGTGTTAGAGGAAATATTGAAATACCTGTCGGTGTACTTGTTAAGCACCGTGAAGTTTTTCGGAGGCCCCGTAGCAGGTATTTCTCTAGGTCTTTCTTACTTTGAAACAGTGTTGCTTACCATTGCTGGCATGATGACCAGCGTAGTGGTGTTTTCATTTCTGGGAAGAAGGGCTGCCAACTGGCTGGTGCGGCGGCGAATAGAAAAGAACAAACCTTTATTTAGTAAAAAAAGCAGAACTATCGTTAAAGTCTGGAATAGCTTCGGAGTTACCGGCATTGCCTTCCTGACCCCCTTGTTGCTGACACCTGTGCTGGGAACAGTGGTGGCGGCCTTATTAGGAGTTCCTAAAAGAAGCATTTTCCTGCACATGCTGTGGAGCGCTATTTTCTGGAGCATTACCCTAACCTTTATGACTTTTAAATTTCAGAAGTTCGTAACCATGCTCTTCTGATTTAGCGTATAGCAGTATAGGCAATTGAAATAACAAAGTTTACTTAGTTGATTAAAAGCGAGGGGCCGGTACTGTTTAGTACCGGCCCCTGCTGCGTTTATCGTTTCTTACTTCCTTTTTTCTTGGTCTTTTGCCAGAAAGATGCTTTCGGGTCTCCCTTGCTTCTGGTGGGCTTGCCTTTTGGAATCGCCTTTTTCTCATGGAAAGCTCCTTTAAAGTCTGGGTTCTCGCGGCGCTTGATGTTGTCGATCTCACGGTCCATTTCCTGCTTCTCTTCAAAAGGCGTTTCGTGCACCTTTACACCTTCTGGCATAGGTGCCTGCGGAATCTGCATGCGAATGATCTTCTCTATCTTCTGCACATGGTACATTTCTACCTCATTGGCAAAGGTAATAGCGGCACCCATATTTTCTGCGCGGCCTGTGCGGCCGATGCGGTGCACGTAATCTTCGTACACAAATGGCACATCAAAATTAATCACGTGGCTCACCAGCGTTACGTCTATGCCCCGGGCTGCCACATCGGTTGCCACTAAAAAGCGTACTTCGCCACTTTTAAAAGCTTCCATGGAATTTATGCGCGTGTTCTGGCCCTTGTTGCCGTGTATGGCGCGCACCTCGCCGTATTCTTTCCGCTCCAGGAACTTGGCCACATTCTCGGCGTTTTTCTTGCTCCTGGTAAAGATGATGACCCGATTAAAATTCTCCTTATCCTGCAGCAGGTACTCTAACATGGCTATTTTGGTGCGTAGGTTAGGCACCTGGTACAGCACCTGGCTCACAGTTTCTACGGGCGTAGCCTGTGGTGTAACCTCCACCCGCATCGGAAACTCCAGAAACTCCTCTGAGAGCAGCACCACCTTGTCGTGCATGGTGGCAGAAAACAGCAGGTTCTGGCGCTTGCGTGGCAATACCTCGAGCAGCTGCCGGATCTGCGGCATAAAGCCCATGTCCATCATTTTGTCGGCCTCGTCGAGCACCAGGGTTTTCAGCTCCTTTAGCACCAGTTCGCCTTTCAGGTAGAGTTCCATCAGGCGTTTGGGTGTGGCTACTATTATATCGATGCCTTTATGTATATTTTCGACCTGTGTTTTTGGGCCGAGTCCACCGTAAATGGCGGTGTAACGAATATCAGTGTATTTCGCCAGCAGCCCTGTATTCTCTTCTATCTGCATAGCCAGTTCCCGTGTAGGAGCCAGTATGAGCGCACGTGGGTGCTTGCCCTGTGCGTATTTTACCTTCATGAGGATAGGCAGCAGGTAAGCCGCTGTTTTTCCGGTGCCGGTTTGGGCTATGCCCATAATGTCGTGACCTGCTGTGATAAGCGGAATGGCCTGTTGCTGAATTGGCGTAGGTTTTTCATAACCAGCTTCTTCAATGGCGTTCAGTAGCTGCTTGTTCAGCTTAAAATCTTCGAATGTAATTGCCTCTTTTTCTGCTTCCTCGTCTGCCATGGTAATAATGTCCTGCTTGTGTTTACCTGCAAAGGTACGGGATTTTTAGGGAAGCTGGTGAAGTGGGAGTTTCTTGCTGAATTAAGATGTAAAAACCTAATAACAATCAGCAACTAGTAAACAACAATTAACTGAATTATTCAAATCAAATTACCCGCCCGGAGCTGATTTTGCGGCATTCTGGACTTGTTCTTCCTCCTCCTCATTCCCCAATATATAGCCATACGGCTGCAGTTTCTCTATATTATCGAAGATCACTTTCAGGATGCCAAGGTACGGTACAAATAGAATCATGCCGGCTATACCCCAGATCATGCTCCCCAGCAGCAGCACTAACAACGTAGCCATAGCACTGAGCTTTATTTTAGAGCCGGTAATGTTTGGCGTTAAAATATAACTTTCGATCTGCTGCACCACCAGGAAAAATATACCCACGCCTACCGGGTACCAGATCGACTCTTTGGTGAGTAAGGCAAACACCACCGGAATAAGGCTGCCGGCCAGAGAACCGATGTATGGAATAATATTGAGCAAACCGGCCAGTAGGCCGAAAAATAAAGCATGTTCTATCCCAATTATCATAAGCCCGGCTGTATTAACCGCAGCCAGAATAGCAACCACCAAAAATACACCTGAAATATAAGAGCTGGCAACACCAGTGATTTTATTTGCAATATCCTGGGCATTAGATCCTTCGCGTTTATGAACCAGTTTCAGTATAAACGTGCGGAGCCTGCGGCGGTATATCAAAAACAGCAGCGTGTAAGTAATTACTACTACAAAATTCAATAGAAAGGAACTGGTAGAAAGGAGAATCGTTTTGGCGTAGCTGCCGGCCATTTGTGTGGCGCCTTCCAGCTGGTTGCGGAAATACTCATTCTGTTTCTCACGCGAGAGGTCAAACTTGTCGGTAGCAAAGCTTCGGGCCCGGTCCAGCTTATCCGTTAGCATTTCTCCAAGTGCAGGCAGGTCGTTGGCCAGGGCAAAAATCTGCGTAATCAGCACCGAAATCAAACCTATCAAGACTATTACCACGGTAAAAACACATATTAGTGCAGCGGCCGCCCTCGATAGTTTCCACTTTTCCATCCGTTGGCAAATGGGCACCAGCAACATGGCAAACAAGCCGCCAATAGCAATAGGAATGAGGTAGGTGCGGCCCAGGTAAAGCAGTCCGAAGAAAAGCAGAAAGCCAAGCAACACCTGGTTGAACCGCTGCAGAGAGGAATGCTGTGCCATATGTAATTATTTATCCTAGCTAGTAATTTATTTATAATGTCTGATGCTATGTACTCTTTAGGTGTTGCATCAGTTACACATATCTTGGAGCTGCTTAGCCTGTTTTGCCTGGCTTTCAGCACAAATCCACTCTCATAGCTGTGGATTAAGCCCGGCATGCTGTATCTTAGCGGCATGAAAGTGATCCTGATAAAAAATGCACAACTCGTAAACGAAGGCACCACTACCACTGCCGACGTACTGGTAAAAGAAGGTCGCATTGCGCAGATAGGGCAACATATCGCAGCCGATGCCGACGAAACCATAGATGGCTCCGGTCTGCATCTGCTGCCCGGCGTTATCGACGACCAGGTGCACTTCAGGGAGCCGGGCCTTACACACAAAGCTACCATTGCCTCTGAGGCTCGGGCTGCTGTGGCAGGCGGCGTTACTTCTTTTATGGAAATGCCCAATACGGTGCCCAATGCCGTAACGCAGGAGCTGCTACAAGATAAGTTTGACATTGCTGCCAATACCTCGCTGGCCAATTTCTCTTTTTTTATGGGAGCGACTAATGACAACCTAGCCGAGGTGATGCTCACCAACCCCAGCACCGTATGTGGCATTAAAATATTTATGGGCTCCTCTACTGGCAATATGCTCGTAGACAATGCCGAAACGCTGGAGCAGATTTTCAAAAAAGCGCTGCTTCCTATTGCCGTGCATTGCGAAGACGAGCAGACCATTCGCGACAACATGGCTATTTATGAGGAAAAGTATGGCGAAGACATTCCGGTAAAATGTCACCCCGAAATCCGTAACGAAGCCGCCTGTTTTAAATCGTCTTTTATGGCGGTAAAGCTGGCGAAGAAGCATAATACGCGCCTGCACATCCTGCACATCTCCACTGAAGAGGAGCTGGCGCTATTCCAGAACGACATTCCACTGCAGGAGAAACGAATTACGGCAGAGGTATGCGTGCATCACCTGTGGTTCGATAAAGAAGATTACGACACGCTGGGAAGCCAGATAAAGTGTAATCCTGCCGTAAAAGAGGCTCGGCATAAAAAAGCACTGCTGCAGGGCCTCCTCAACGACAAGCTCGACATTATTGCCACCGACCATGCCCCCCATACCTGGGAAGAAAAGCAGGGCAAGTATAAAAAAGCTCCCTCTGGCGTGCCACTCGTACAACACTCGCTGCAGCTGATGCTCGAGTTTGTGAAAGAAGGTAAGCTAACACTGGAGAAAGTGGTGGAGAAAATGTGCCATGCGCCTGCCATTCTGTTCAACATTCGGGAGCGTGGCTACATACGCGAAGGATATTGGGCTGATCTGGTGCTGGTTGACCTGAACAAACCCTACACCGTGAGCAAAGACAACATCTTGTACCAGTGTGGTTGGTCGCCTCTGGAAGGCAAAACATTTGCTGCTACTGTTACACATACGCTTGTTTCAGGGCACCTGGCTTTTGCCAATGGCACCTTCGATGAGAGCAAAAAAGGAGAGCGTATGCTGTTCGATCGGTAGTGAGTTCTTACAAATAGACATGGATCTGGAGCGATTTAAAGAGTTACATGCATATTTTTCTCAAAAGGACTTACCAAGAGAAGCTTTGGAATCGGCAGAGTATAATGCCTATTCGGATGCAATGCACGAAAATGAAGACTGCTATAATTGGGCTACAACTGAAAAACTGAAAAAGAAAGGTTTTGACTACCAGAACTATTGTTGCCTGATGATGGCAGATAATGTGGACAGTAGCTTAGATGATAATGGGGAAATACGGTATGGCGCTGTGGATGTTATAATTAATAAATGGGATGAAGGCTTATTTGGAATTCCTATTCATGATGGTGGAACGTCTATGGTACTCATTAACTACTGCCCCTGGTGTGGCGAAAAATTGAAAAAATAAGCTACTTTTAATCAGAGATTTAAAGTAGAATTTGCAAATCAAATTAAAATTCTTGTCAAAAAAAGTGCGACAGGTATTGCATTTACAGCGAACCTGCGTATATTTGCACACTCATTACGAGACACGGTGGTTGTAGCTCAGTCGGTTAGAGCACCAGATTGTGATTCTGGGGGTCGTGGGTTCGAGCCCCATCTTCCACCCCAAGCCCTTGAAGCAGAAACTTCAAGGGCTTTTTATTTTTTTGCTAAATTGCTGCCTTGTTAAATTGTGGTTCAACCGTTTAACAAGTAAACCATTCAACATTAAAAAATGAGCTTATTAGTAGTTGGATCCATGGCGTTTGATGCTCTGGAAACGCCATTCGGAAAAACAGATAAGATTATTGGAGGTGCTGCTACGTACGCAGCCTTATCGGCCTCTTACTTTGTAAATCCTGTAAATGTGGTGTCGGTAGTAGGTGGTGATTTTGATCAGGAGCACATCCAGCTGATGCACAAGCGTGGCGTAAACACTGATGGCGTGCAGGTAAAGGAAAATGAGAAATCTTTCTTCTGGTCTGGCCGCTACTTTAACGATATGAACAGCCGCGAAACCTTGGTGACAGAGCTGAACGTGCTGGCCAATTTTGATCCGGTAGTGCCTGCAAGCTACCAGGGCTGCGAGTTCCTGATGCTGGGCAACCTTGCCCCGCAGGTGCAGCGTACTGTAATTGAGCGCCTGGAGCAGCGCCCGAAGCTGATTATCATGGACACCATGAACTTCTGGATGGACATTGCCCTGGAAGAACTGAAGCAAACCATCGCCCTGGTAGATGTGCTTTCTATAAACGATGAGGAGGCGCGGCAGTTAAGTAGCGATTATGCTTTGGCTAAGGCTGCTAAAAAGATTATGGCAATGGGGCCTAAGTACCTGATCATTAAAAAAGGAGAGCACGGAGCGCTACTGTTTCACAAGGATAAAGTGTTTTTTGCGCCAGCGCTTCCGCTGGAAGAAGTATTTGACCCAACCGGAGCTGGCGACACCTTTGCAGGTGGCTTTGCCGGTTACCTGGCCAGCACCAACAACATCAGTTTCGAAAGTATGAAGCGTGCCGTTATCCATGGTTCTGCTTTGGCTTCTTTCTGCGTAGAAAAATTCGGAACCGAGCGAATCATCAACCTGAGCCAAGAAGAGATACAGCAGCGCGTACAGCAGTTTGTAAACCTGGTGGCTTTTGATACAGAATTGGCTTAGGCTGCGCCAAATTAGAAATTAGAAGTTATAAATGGTCATGGTCAGCCCTTGCGGCCTGTTTCGACCCTAAGCCCTTCCAGCAGCAAAAAGCCTCTGGAAGGGCTTTTTCATTAGAATAAATTCAGAAAAAAATATCTTGGTATTGCTGAAACCTAATAAATCCTTGGGGTATGGACCCTATATAAAGATTCAGATAAAAAAGTCTTTGTAACCATCTCCCTTCCGGAAGTGTAAAAGAAGGTACACTAAAGATAGAAAAGACTATGAGCGAGGATAAAGATAAAAACAAAGAAAGATTACAGAAACAGTCTGAAAAGCAAGTGACTGGCCAGACAGAGAACAAGCGCCAACAGGAAGGCTTTACTGACCAGGTAGCCATAGACCCTTCTCAGAAAATACAACAGGCCGACGACGCAAAGGTGCAGAACCCGAATCGGAACTTAGCCCAAGGCGGTAACAACATGCCTTACAAGAAAAAATAGTATACAATTATATATGCTTCAACCGAAAGAGGGGCTGTCTGCAAAGGCAGCCTCTCTTTTGCTTTTAATACAGCTTTGGCTCCTCTTATCCACATCGCTTTTGGTGGATAACTCTCTGGAAAACTACTGGATAAAAAGCCCTCCCATCTCAGCTTCAGATTGATTATATTTGTAGTAATGGAAAATTTTGTAGTATCAGCGCGTAAATACCGTCCGGCCACGTTCGACAGCGTGGTGGGGCAACACCATATAACCAACACCCTCAAAAATGCCATCAGCAGCAACCATTTGGCGCAGGCATTTCTTTTCTGTGGGCCGAGAGGGGTGGGCAAAACCACCTGCGCACGTATTTTAGCCAAAACCATTAACTGCCAGAACATCACGCCCGAAGCCGAAGCCTGCAACGAGTGTGAGTCCTGCCGCAGCTTTAACAACAACAGCTCCTTTAACATACACGAGCTCGATGCAGCTTCTAACAACTCTGTGGAGGACATCCGGAACCTGGTGGAGCAGGTGCGGTATGCGCCACAGTCGGGCAAGTACAAGATCTATATCATAGATGAGGTGCACATGCTCTCGAACCAGGCGTTCAACGCCTTTCTGAAGACGCTGGAGGAGCCGCCATCTTACGCCATTTTTATTCTGGCCACCACCGAGCGGCACAAGATTATTCCTACCATTCTGTCGCGCTGCCAGATTTTTGACTTTAACCGTATCCGGATCGAGGACATGGTGCGGCACCTCGGTAATATTGCCAGCAAGGAGAATATACAAGCCGAACCGGACGCGCTGCACCTGATCTCGCAAAAAGCCGATGGTGCCTTGCGCGACGCGCTATCCATTTTCGACCAAATGGTGACGTTTTCGGGTAGCAATATTACCTACCGCGCCACTGTTGATAACCTGCACATTCTCGACTACGATTATTATATGCGCCTCACCGATTTTCTGCTCACGCAGAACCTGTCTGGCTCGCTGCTGCTCTTTGACGAGATTCTGAAGAACGGTTTCGATGCGCACAACTTCCTGATCGGGATTGGCGAGCACTTCCGTAGCTTGCTCGTTTGTAAAGATGCTGCTACAGTGCAGTTGCTGGAGGTATCGGATAATGTAAAGGCCAAGTATGCTGATCAGTCGGCAAGGGCTTCGGTGTCGTTTCTGCTGTCGGGCCTGAACCTAGTGAGCACCTGCGACATGCACTACAAGAGCAGCAAAAACCAGCGCCTGCACGTGGAACTGTGCCTCATGAAAATGGCGCATCTGAATGCAGCACTCAGCTTTGCCCAAGAGGGAGCAGTAAACGGCGCAGCGACAAAAAAAGCTAATGTAGCGGCTCCGGCACCGGCCTCTACTGCAACACCAGGTGCCGCCCCTGTGCCTTCTGCGCAGCTGCAGCAGCCGGTGGCAGGTTCTGTGCCTTCAGCGGCTATGCAGCAGCCATCGCAGCCGCAGCCAACTCCGGCACCTGTGCCATCTGCTGGTTTGCAACAGCCACCACAGCCGCAGCAGGTAACCCCCGATGCGCACCTGGCTCCACCACAGGCAGCTACAGCGCCTCCAGTAGCAGCCATGCAGCGCCCATCGGTGCCGGTGCCGCCGCAAAAGAAGCTGAGCAAAATTCCTAGTCTGAAAGATCTGCAGCAGCAAACCCAAAACCCTGTTGCTGCCGTGGCTACTGCCGAGGAGGAGGAAGAGGTATATAAGGGTGCCATTGCGCCTGTGGACCCAGCTAAACTGCGCTCAGTGTGGGCCGATATTCTACGCCGAAAGAAGTCGGAGAACATGATGGAGTTTACGCTCCTGAACCGCCCCTACCACATCAGCGACGAGAACGAGGTGCTGCTGCATGTAGAGAACCCTGTGCTGATAGATCAGTTTGCCAGCGTGCGTCCCGGCTTGCTGCAGGAGCTGAAGGAGCGTCTGCAGAACCGCAGCATAAAGCTGCGCGCTGAGGTAATGGAGGTGCAGGACGAAGGCAGAAAACTGTACACCTCGCAGGATAAGTTTAATTACTTGGCCGAGAAATTCCCGATACTCGTCGATATAAAACAGCGTTTCGGCTTAGACACAGATTTTTAGTTCCGGAAAAGTTTATATTTGCTTAGAGGCTGTGCCTGGTTGAGGAATTTTGAAAGAGTGGATAAGTGATTGGGAGAATGTCTGTAATTATCATTCTACAAACTCTTGGGGTAAGGGCCAAAAAATAGAAATTATGACAGTTTTAGCCTTAGAACGCGCGGCTAATTTTTACCCTTAGCATAATTAGCAAAGAATACCTCCGGAAGGCCGTTTTCATCTGAATAATTTCTGAATCATAGATTGAATTGTATTATGCAGATTGCACGGAATTTAGGATTCTAGTTTTTCCAATCTGTGAAATTCTTTCATCCGTCTAATCCATGATTCAGACAAACGCTCAGACGTTCGCAGGAGCTGCGCACACTGCGAGGTCTTTTCTGTGCTAGCATCTATTATCTAACATCTAGTATCTAACTTCAAGCACCTAACATCTATACTCATGAAAAAAGGAATGTCCTTGTTCCTGATTGCGTTAGCCTTCACGTTTACGCAATGTAAGACCGAAGCCTACCAGTCGCAGTCTGCTGCTGACGCGGCCACTGCAATTGCTGCACCGGCCGAGAAAGAATATAAATACGAAACTGCTCCCAACGACCCGCTAAACGCCCGCATCTATACCCTAGATAACGGCTTGAAAGTGTACCTGACGGATTACGAAGACGCACCGCGCATCCAGACTTATATTGCTGTTAAGGCGGGCAGCAAAAACGACCCGGCCGATGCCACTGGTCTGGCGCACTACCTGGAGCACATGGTGTTTAAAGGCACTACCCAGCTGGGCACACAGAACTGGGAGAAGGAAAAAGCGGAGCTGGATAAGATTGAGGCGCTGTATGAGCAGCACCGTAATACCACCGATCCGGCTGCTCGCAAAAAAATCTACCACCAGATAGACAGCATTTCTGGCGTTGCAGCCACTTTTGCCGTTGCCAACGAGTACGATAAAATATTAGGAGCCATAGGAGCCAAAGGTACTAATGCCTACACCTCTGTAGAGCAAACAGTGTACACCAACGACATTCCGGCTAACCAGTTGGAGCGTTGGGTGGCGCTGGAGGCAGATCGCTTTGGTGAGCTGGTGCCGCGCCTGTTCCACACGGAACTGGAGGCAGTATACGAAGAGAAAAACCGCTCCCTCGACAATGATGGATGGAAAATGTACGAAGCGCTCAACTCTGGCTTGTTCCAGGAGCACCAGTACGGCACCCAGACTACCATCGGCACCATCGAGCACCTTAAAAATCCCTCTATTACCGAAATCAAAAAGTACTTCGACCAGTACTACGTGCCGAATAACATGGCTGTAGCGCTGAGCGGCGACATCGATTTTGACGAAACGATACGTGTTATAGACAAGCACTTTGGCAAACTGAAAAATAAGCCAGTGCCTGCTTTTACCGTAGCTCAGGAAAAACCTATTGCGCAGCCCATTGTGAAGGAGGTGAAAGGTCCAAGTGCGGAGTCTATCGCTATTGGTTACCGTTTCCCCGGCATGAACTCCCGCGATGCGCTGGTGCTGAGCATGATCAGTAATATTCTGTACAACGGACAGGCCGGACTCATAGACCTGAACCTGAACCAACAGCAAAAGGTGCTGCAGGCTTATGGCTACGACAACCAGATGAAAGACTATTCTGTTTTCAGGTTGGGTGGTTCGCCACGGCAGGGCCAGAGCCTCGATGAGGTGAAAAAGCTTTTACTGGCTCAAGTGGAGATGGTAAAGCAAGGTAAGTTTGATGACTGGCTTATTCCGGCTGTCGTGAATGATTACAAAATTACCCTGATGCAGGAGTATGAAAACAACAATAGCCGGGCAGATGCCTTTGTTACGGCCTTTGTGAACGACATCGACTGGAAAAGGTATGTTAACCGCCCGGAGGAATTTGCTAAAATTACGAAGCAGGATGTAATGGAAGTGGCCAACAAATACCTCAACGACAACTATGTGCTCGTATACAAACGCACCGACAAAAATGCCGAGGTTGCCAAGGTAGAGAAACCGACCATTACACCGGTGCCTGTTAACCGCGATGCGCAATCGGCCTACTACAAAACCTTCATGGCAGAAGATGCGCCTGCACTGTCGCCTGTTTTTGTGGACTACAAAGCCGACATAAAAGAGGCAAAGCTGAAGAACGATATTCCGCTGCTCTACACCCAGAACAAGGAAAATGGTTTGTTCCAGCTCTACTACATCCTGGACATGGGTACCAACAACGATCCGAAGCTGGGCATGGCCGTAAATTACCTGCGCTACCTGGGCAACGACAAGTTCAGTGCGGAAGAGCTGAAGAAGGAGTTTTTCAAGCTCGGCACTTCCTTTAACGTGTCTACTTCCGGCGATCAGGTGTATGTAACACTCTCAGGATTAGATGAGAACTTTGAACAAGCGCTGGCACTGTTCGAAAACACGCTGCAAAACCCAAAACCAGACAAAGCTGCTCTGGATGACATGGTGGCCGGAATGCTTAAGTCCCGTGCCGATGCCAAGCTCAACAAGAGCGTGATTCTGAACCAGGCGCTGGTAAACTTTGCTAAATATGGCTCAAAAAATCCTTTCACAACCAATCTTTCCGAAAAGCAGCTGAAAGCTGTGAAACCGCAGGAACTGGTAACTATTATCAAGAGCATCCCGACTTATGAGCACCGTGTGCTGTACTATGGTCCACGTGAAACAAATGACTTGGTAGCTGCTCTTAACACCGGCCACCAGGTACCTGCGAAGCTGAAGCCTGTACCTGCCGAAAAAGAATTTGCGGAGCTGGAGATTAAGCAGCCGGCAGTATACTGGGTAGATTACAACATGGTGCAGGCGGAGATGCTGTTCCTTACCAAATCGCTGCCTTACGACAAGACTATGGTGCCAACAGCACGCCTCTACAACGAGTATTTTGGCGGTGGCATGTCGTCAATTGTATTCCAGGAGCTGCGGGAATCTAAGGCCTTGGCTTACTCTGCTTACTCTGCCTATAGCCTGGCCTCTAAAAAAGATCGCTCTAATTATAACCTGTCGTACATCGGAACGCAGGCCGATAAGCTGCCAGAAGCCATGGTGGGGATGCAGGAACTGCTTACCAACATGCCACTGGCCGACGAAAATTTTGCCATTGCTAAAGCCTCCTTGCGCAACAGCATTTCTTCGGAGCGAATCACCAAATCGTCTATTTTGTTCGACTACGAGCGGGCCAAGCGCCTCGGCCTCGACTATGACATTCGCCGCGATGTGTACGAGAGCGCTAACAGCCTAACTTTCTCACAGCTGCAGGAGTTTCAGCAGAAGTTTATCAAAGGTCAGCCACAAGCCATTCTGGTAATTGGCTCAAAAGACCGCCTGAACTTTAAAGAGCTGGCAAAGTATGGCAAAGTAAAACAGCTGCAACTCGAAGAGATTTTCGGCTACTAACAGCTCCGGAAGGGCAAAATCATTAGCATAATTTATTATTGATAAGAAGAGGCAGCCGAAATTGGCTGCCTCTTTTGTTACGGCTGTTTTTGGTTTTGAATTATTTAAATGAAAATGGACTTCAGAAGGCATTTTCAGCATTTCATGGTTTAGGCCTGATGCAGGTGTGAGCTTGTAGCTCGTACCTTGTTTATAATTTCTAGGGAGAAAATGCACCCGCACCAGATAGAGGTGCTTGGCCTAAATGCATTAAGGTTGTAAAATAGCTTTTTTGCTGATTATATTAACATATGGTAATATAGACTTCATTAGGTGCTAATATTAAAGAAATGTTCCTGCAGTAGTTTTGAAGGCTCTAAATGCATTAAAAACAAATGATGAAGAACATTTTACTACTTACTTTTTGTGCTGTAGGTCTGTTCAGCGCCTGTAAGAACGATAACGAAGAACCTGTAAAGTTTGTGGTACCCGAACTCAGTAATGCAGGGGCTGCCATTCCTTATACCGTTTTAAGTACCGAAAATAATACCAGCATCCGAAACGGAGGCTTTGGCTCAGCTGCTGTTGCGCATCCTACACATGCCGGCGAATTTTACGCTTTAACGGATCGTGGCCCGAATGCCGACGCTACGGGAGGTAAATATTTCCCAGTGCCTGATTATACTCCCCGGATAGGGCACTTTAGGTTAAAGAGCGATGGCACTATTGAAAAGCTGGGAGAGATACTTTTAAAAGATCCATCCGGGAAGAATATCAGCGGACGCCCTAACCCGGCTGGCAAAGGAGCTACAGGCGAAATTCCGTACGACCTGAACAACAACGTGCTGGCCTATGATGATTACGGACTTGACCCGGAGGGATTGGTGGCCATGAAAGATGGCACCTTTTGGGTATCAGATGAGTATGGGCCTCATATTGTACACGTTGCGGCTGATGGGAAAGAGATTGAGCGCATAAGCCCGCTGAACTTACAAACAGGCAATAGAAAATTGCCTGCCGTATTCGAAAAAAGATGGGCAAACAGGGGCATGGAAGGTTTGGCCATCACGCCCAACGAAAAAACACTTGTTGGTATTATGCAGTCCAGGCTTTACAACCCTTCAAACGCTGCTGCCATAAACAAAACACTCACCCGCCTTGTAACCTTTGATATTGCAACTGGCCAAACCAAGCAGTACCTGTACAGGCAGGAACTGAACGACAACTCTAACTCAGAAATAACTGCCCTTAGCAGTACAGCGTTTTTAGTGGTGGAGCGGGATCAGAAATTCAGTGCAGACGGTAGCGTTATGAAGCACATCTATAAGATTGATATTTCGGAAGCGACCGATGTTTCAGGTGACTTTAATGCTATAAACGGGATGCTTATAAACGACAAAGCACTGGAAGCAAATACCTGGGAAGAACTGGCCGCTGCCAACATTAAACCTGTAAAGAAAGCACTGGCTGTGGATTTGATGTCGGCCTTGGGCAACTACCCACACGACAAGTTGGAAGGCATGTGGCTCATAAATCAGAATACGTTAGGTGTTATCAACGATGATGATTTTGCTATTTGGTCTGATCCTACAACTAAAATTAAACAAAAAACTTTGTCGCCAACTAAAGGCACTCAGGTAGATGGTAATACTTTATATATTGTAAAATTCTAAACTCTCTCTTTTAGCCCCAACAGTAATCAGTCCGGTTCTGCTCGTTTCTCTGGAAGGCGCTCAGAACCGGATTTTATTATTTCAAAGGTTAGGATAAAGGGATTGGCTTTTATGGTGTTGGAGAAGTGTGAATGAGGGAAATAACTACTGTACTTTTATGATACAAGTTTGATGCATGGGTACAAGCTATAAGCTCGCACCAGCGGGTGACGGTTAATTCTAATGTTCAAGGCCCCGTCTAATTCTTGATTTTGCCAAGTGTCAAGTAGGCTTCTTCTTCCATTTTGTTCCAAGGCTGGCTTAAGAAAGGATATAGGTTTAAGTAGGTAACGCTAAATACAGAAGCAAACAGTGAAAGTATTTTTGAGGTAAATGTACCTTCAATTGTTACTACATTTTCATGAGCGAGAATTTTTGTACTTAAGAAACGAGACTTCTTAATCAGGATATGAATGTTTTTATTATCCTCACTTACCTTGCATGAAAAAGAGCCTGAAATTTCATTCTGAAGCAAGTGAAGTAAGTCTTCACTCTTAGGTAGAATTTGTAAAGTGATTGTCTTCATATCCTTATTTTTAATTCTGGAAACAAAACGTTAAAGCATCAATAGTATAGCTTTAGTTGAAATTTACACTTCTTATATAAAAATTGTTTTCTTTATTTAAAAATTTAAAGCTGAAGTAAGTGAACGATATGGGCTACAAGGTTACTCCAGTGTGGGCAGGGTTTTTCCTCCATTCCATCAGAAACTCTAATTCTCCTGTTTCTTTATCTTTATTTTCAGATACAATATTGAAACATTGACTTTGATAGAATTCTATGCTCTTAATATTTTTCTTAAATACTTTGAGATGAATAACTGTCCGTTTACCTTTTATAAAGTTCAATAGTGTTTTTCCTATTCCTTTTCCTTGAAGCTTATTGTCGACAAAAAGTGCCGCTAAATAATTCTCAGCCATAGCAATGAAACCTACAATTTTATCATCTTCTATTGAAACGTATGTTTCTGAGGTTGGCAAATAGATAGTAGCCATTGCTTCTTTATTGTTTCTCCAGTAAGCTGCCGGCACAAAAGGATGTGCCGTCACTGAAACTTTATACCAAAGCTCTACAGTAGGCTCAATATCTTTTGCCTCTAATTTTTTAATTTCCATGATCTTTACCCTGTGCAGCTACTTGAGTTTCTGAATTATTTAAATGAAAATAGCCTTCCAGAGGCTTTTTCATGCTTTTATGACTTAGGTGTGATGCTCAATCGATCTTGTAGCTTCGTACCTCTTCCTTTAATTTTAGAGGATTAGAGATACGAGCTACAAGCTCGCACCAGCGGGGGAATTATACCTTCATGTCCCGGTATTGGTTTTCGTGCTGGTGTGGAAGAGGCATTGGTCAGTAAACCTTACTCGTAGCCAATTTTATTTAATTGTTAATCTCAAATAAGAGAAATCATCCTGTTTTGGCTCGCCTTGAAGTAATGCATATTTTTTCATTGGAATCATCTTTATGATGATAAACCTTGAAGATTCCCAATACATTTCGAAAGGCTCCCATTCCTGCTGTTCAATCTCAATATATTGCTCTATGGTTTTTGTCCTACCCTGTTCAGCTACCTTCCAAACCTGTATTCCGTTCGGTGATGGTTCCATAGCAGTGGGTAAAGAGACATTAGCCAAGTATCTCTTGTCTGGTGAGACAATCGGTTCAGTCCAGGTTGTTGCCATTATCTCCCCTGTATCTATGTCGACAAGGTAAGTCTGATAGTCTTTGTAGGAAGTGCCTGCCACAAGGTATTTGTTTATATCTTTATTCCGACCTAAATATCTATACTCTCTAGTTTTAGGGTGATTTGTATTTAGCAGCGTATCTCTAAAAACCTCTAATGGTTTCCACTTCCCACTTATTTTTAGATTGATCACACCATTAACCTTGCGCGCATCATCTTTGCCCATGCTGAAGCCAATGTCTTTGTTCGCAGCCGCTTTACTGAAGTCTTCTGCGTTTGCTTCCACTAGAGCATACAAAGTAGATTGCCCGTAATTTTCTTCTCCGGCTCCACCTTGCTTTGTGCCTTCAAAAGTGGATGCTTCATTTGTAGAAGGCTGTTCTTCATTTTGACTGCTGCAACCCAATGTCAGCAGGATTAACGGCATAAGAAAGGTCCTTTTCATTGAATTATGATTCTGGCTGGCAAACGGATATCAATACTAAACATACAAATTTTGTTGATTTCAACAGATAATGGTGGATAAGTAAATAATAGAGCTACTGTTCAAACAAAAGGCTGGTACAGCTTCACCCATACTATATCCTCACAACAAAAACGGCTGCCTGAGTTTCCTCAGGCAGCCGTTTATACATTATCAGCTTCTAATTAGAAATTCGCTAGAGCAGCATTCAGCGTTTCGCTTGGTCGCATGGCTTTTTCAGCTTTTTCAACATCTGGGTGGTAGTAGCCGCCTAACTCTACTGGTTTGCCTTGAGCAGAGATCAGTTCATCTACAATTTTGCCTTCGTTCTCGGTTAGTTCGTTGGCAAGTTTGGTGAATCTGTCTTTTAACTCCTGGTTTTTGGTTTGCTCGGCCAGTGCCTGTGCCCAGTACAGCGCCAGGTAGAAGTGGCTTCCGCGGTTGTCGATCTGGCCTACTTTACGGGCTGGCGACTTATCGTTTTCCAGGAACTTGCTGTTGGCCTGGTTTAGGGCTTCTGCTAATACCTCGGCTTTTTCGTTTTTGGTTTTGTAAGCCAGGTCTTCCAAAGAAACAGCCAGTGCCAGGAACTCACCCAAAGAATCCCAACGCAGGTAGTTTTCTTCTACGAACTGCTGCACGTGCTTAGGGGCTGAACCACCGGCACCTGTCTCAAACAAGCCACCTCCATCAAGCAATGGCACAATAGAAAGCATTTTAGCGCTGGTGCCAAGCTCCAGAATCGGGAACAAGTCAGTAAGGTAATCGCGGAGTACGTTACCGGTTACAGAAATAGTGTCTTTACCCGCTTTAGCACGCTCACAAGTGTAGCGCATGGCTTCTACAGGCGACATGATTTTAATTTCCAGGCCATTGGTATCGTGGTCCTGCAGGTAACGCTCTACTTTTTTAATCAGGTTAGCATCGTGTGCTCTTTGCGGATCGAGCCAGAAAATAGCAGGCGTGTTGGTAATGCGGGCTCTGGTAACGGCCAGCTTCACCCAGTCCTGAATAGGCAGGTCTTTGGTCTGGCACATTCTAAAGATATCGCCTTCCTTCACTTTATGCTCCATTAAGGAGTTGCCAGCAGCATCTACTACACGTACAGTACCGCTCTCCGTCATCTGGAACGTTTTGTCGTGTGAGCCATACTCCTCTGCTTTCTGTGCCATCAGGCCAATGTTTGGCACTGTGCCCATGGTTGTTACATCAAAAGCGCCGTTCTCTTTGTGGAACTTAATCACTTCCTGGTAAATACCCGCATAAGAACGGTCCGGGATAATGGCTTTGGTGTCGTGCAGTTTGCCATCGGCTCCCCACATTTTACCGGAAGAGCGAATAGCAGCCGGCATAGAGGCATCAATAATTACATCGCTTGGTACGTGAAGGTTTGTAATGCCTTTGTCAGAATCTACCATGGCAAGCGCAGGACCGTTTTCTTTGGCAGCGTTTAAGTCTGCTTCTATGGCGGCACGCTGATCTTCTGGTAAGTTTTTGATTTTCGCATATACATCACCCAGGCCATTGCTGGCATCTACACCCAGTTCTTTGAACACGGCAGCGTGTTTCTCAAATACATCTTTGAAGAAAACAGTAACCGCATGTCCGAACATAATAGGGTCCGATACCTTCATCATAGTGGCCTTCAGGTGGAGGGAGAGCAGCACGCCAGAGGCTTTGGCATCCGCAATTTCTTTTTCGAAGAAGGCGCGTAACGCTTTTTTGCTCATCACAGAAGAGTCTATTACCTCGCCTGCTTTCAGCTTTAAGCCTTCTTTTAAAGTTTTTGTGCTTCCGTCGGTTCCAACAAATTCAATCTTCACTTCGCCAGCCTCTTCTAATACCACCGATTGCTCTGTGCCGTAGAAGTCGCCGTCGGTCATGTGGGCTACATGTGTTTTGGAGTCAGATGTCCAGGCACCCATAGAGTGTGGGTTCTTTTTAGCGTACTGCTTTACAGCCTCTGCCACTCTGCGATCGGAGTTTCCTTCTCTCAGAACTGGGTTCACGGCGCTGCCTAATACTTTGGCATAACGGGCTTTTGCTTCTTTCTCAGCATCAGTTTTAGGGTCTGCCGGGTAATCCGGAATATTGTAGCCCTGGCCCTGCAGCTCTTTTATAGCAGCTGTTAATTGCGGAATAGAGGCGCTGATATTTGGAAGTTTAATGATGTTGGCCTCCGGTGTTTTGGCAAGTTCGCCCAGGTAAGCCAGTTCATCGTTTACTTTTTGGCTATCGGTCAGGTTCTCCGGGAAATTGGCCAGAATTCTGCCAGCAAGGGAAATGTCTCTTGTTTCAACAGCAATATCAGCCGCCTGCGTGAACGTTTTCACGATGGGCAAAAAAGAATACGTTGCCAGAGCAGGAGCTTCGTCGGTTATAGTGTAAGCAATTTTCGCTGTTTTTGTTGTCATGTTGTTCTCTTAGTTTAAGTTATAGTACCGCAATAAGCGGTTACTATAGTTTATAATCGCAAATTTAAGATTTATAATTGTCTAAGCCAGGTTTCTGCAAGATTATCATTGCCATTGAAGCTTCCTTCAAAAATTGCTAACGAAGCTGTCTGAAACTCAAAAAAACGTTGTTCTAAAACCTAAAGTCAGGCCCTGCTATTTAAAATACAAAGCCGGAGACTTATAACTGTTTGTTTAGATGGCAAATATAAGAGTCTTTTTAATATAGGCTAACCAAAACGCGGGCTTTCTGCGGGAGCAGGGGTAGTCTGGCCTATGGCTGCCACTTGTAAAGCCACAGATATTTTCTAATTTCAGCGACCATACCGTAGAGACAGGCTAAACTGATTTTCTATCTGGCTGAAGTCTAATTGGCGGCAGTTGAATAAAGTGCGGATACAGCTATTTCTAATTTTGAATTTCTAATTTTTTATTTGGCGCAGCCTTGCTTATGCAGGAAGTAGACATTTGTATTGTAGGTGCTGGACCCGGAGGCGCAACCGCTGCCTTGCACCTGGCACAGAAAGGCATTCAGTCTGTATTGATAGATAAGGCAGTTTTTCCGCGCGATAAAATTTGTGGCGATGCTTTGAGCGGTAAAGTAGTTAACGAGCTGAAGCGAATCTCACAGGAGCTGCCCGACTTGCTGCGACAGGAGCAAAGTCAGCTGCCTTCGTGGGGCATCCATTTTATATCGCCGGGCGGGCACCAACTTAGCGTGCCTTTTAAACTCAACTACAACACAGCTGCTCATACTCCTGCCGGGCACATCCTCAAGCGCCTGGATTTTGATAATTTCCTAATAAGCGAAGTAAAGAAGCGGCCGGAGATCACGCTGCTGGAAGGCGTAGACATTAATTCGATTCAGGAACAGGAGGGGCGGCATGTGCTAATAGATAGAAGCGGAAAAGTACAGCTAAGCGCGAAGCTGCTGATACCTGCGAATGGTGCTCACTCTGCTTTTGCCCGTCACACGGCCGGCATACAGCAGGAGCCGGCGCATTACTGTGCCGGTTTGCGCGCTTACTATAAAGGAGTGGCCGGTCTGGACAAAGACAACTTTATAGAGCTACACTTCCTGAAAGATTTTCTGCCGGGTTATTTCTGGATTTTCCCGCTGCCTAACGGCCGCGCCAATGTGGGGGTAGGTATGTTGAGCAACGAGGTGAGCCGCCGCAAAATAAACCTGAAGAAAGAGATGTTGCGGATGATCGAAACGCACCCGGCACTCAAAGATCGTTTTGCAGGTGCAGAGCCGGTAGGTGATATTAAAGGTTACGGTCTGCCTCTGGGAAGCAAAAAGCGTGTGATCTCGGGTAAAGGCTATATGCTGGTAGGAGATGCCGCTTCGCTCATAGATCCGTTTACGGGCGAAGGCATCAGCAATGCCATGATCAGCGGGCGATGGGCAGCGGAGCAGGCGGCGCTTTGTTTGCAGCAACAAAACTTCTCGGCAGAATTTATGCTGGGCTACGACAAAGCTGTATACAACCGCCTCTGGAAAGAGCTGAAGCTGAGCCGCCAGATGCAAAAACTGCTGCACTATCCCTGGCTCTTCGACCAGGTAGCAGCCAAAGCCTCCAAAAACGCCACCCTCGCCGAAACCATCTCCTGCATGTTCAACGACCTGGACCTGCGCGAACGCCTCCGCCAGCCGTCTTTCTACCTGAAGCTGCTGTTTAATCAAGGTTGATTTCTGATTATTCTAATGGTTTTGCCCTTCCGGAGACCTTTCTGGCTGGAAGTTCTCAAGGGTTAGTCTGTTTCATCTGCAATTCAGAAATTATTCTAATGAAAATCCCCTTCCAGAGGTATTTTGAATTAAAAAGCCTCAAGGGTTAATGTCGTCAACTTAATTTTTGGATCAGGTCATTCTGAGCTGGGGGTAGGGGCCCTCGATTGTAGAAGAATTTAATTAATACCGGCTTTTACCTTTTAGTTCCCTCGGCTACGCTCGGGATGACTGTTAAAATCCCTTGAGTGGATGGCATTGCTATATAGGCTCTATCGCAATAAATTACAAACTGTAGGAATAGTCAAAACATTCAAGCCCCGCCATTCCTAATTTCTAATTTTGAATTTCTAATTAAAGAAATCCTGCTTCAGCCACAGTTTAAAGTTCTCCTGCTCCTGTTCGGTTGCTTCTGTTCGTTTTTCGATGCTGTATTTAGAATAGTAGGTTTGTCCGTTTGGTTGCAGGTGCACCTTGCGGAGGTGTTTGTCGCGGAAGAAGGTGATAGCCACAGGAGCAGCTGTGTCGGTGGTGGAGAGAAGGGGCTGCAGGTTCTGCTCCAGTTTGCGGCCGTTGAGGGCAATGAGTTCATCGTCTACGCTCAGTACCTGGCTGCCAGGTGAGTCTGGTGCTATGGCCGTTACTTTTACTGCTGTGCCATCTGCCACTGTTTTAAAGCCATAGAGTTGCTCTGTCAGCAGCTGGCTTTCTGTCTTTTGCAAGGTGCACCCTACAAAAGGCAGGGCCTCGGCTAAGGCAGCTTCTATAGGAGTAGTCCCATAAATATAGTGCTCAAAATAAGCCTTAAAAGACGTGCCGGCTACTTCGTCTACCAGTCGCTCGTAATCCTGGTCCGAGTAGCCCGTGTTCTGTTTGCCGAAGTCATTCCAGAGTCGCACCAGCACCTGGTCTAAAGTAGCGCGGTTGTTGGTGGCTTGCCGGAGCTGCAGGTCCAGGAGCAGGGCGGTAAGGGCTCCTTTCACATAAATCGAAACCTTGCGATCAGGTATGCCTGCCTTGTATCCATCGAGCCACAAATCGAAGCTCGAATCGGCTACGGAAAGGTTGAGGCGACTGTAGTCGGCGAAGTAGCGCTGCAGCGTTGTGTTCAGCTCTTCAAAATATTGTGCTGCCGTAAAGAAGCCGGACCTGGCCAGCAGGTAATCGCCGTAGTAGGTGGTAATGCCTTCGGCGATGTAGCCGGTGCGGAAATAGTTTTCCTGTGTATAATCGTAAGGCAGCATTTCCACGGGGCGAATTTTTTTAATGTTCCACGTGTGGAATAGCTCGTGCGAGCTTACACCTACAAACTCCTTGTACAACCCCCACGACATGAGCAGTTCTGCAGGCCCCAGGGTAATAACAGTGGAGTTAGCATGTTCCACGCCATGGTAGTAGCGGTACGGCAGTATCTGGTTCAGAAAATGGTATTCGCTTACCGGAAAGTCTCCAAACAGCTCCAGTTGCTCTTTTGTGAAAGCTTCGAAATCTGCTTTTATTCTGAGCCAGTCAGGTGTGCATTCGCCCTGAAACCAGATGTAGAAGGGGAGACCGTTTACTTCGTATTTACTGTGCTGCAGGCTGGCGCTGGCGATCAAAGGCGAATCCACAAGCACGTGGTAATCTGGAGCCTGCAGCGTGAACTTCTCCGGCTGCTCCAGGCCGCAGGCGATTTCGTAAGAGTCTGGCAGCGCCAGTTGCAGCTGGCATGGCTCCTCCTCTCTGCCTTCTACCGCCATCAGGCAGTTTATGGGGTTCAGGTACAGCTGCTGCTCATCAAGCCAGGAGCCGCCCGCATCCATTTGCCGCGCATAAAAGTTATATACTACCTCTACTGGCCCTGCCGCCGCATGTTTAAGCACCCATTTATCTTTGGTTATTTTGTTTACACTTACTGCCTCACCATTTACTGTGGCGCTCACCTTACCAAGCTTTTGTGCAAAGTTTTGGAGCTCATAGCGCCCGGGCCGCCAGGCTGGCAGCTGCAGGTACAACTCCTGCTCCTTGTTATCGGGTATGGTAATTCGGATGGTAAGAAAGTTGCTAAGCGCATTGGTGTAGGAGAGGTGGTAGTAAATCATGCCTTTATAATTAGATATTCAAAAGTAGAAATTATTTAAGCGACTCATATCTGTGGTAGCTACGGATATTCAATAAAACCTGGTGGAGTCTTTTACATACCCTAAGGTGCTTTTTGCTGAAAAACCTTTAGAAGGGCAAAATCATTAGGATAATTTTTGAATCCTAGATTAATAGGGTTTTTCGGAATACGCAGACCCTAGGAGCCAATTTTTCAATCCGTATAATTCATCAATCCTTTTAATCTGTGGTCCAGACAAGCTTCCTGCTGCTGCTGTTGTAAGGGAACAAAGGCTGTTGGGTTGGCATAGCAGGCAACTTTTAAGATATTTTTCAAAAAAACTACAGTGGCGTTGCTTCTTAATTAAAGGTTTACTACTTTTGCAGGCCATAATAAAACCATTGGCAGACGATGAAAAGAACATTCCAGCCTTCTCAGAGAAAAAGAAGAAATAAACACGGTTTCAGATCTAGAATGGAGACTGCAAACGGAAGAAGAGTATTAGCTAGCAGAAGAGCTAAAGGCAGAAAGAGACTAACTGTTTCTGACGAGAAAAAACACAAAGCTTAGTTTTAGGTTGCGCTTTGCTCAGCCTGGAACCGCGTTATGACGATGGATCCAGCTACTCAACATATAGCAGCAGAGCAACCCACTTCCTATACATTTAAAAAAGAAGAACGCTTGTGCAGTAAGCGCCTTATTGGGCTGCTGTTTAGCAAGGGTTCTTCCTTTAATGTATATCCGCTGCGGTTTATCTACCATACACCGCCGGGACCCATGCCTGAGGTTACCCAGTTACTTGTAACGGTACCCAAGCGCACCTTTAAACTTGCTACCGATCGCAACCGCCTCAAGCGTCAGATCCGGGAGGCATATCGCCTGAACAAGCACATCTTTAACGCTGCTCCAGCGCAAGCTCCCCGCTTGCTAGGTATTCTTTACATTGGTAAAGAAAAAAAATCCTTCGAATTCATACAGAAAAAACTAATTTCCGGTTTGGAACGTTGTTTGATAAAGTAGTCTTTACCGAACATCTCCCTAATAGGAAATATATGTATAAGAAATCTATTGCAGGCTTTCTCCTTGGCTGCCTTGCCATCGGGTTAGTCTCCTTTAAATCCGATTCTGAGCGTTTCTTCGAAATAGCTAAGAACCTGGACGTTTTTGCCACGCTCTTTAAAGAAGTAAACACCTATTATGTGGATGATGTGCCGCCAGCCAAACTGGTGCGTACCGGTATAGATGCGATGCTCAAGTCGCTGGATCCTTACACCAATTATATTCCCGAAGACGATATTGAGGATTTCAGAACCATGACTACCGGCCAGTACGGCGGTATTGGCGCATTGGTAGGTTCCCGCGATGGAAAGGTAGTGGTGCAGATGCCCTATGAGGATTCGCCCGCACATAAGGCCGGGCTTAACATAGGAGATGAGATCGTGAAGATAGATGGCGTTACAGTAACTGGTAAAAACTCATCGGAGGTAAGCAAACTCCTGAAAGGACAGGCCAACACCACACTTAAACTTGAAGTGCGCAGCTATGGCCAGACCAAAGCCAGGGCAGTAGAGCTTACCCGCGCCAACATCAATGTAGACAATGTGTCGTATGCCGGCATGATCGACGATGAAATCGGTTACTTCCAGCTATCTGGTTTTACTATGGATGCGGGTAAGGAAGTAAAAAATGCTGTGCAGAAGCTGAAAGAGCAAGGAGCTAAAAAGATCATTTTCGACCTGCGCGACAACCCGGGAGGTTTGCTGCACGAGGCCGTTAACATTTCTAATGTGTTTGTAGATAAAGGCAGAGACATTGTAAGCACCAAGGGCAAAGTAAAGGAATGGAACAAGACCTATAAAGCCCTGGATGAACCGTTAGATAAAGAAATTCCGCTCGTTATTTTGACAAGCTCCCGCAGCGCCTCCGCCTCTGAGATTGTGGCCGGCGTTATGCAGGACTACGACAGAGCTGTGTTAGTAGGAGAGAGAACCTTTGGCAAAGGACTGGTGCAGGCTACGCGCCCACTGTCATACAACTCGCAGTTGAAAGTTACTACTGCCAAATATTATATTCCAAGCGGCCGTTGTATACAGGCCATCGATTATGCCCACCGCAACGAAGATGGCAGTGTGGCGCAAATTCCGGATTCGCTAAAAGTGGCTTTTAAAACTGCCAGCGGACGTACTGTGTACGATGGAGGTGGTGTTAGCCCCGATGTAGAGGTGGAACAGCACAACTATTCTGAGATCGTGAAAACCATGGCTTCAAAAGGCTACTTCTTCGACTTTGCCAACAAGTACAAACTGGAGCATGCCAGTATTCCGCCGGCCAGACAGTTTAAACTCTCTGATGCCGATTACCAGAAGTTTGTAACTTACCTGGCCGATAAGGATGTTTCGTATAGCACCAAGGTAGAAGAGGAGCTAAAAGAGCTGGCCGAAAAAGCCAAAGAAGGCAAGCACTACGACGATATTAAAAGCGACCTCGATGCGATTAAAAAGAAAGTGTCGCACAATAAAGCCAATGACCTGACGCGGTTTAAAAGCGAAATAAAAGAAGTGCTGGAAGCAGAAATCGCCTCACGCTACTATTTGCAAAAAGGCTACATAGAAGCGACCTTCGACGATGATCCGGATATATTGGCAGCAAAGCGTGTACTAAACGATCCGCAGGAATATCAAAGCTATTTTAAAGTAAAGTAGTTTAGTAAGAAGACAGTAAAGAGGGTGGTGCCACAGGTGCTGCCCTTTTTGCTTTATCGGCTCTGCTGCAAAGGTGTTTTTTTCTCTGGTAGCCTTTGAGTAATTTTGTTAATCATAAATATTTCCGCACCCATGCCATTATTGTTAGCACTCGAAACTTCATCTACGGTTTGTTCTGTCGCACTTTATAAAGGCGAGCAATTGCTGGGCTCCTCAGAGCTGCAGATAGAGAAGTCTCACTCTTCGCACATCACCGTGATGATATCGCAGTTGCTCAGTAACTGCAACGTAGAACTAAAGCAGGTTTCAGCAGTGGCAGTATCAGGAGGGCCAGGCTCCTATACCGGTTTGCGCATAGGGAGTTCTGCCGCCAAAGGCTTATGCTTTTCGCTTGATATTCCATTGATTGAAGTCTCCACACTCCACGGATTGGCTGCCCAGGTTATAGAAGCCACCCCCAACCCGGAAAGATTTTTGTATTGCCCTATGATAGATGCCAGGCGCATGGAGGTTTACACCTGTTTGTTGAATCATAAGCTGGAAGAAGTTGTTTCTATAGCACCGGTAATTGTATCAGAGGGCTTTCTGGAGAAGGAGTTGTTGGAGCAGTCTGTTATATTCTTTGGGAGTGGAGCCAGCAAGCTAAAGTCGCTGAAAAAAGGCGTAGCCAATGCCCTTTTTATAAATAGTATCTTGCCTTCAGCGAAACCAGTGGGCAGACTAGCCTTAGAGAAATACAAACAGGAGGCTTTTGAGGATGTAGCATATTATGAGCCTTTCTACCTGAAGGAAGTGCACATTACCGCACCAACTAAAAACAAAGTAAATTAGATTTAGATATAGACATGTCAGAGCTGATAAATAAAGTGGCGCAAAGTGCGCTGGTAACATTAAACCTGGAGGAGTTGCTTCATCCGGGAGAGCGTGTCGTATATGACATAAAAGATAATCTCTTTCACGGGCTGATTTTGAAAGAGAAAGATTTCAGAGCCTTTGTAAAGGAAAACGACTGGTCTGCATATGCAGGCAAAAACGTAGCTATAATATGTTCTGCCGATGCTATTGTGCCGACTTGGGCCTACATGCTATTGGCTACAAAACTTCAGGCATATGCAAACTACTATGTCTTCGGCGACTTACAGGCTCTAGAGCAGGCGCTGATGCAGGAGGCAATCTCAAAGATTGACCCGAAGGAGTACCAGGATGCAAAGGTGGTGGTGAAAGGATGCGGAAGCATACCAGTGCCAACTTACGCCTATGTTGAAATAATGCGGAAGCTCTTGCCTGTTGCGAGCAGTGTCATGTATGGTGAACCTTGCAGCACAGTGCCTTTGTATAAGAAGCCTAAAGTCTAAAAAAGCTTTTTAGTAGCTGATCCTATGAATGGAATAGGAGCAACAGCAGCTAAATAGAAGAGATTCTAATCTGATCTTTTGTATCCGGCTTCTGTTGCTCTTTTAAGTTTGAAACCATTTATCTGCTTTACTAAAACAGGGGCGAATGGTAATAAAATCTTTATAGTCCGGGAACAAACATGGCTGCGCCTGCTGTTTATCTCTAGCGGCAGGGCAGAAAGACGAGAGACCTTTCCTTCAGGCCCTGGCTAGTTCACCAATTGTACTAATAAAACAGCCCTCCCAGAAGCTGTGCCCGGGGACTGCGGCCAAGGGGCTGGGCCAAGGAGGGGGCACCGAAAAACAATCCTGCTGTGTCTAAGGGAGTTAGGCGAGTATCTCAGAATTGTTGCGCTTGGCGCTTGGAATGCGGCTGGGGTTTGCTACTTTTGCATCCCCATCCGGCAGGGACGGGAAAGGCCGAAGGGCTGAAAGAGACGCCGAAAAAAAAACTTCGCCGCCGTGCTTGCGGGAACGGGAAAGATGCTTACCTTTGCATCCCGTTTCAGAGGAGGCGGACCTCGGGGCCTGGACCTGGCCTGCAGGGAAAGAAGGAAGGAAAAGGCTTCAGAAAATATTTTCTGTTTTTGTTTTGCAGATCAGGAAAAGCTTCTTACCTTTGC
>NZ_JBLIQL010000008.1:0-243058 GCF_047525655.1 Pontibacter sp. 13R65
CTCTTCCCATCCCGAACAGAGAAGTTAAGCCCCGCCGCGCCGATGGTACTGCCGTCACAGGTGGGAGAGTAGGTAGCCGCCAACCCCAACAACCAGCGGCCCCCGTTCCAATTGGACGGGGGCCGCCTGCGTTTTATAGACCCAGCCCGCAGCCCGGAAGCTTTTTGACCGCCTGACGTTTTTAGTTCTTCTTTCTTAAGCCCTCTTGTAACACTGCAGGTGCTGCCCGTCTTTTTCCTTGTTTCGGAAAGGAAAAGGTCAGTGGGCACCCAAGTTATCTCTCACAAGCCACTCTTTACTACCCCCTTTTACTGAGGCTCTCCTTAGGTTTTGCTTCCTTCCAATAAGTAAGGTTTTTTAGCCAATTGTACCACCCTGTGCAAAAGAATAACTGTTGGCTGTAATAGCTTCCTATCTATTCCTAATCTAACGTGAACTCAGAAATTGAAACAAACTTAAAAGCTTGCTATCAATCAGTTGGCGGCAACTTTTACTCTAGCAATACTTCTGCATATAAGATTATCAATTAACTTTTGTCATTTTTGTTTCGGTAGGAGTAAATAATCTACAATCATATTGCGCAGGTGGTATTTTAGAGGTGATTTGCCTGCTCATTGCTGCACCAAGTTAACAGCAACATGATGTAAAGGTAATATCTCCCTTAGCTAAATACTTTACTTTTGCTCCCTGAACTTCTACTCACAAAAACTCATGAAAAAGTTTATTTTCTGTTTTTTACTTACCTGTACATGTTTCCCGCTACTGGTGCAGGCGCAAAAAAAGAAAGAAATGGTAATAGCCTTTGGGTCATGCAATCGCCAGAACCTGCCACAGCCAATGTGGAGTGCTATAATGAATGATAAACCAAACCTCTGGATCTGGCTGGGCGACAATATTTATGGCGACTCGGATGATATGGCTTTTCTGAAAGGAAAGTACGACATGTAGCTGAACCAGGAGGAGTACAAAAAGTTAAGAGAAAAGGTAGCTGTAATCGGTACCTGGGACGACCATGACTACGGACGTAACGATGCCGGGAAAGAATTTCCTTATAAGAAAGAGAGCCAACAATTGGCATTAGATTTTCTGAATGAGCCAGCCAACAGCGACCGTAGAAAGCAGGAAGGTATTTATGCAGCATATAATTATAAGTTGAACAAAAAAACAGTAAAGGTTATTCTATTAGATATTCGCTACCACCAGGATGCGTTGGAGAAAGATAGCCTAAAGGCGTACGTGCCTAACACTACAGGTGACATACTTGGGGAGGAGCAGTGGACCTGGCTGGAAAAGGAATTAAAGGATAGCAAAGCTGATGCCCATATTATTGGCTCCGGTATTCAATTTGTCTCAGATAAGCATCCTTATGAAAAATGGGCTAATTTTCCGGTAGCAAGGCAGCGCCTTTTTGAGTTGCTTGCAAAAACACAAGCAAAAGGAGTGATGCTGGTAAGCGGCGATAGGCATATTGGAGAATTTTCCAAAATAGAAATTCCGGGCTTAAGTTATCCTGTATACGATATTACCTCCAGTGGCCTCACGCATTCTTCCATCAACAATACTTCCGAGTATAACCCTTACCGAGTTGGGCCACTTGTTAATCAGAAGCACTACGGGCTTTTCCGCTTCACCGAAAATAAAAAAGAACTAAGTGTTCAGGTGCAGCTAAAAGGTGAGAATGGGCAGCCATTCCATACCGAGACTATTCTCCTGACAAAAGAAAAGAAAAAGAATCTGTAAGAACACCTGCGGCACAAGTTACATCAGTTTATAAACATGTACCATTATTTTTTATGGGCAGCAGGAAGAGGAGTGGAAAAGTGCAAGAAGCTGCTCTCAAATTATTAGAAGTAAGATGGTTTTCCAGAGCACAAAACCCTAATTTGTGTCACCGGTTGCTGCAGGTCCTCAAAACTAAAGTATATATCACGGCTTCAGGTTGTGGAACAGCAGTAGATAATGTAAGCTACGTTCCCACAAAAAAGGGCTATACATGTAGCCTTTTTTGTGGGGTAATAAAGTGGTAATACAGGCATAACAAGCTGTTTCTTAGTATCACATTTTGGCTTTCTATACTTTATTAAGTAGTAATAAACTTTTTGCCTTTGTCATAATATTAGTGCAACAGCTCTTTGTTTAGGCGGGTACAATTTGACTGCTCAAGAACCTGGATTCTACTTTTGGCCTGCGCTGGAATGTAACCAGTTATTTGAATGTAGGTGAGTACAACTCGGAGGTAGAAGAAACACTTGGCCTCCGCACTGATAACAATCTAGTTAGTTTTTCAAGTTACAATTTCCTCCAGTAATTCAACCGGTGTTCTATAGACGGAACTGGACTGCCAAATATATTATACATCCTTATTAATTTAGAACAGCCTCCAGAAGCTGCTTCCCCTCCTGCGATTTCAGCTTCTGGAGGGACATTATGATCTGCTGTTACGTTCAATAGGGGCGGCTTCTAAGGGAATTACTATTCGAAAGGAAAAGTGGCCGAGTGCAGAATGCAGTATTTAGGGTGCCATTCGCAACAAAAGAGTGACAGTAGGCACCGTACAGGTAGGCGAAGGAGAAATCGCATTGCATTATTTTAATATATATATATAGAAATATGTATATTGCTTGACATTTTAAAATCACTCAAAATTACCGTTATGAAGAAACAACTTACAAAAACTGTGGCCTTCGTGCTTCTTGCGGCATCGGTTTCCGGCTGTGCAACTGTGTTCGGAGGGCCTGTCACCGATTACCAAAGAACAAAGCCTTTAGCAGGTCAACCGCAAAGGCAGGTGCGTGCAGGAGCCTTGATTGCTGACATTCTCCTCTTCTGGCCTGGAGCAGTCGTTGACTTTGCCACTGGGGCAATTTACAAGCCAGAGCAGAAGGGGCCTTTGGCACCTGCAACACCGCCAAGCCAGCCTTAGAGGGGCATGCCCTTTTAATCAGGAGCCTGTCAAGTGGCCGCTCGACAGGCTCTTTTGATTAGTTTACTGCACTTAGAGGCAGCAGCATAGAATGTATCATGGGTAACTATTTCTTGAGACTTTCATTTAAAATGCAGCATAAGGCTTTGGGGCGGCCCCTCGAGAGTGACTTTCATATTTTGTATAAGCTATATTCGTTTGGTTAGTACTATTACTTATCAATGTTCTTCTTAATCCTCTTAGACACCTTATATCATAAATCTCCCCTTGTGCGTTAGCTATATCCTTTTACATTCTATTACTAACTAGAACAAGGCATGTCGCTCTTTTTAATACATTTAGTGAGAACCTAGCAGGAGAACCAGGGTGAGGTAAACACAATGTAAACTTAAGCTACGCATTAGCGGAAACAATATCTAATTATCACTTCATATAATAACATACCTAACTACCTTCCCAACTAGCAACTAAGACCTTAGTCGATATCAAATTTCATTAATGTTTTTAGCTTACCCTGCCGAATAAGAGCGTAATTTCAGTAAATAATATTCATATAGCTAAAGTTTGCTGGCTCTATATTTTACATTATTCTCCTTTGATAATTGCACTATTTATTCTCTTCTTCAAAGGAACTACCTCTATTATTTAATCTCATTCAGCTAGCTTTTCTCTTAACTCCTGATGCTAATCTTAATGGATACTAACATGGTTAGCAAAATGTGTATAAATAAATCTCATATATGTAGCTTTTATATATATTACTCTCGTAATTGCTAAAATAAATAGCATGTAATGTGCTAATATTTTTAGCTAACATCTGAGAGTATGATACCATCTGATAGTCGTATAATTGCACATCTTGACCTTGATACTTTCTTTGTTTCGGTGGAGCGCCTACGGGACGCGAAGCTCAAGAACAAACCGATTATTATTGGGGGACTCTCCGACAGGGGAGTGGTTGCCAGCTGCAGTTATGAAACCCGCTACTTTGGAGTGCATGCTGGTATGCCTATCAAAATGGCCCGACAACTTTGCAATGAGGCTATCATAATGCGTGGCGATATGGAGGCTTATAGCAACTATTCTAATCTTGTCACTCAGGTTATAGCCGATAGGGCTCCGGTTTATGAAAAGGCCTCCATAGATGAGCACTATCTGGATGTGAGCGGTATGGACAAGTTTTTCGGCACCTGGAAGTGGACGAATGAATTGCGTGATACAATCAAAAAAGAAACAGGCCTCCCAATTTCCTTTGGTTTATCGGTAAACAAAACGGTTTCTAAAATTGCCACCGGACAGGCTAAGCCCAACGGAGCCAAGCAGGTTTGTCAGGAGGAGGTAAAGCATTTCCTGGCACCACTTTCTATCCGCAAAATTCCGGGAGTGGGACAGAAGAACTACCAGCTGCTGCGCAACATGGGAATCCCAACCATAGAGGTGCTGACCACCATACCTGTGCAGATGATGCAGAAGGTGCTGGGCAAAGATGGTATCCACATCTGGGAGAAAGCCCATGGTATTGATCGCGCTCCGGTAATTCCTTATACCGAGCAGAAATCCATTAGTACGGAGCAAACCTTTACCACTGATACGACCGATGTTGCCATGCTGAACAGCCTGCTGGTTTCTATGACGGAGGGCCTAGCCTTTGAACTACGGAAGCAAGGCAAGCTTGCCGGCTGCATTACCGTTAAGCTTCGCTATGCCAATTTCGATACGCATACGCAGCAGCTCACCATTCCCTATAATGCTTCAGACCATATTCTCATTGGCAAGGCAAAAGAACTTTTCCAGAAGCTTTACAACCGGCGTTTGCTCATTCGGCTGCTTGGGGTACGACTGAGTAACCTGGTGCAAGGTTACCAGCAGATTGATCTGTTTGAGGATACTGCTCAAATGGCAACCCTTTATCAGGCCATGGATAAAATCCGTCACCGCTATGGCGAAGCGGCAGTGAAGCGGGCGGTGGGGCTCTTTCCAGACACTAGTCCCAAGGCACAGGACACAGGACTTTTCTGAAAATGGAAACCTCGGTTCAGCTGCAGCAACACCAGAAAAACCCGCAGCTCCTGCGAGTGTCTGGTGGCTGTGGCTCTTCTCACAGCATTAATATCCTCATTGATAAGGATTATTAAGGGCCTTTGAACCGAGTATTACTTATGGCGAAGCGGCCGGAGTAAACACAGGAGAAGACGCTCGCGCCATTATTATAGGCTATAACAGGCAGAGCACAAGAAGCAGCAGTTGGAACCATAACATGTAATAGGCCAAATGAAGAAAGTACATAACTATCATCGCAAAGAAAATCCAGTGTCTTGCATCTTAATACTTATGTCTCTAAAAGCATGCTAGCTATCGTCCATTCATATTACAGCCTGCGCTACGGCACTATGTCGGTAGAGGAGTTGGCAGCTGAAGCCAAAGCAAGAGGCTATAAGGCGCTGGCTCTTACAGATATTAATAACACATCTGGTATATTCCCTTTCGTGGAAGCTTGTATAAAGCAGCAGTTGCAGCCGTTGATTGGAATTGAGTTCCGGCGTGACAACCGCTGGCTCTACACTGGCATAGCTAAAAATCAAAAGGGCTTTCGAGAGCTGAACAGTTTTCTGAGTCGCTACTTGCTCCAGCACAAGCCTCTGCCCGATGTGCCGCCCGTGTTTCAGGAGGCAGTCATTATTTATCCTTTTTCGGGTAAAGATGCACGGCAGCCTTTACGCGAGAATGAGTACATAGCTGTTGCGCCTGCCGAACTCAACAAGCTGCTGTTTTCTGATAGCAGGAAAAATGCAGAACGACTGCTGATGTGGGGCCTGTTTACCTGCAAAAACGAAACCGGATATGCCCTGCACCGGCACCTGCGTGCCATCGATAACAACATTCTGCTCAGCCAGCTGCAACCAGCGCATGGTCTGGCAGAGGATGCCTGCTTCTGCGACGCCAGCGACTTTCTGGCACATTACCAGCGTTTTTCGGAGCTGATTCGGAACACGGAGAAGCTGGTGAAACAGGCTGCCTTTACCTTCGATTTCAGCAGCCGCAAAAACAAGCTCAGCTTTACCGGTACCGACTACGACGATCGCCTGCTGCTGGAGAAGCTGGCCTGGGACGGCCTGCGCAAACGTTACGGAGCCCAGTACCAGGTAGCCCGGCAGCGGGTGGCGCATGAACTGGCCATTATCGATAAGCTGGGCTTCTGCTCTTATTTTCTCATTACCTGGGATGTGATTCGCTATTCCATGAGCCGCGGCTTTTACCACGTGGGGCGGGGCAGCGGGGCCAACAGCGTAGTGGCTTATTGCCTCCATATTACCGACGTAGATCCTATTGAGCTGGACCTGTATTTCGAGCGTTTCCTGAACCCAAAACGTACTAGTCCGCCCGACTTTGACATTGATTATAGCTGGGACGAACGCGACGAAGTGCTGGATTATATTTTTAAGCGCTACGGGCGCGAGCACACAGCGCTACTTGGAGCCATGAGCACCTTTCAACAAAACTCTATTCTGCGGGAGCTGGGAAAAGTGTATGGATTGCCTAAAACTGAACTTGATGCGCTGGTGGCGCAGCCGCAGGCACCGAGCAACGCCAACTACCTCACCAAAGAGATTTTCCGGTACGGGCAGTTGCTCACCGATTTTCCGAACGTGCGCTCAATCCATGCCGGTGGCGTGCTGATATCGCAGGAGCCGATTACCAATTATACCGCTCTGGACCTGCCGCCAAAAGGCATGCCTACGAGCCAGTGGGATATGTACACTGCCGAAGACATTGGGTTCGAGAAGCTCGATATACTGAGCCAGCGGGGCATTGGGCATATAAAAGAATGCGTGCAGCTGGTGCAACAGAACCAGAGTATCAGAATAGATGCACACGATGTGGCGCGTTTTAAGCAGGACGAAAAGGTGCGGGAGCAGCTGAAGTCTGGCGACACTATCGGCTGTTTTTACATCGAAAGCCCGGCCATGCGCGGGCTGCTCAAGAAGCTGCGCTGCGACAATTACCTGTCGTTGGTGGCGGCCAGCTCTATTATCCGGCCGGGGGTGGCAAAATCAGGAATGATGCGTGCTTACATTCAGCGCTTCCACGATCCGGATAAAATCGAGCACCTGCACCCGGTAATGGGGGAGCAGCTGAAGGAAACATATGGCGTAATGGTGTACCAAGAGGATGTGCTGAAGGTATGCCACCATTTTGCCGGGCTCGACCTGGCCGATGCCGATGTACTGCGCCGGGGCATGAGCGGCAAGTACCGCTCTAAAGCCGAATTTCAGAAGCTGGTCGATAAGTTTTTTGCCAGCTGCCGCAGCAAAGGCTATCCCGAAGCCATTATACAGGAGGTATGGCGGCAGGTGGAGTCTTTTGCCGGATACTCCTTCTCCAAAGCGCATTCGGCTTCCTTTGCGGTGGAGAGCTATCAGAGTCTTTTTCTGAAAACCTATTACCCGCTGGAGTTTATGGTGGCCGTCATCAACAACTTTGGAGGGTTCTATAAAACGTGGGTGTACGTGCAGCAGGCTGGCAAAGCGGGAGCCACCATTCATTTGCCCTGCCTCAACCACAGCCTTTACCATACCACCATCCGGGGCACCGATATTTACCTGGGTCTGGTGCACATCCAGCACCTGGAGCAAAAGCTGGCACAAAAGCTGGTGGCCGAGCGGGAGGAGCACGGCCCTTATACAAGCCTGGAAGAACTCATCAGGCGCACGCATGTCTCGCTGGAGCAACTCTTACTGCTGGTGCGGGTACAGGCGCTGCGGTTTACGGGCAAAGGCAAGAAAACCTTGCTCTGGGAGGCACATTTCCTGCTGGGCCACAAGGCGGGCAACGATAGCGCGCCCTTGCTGTTTGAAGTAGCTGCCAAAGCTCCTGTCCTGCCTACCTTGCAAAATACCTTGGAAGAAGACGCGTATGATGAAATGGAACTGCTGGGGTTTCCTGTAAGCTGTTCGTACTTCGACCTGCTGCAGACCGCAGCACGTGGCGATGTGCCAGCGGCAGAGTTGCTGCAGCACGTGGGGCAGCAGGTGCGCATGATGGGAGTACTGATCGCCACCAAGCATGTGCGCACAGTACGCGGAGAACTCATGCAGTTTGGCACTTTTCTGGATGCGGCAGGCGACTTCTTCGATACGGTGCATTTCCCGCCTTCGCTCAAGGGCTGGCCATTCAGAGGCAACGGCGTGTACCTGCTCTATGGTAAGGTGGTAGAAGAATTCGGTTTCCCGAGCATGGAGGTGGAGAAGATGGCAAAACTGCCTTTCCGGAAAGATCCACGTTACTAAAGCTGCAATGACTCTCAAATTTTTCTAATGAAAAAGGCCTTCCAGAGGTAAAAATGAGATACAAGCTCCAAGCCCTTTGATTAGTTAAAAAATCAAGAGTCGTAGAACCTCCTGCACCCTCGGGTCAACCAATTAGCAATCAGACCATTGAACCTAAATACAATCAAATTCTACTAATAAAAATGCTCTTCCGGAGGCATTTTAGGGCTTTGAGGTGATAGGCTGCCGTGATTTATTCAAAGAGTTTCTGCGAAATCAGGCATTCTTTCTTGTATTGAAGAGGAGTTTTGCCTGTTATGTCGCGAAACTGCTTGTTAAAGTTGGAGAGGGTGTTAAAGCCACTTTCATAACAAACCTGGCTAATGTTCCTTTCCTCGTCGTTGAGTAGCTTGCAAGCGTGGCCAATCCGGATCTCGCTCAAGAAATCGGAGAACGATTTGTTTACCCGGGATTTGAAATAGCGGCTAAAAGAGCTGGATGACATGTTAGCGATGGCAGCTACCTCTTCGAGAGTAATTTTCTGTTCAAAATTATTCATCACGTGCTCATATACCCGGTTCATGCGGTCTTTCTCAGACTCTTTGTTGAGGTTTACATAACCTGAATTGGTAATTGGGTAACAGTCGGGGGAGGTGGCAAGCGTGTGCAGAATCTTTAAGAGCTGAATAACACTTTCTACCCCCTTCTGTTGCGTTAGCTCTGTCATCATCTCTCCAACCTGGCTGTTGGCCTTTCCCATAATATCAAGCCCACGCTTCGAACGCTGGAACAGATGCAGAATTTCCTTCATCTCCTCTTTCTGCTGAATAGAATGTCCCAGAAAATCTTCTCTGAAATAAACGACAATACCACGTGTTTGCAACCCGCTGCATTTGTTGAAATATTCGTTGTTGCTACGCCACAGGTGGGGGAGGTCTGGGCCCATCAGCACCATGTCGTTTTCTTTAAAGGGCTTGATGTTATCGCCAATAAAACGGGTGCCTTTGCCCTCTAACACAAAAAAAAGCTGGTACTCCGGGTGAAAATGCCAGTTCGGGTCAAAATAAGGAGCTACCAATTCTTTTATGATAAAAGCTCTATTATCTGGAATAGCAGATTTTCGGACTACAACTTTCATGAGGAGTATCTTTTCAGAAAAAATAATAAAGAATAATTAGACGCATAAAGGTATATGTAGCCCTTATGCCGATTTTGTGCTCTTTTCCTAGATTCAGGTTATAATTTGGTAAAAAACAGTCAGAATTAGCTAACAAACAGTAGGATTGTTAAAATAAATTTAGGGATTATTGTTAAGTCAATATTCTGAAGCCCGCAAACCAAGCCTGTCTTGGCGAAGGCCTTAAATATAGGAGCCTGCAGAGCCCCTTGGGGAGTAGCAAAATACAAGAACAAGATTATGCTTAAAATGAACTATTGTAAGTTAGTTTTATACTCCTGTTTCATAGCTTAAAAAATTGATATTGTTTATTTTATTCAATAAGCAAACGTTTTTTCAAACACATTGCAGTGCATCATAAACCATAGCCACTGCACACAATCTGCCGGCATCCGATTCATTATATAAATGGGGCTAACGTTATCGCCTTTAAACCTAAGCACTTTAATTATATGCGGAAGTTACTTTTCATAGCTATTATCAGTACCACCGTTTTCAGCAGTTGCGCCAGAAAGGCACAAACAGATAAAGGTGCTCAAATCCAGGCACCTGCTAAACGCGTTGAAATACTTTTTCTAGGCCATAATAGCAAGCACCACAACTCTGAGAAATTTGCTCCGATGCTGGGCCTGCCATTGTTTCAGAAAGGGATTAATATAACGTACACAGCAGACCTGGCCGACCTCACGCCTGAGAACCTCAACAAGTATGACGGGCTCATGATCTATGCCAACCACGATGAGGTAACGCCGGAGGTGGAGGCATCTGTAAAAGCTTTTGTGGAAGGTGGCAAAGGGCTGATTCCGGTGCACTGTGCTTCCTTTTGTTTCCGTAATTCCGATTGGTATGTAAGCACGGTAGGCGGCCAGTTTAAGTCGCACCGCGCAGGTATCTTTACGGCTCTTATTACCCAGCCGGAGCATGAGGTGATGAAAGGCTTAAGCGAGTTCGAAACCTGGGACGAAACCTATGTGCACAGCAAACTGAACCCCGACATGACCATGCTGATGGAGCGAGTGGAGGGTGACCACCGGGAGCCGTGGACCTGGGTGAGAACACAGGGCAAAGGCCGCGTTTTTTATACTGCTTACGGCCACGACGAGCGCACCTGGGGCAACCCCGGCTTTCATAAGCTGATGGAGAACGGTATTTTATGGGCGGTGGGCGATAAGACAAAAGACCAGGCGGCCCGACTGAACCTGCCACAACCAACATTTACGGAAGCAGACGTTCCCAACTACGAGAGACGTGAAGTACCACCCAAGTTCCAGCATGCCCTCACGCCGGAGGAGTCGCAGAAACTGACGCAGGTACCTGTAGATTTTGAGCTACAGCTTTTCGCCTCCGAGCCAGATATCATCAACCCCATTGCCATGGCCTGGGATGAGAAGGGCAGGCTTTGGGTAATAGAAACGCTTGACTACCCGAACGAGGTACGCGATGAGGAAGGTGTAGGCAACGACCGCATTAAGATATGCGAAGACACAAATGGCGACGGTAAGGCCGATAAGTTCACTGTTTTCGCAGATGGCCTCAATATTCCTACCAGCCTGACCTTTGCCAATGGAGGCGTAATTGTAGCCATGGCGCCACATTTCTTTTTCATGAAAGACACTGATGGCGACGATAAGGCCGATGTTAAACAGAAAATAATTTCCGGCTGGGGCAAGAGCGATACACATGCCGGTCCCTCAAACCTGAAGTACGGCCTCGACAATAAAGTATGGGGTGTGCTGGGCTATGCTGGTTTTGATGGCACCGTTGGCGGAAAGCAGCACAATTTCAGCCAGGGGGTTTACCGGTTCGACCCGAAAGGAGAAAGCCTGGAGTACCTCGGCCGTACCACCAACAACACCTGGGGCCTGGGTTTCTCCGAGGAGTTCGATGTATTTATATCTACTGCCAATGGCTTGCATAGCGCTTATTTTGCCATGCCGAGCGAGTACCTGAAAAGAACAGTGGCAGGAGGATCTGGCAACAACATTTTCAGAACAGATTCGCACTTCGATATGCCACACGTAACACCTTACTTGCGCCAGGTAGATTACCATGGCGGCTTTACCGCAGCGGCCGGACATAACATGTACACTGCGCGTAACTATCCTAAATCGTACTGGAACAGGGTGGGGCTGGTGTGCGAGCCTACAGGCCGCGTGCTGCACAAGGCGGTGCTGGAGCGAAAAGGGGCCGGCTATACCGAAAAGAATGGCTTTAACCTGCTAGCCAGCGCCGATGAGTGGTTCTCGCCGGTGCATGCCGAAGTTGGGCCGGATGGTGCCGTTTGGGTAGCTGACTGGTACAATTTTATTATTCAGCATAACCCAACGCCTCGTGGCTTCGAAAACGGCAAAGGCAATGCTTATATCAACCCTTTGCGCGACAGTGGACACGGCCGCATTTACCGGGTGGTGTACAAAGGAGCCAAACCTTACGAGCCTATGCAATTAGCAGCAGGCAATACAGAAGCGCTTTTAGCCGCACTGGAAAATGACAACATGTTTTGGCGCACCACAGCACAGCGCCTGATTGTGGAAAGCCAGAACATAGCCGTTATTCCCGGACTGTACAAGCTAATCAACAACCAGCAGGTAGACGAGATAGGGCTTAACAGCCCCGCCGTGCATGCCCTCTGGACACTACATGGATTAGGTGCCCTCGACGGATCAAATGCAGAAGCGTTGGCAGTGGCAACAAAAGCTTTAACGCACCCTGCTGCCGGTGTCCGTAAAAATGCGGTACAGGTGCTGCCGAAAAATCAGCAAACTCTTAACCACCTGATTCAGGCAAACCTACTCCAGGACCCTGATCTGAAAACTCGGATGGCTGCTGTGTTAGCCATGGCCGATATGCCTGCCTCTGCCGAAGTCGGCAAGCTTATTCATACCGCCAGTCTGGATGCCCAGGCAGCGAAGGATGAGTACCTGCCACAGGCCTTTTTTGCGGCTGCACTTACCCACCAGGAAGGCTTTATGAGTAGTGCTCCCAAAGATCCGCATCTTGCACATAAACCAGACTCCGTGCTCACTCTGGCGGAGCGTATCGTAAAGAGCCTTGACAAAGAACTATATCCCATCAACAGGCGCTCTCAGATCATGTTCCCACCAGAAGTAGTGGGCAAAGAGATTCGCCTAGAAACTTCCATAGGGCCATCAGCCAACGGCATAAACGGTGTTATTGTGGCCCAAGGGAACAAAAACGGAGGTTACAGCCTCTACGTGCAAGACAATAGGCTCCATTGGATGGTAAAGCAGCAAGGCAAAGCCTATCAGGCCATTACTTCTGCCCCTTTGCCGGAGGAACGTTTTACGGTGGTTGCCAAACTTTCGGCCGGAGGCGCCATGAGTATCGATGTGAACAACAAAACCGTGGCCACTGGCAAGGCTCCAGCCCTATTTGCTCAAGCCATAACACCCAACGAAGTTCGTATAGGCCGCGATTACGACAACGAAAACAAAGTGGGAGATTATCCGAACCGCTTCTTCTTTACGGGCGATATGCGGAACGATGGTGTGCTGGAACTCCGCAAGCCTACAGCAGAGGCGCTAGCCGCCGCCAAAGCATCTACTAAGAAAGCAGCCCCAGCAGCAAGAAACCATACAGCACATGCCAGAACTTCTGCAAAACCTGCTGGTAACACCAAAACACCTGCCCGACTGACCTCTGCTACCAACCCTGCTGCCAATGCCGTCACCATTCATATAAAGGTGGTAGAGCATGAAATGAAGTTCGACAAGAAAACTTTCACTGTAAAGGCAGGGCAGAAGGTGACGCTTCATTTCGATAACCCGGATTTTATGCAGCACAACTTTTTGCTTGCCAAGCCTGGCACCCTCGACAAGGTGGGCAATGCAGCCGATGCTCTGGCAAGAGACCCTAAGGGAGCCGATAAACAGTATGTACCTCAGATGACAGAAATTATAGTGGCAACCCGCCTCATCGATCCGCAGGGCAGAGAAACACTGGTATTTACCGTTCCAGACAAGCCTGGCGATTATCCCTTTGTTTGCACTGTGCCCGGCCACTGGCGCCTGATGAACGGCATTATGAAAGTGGAAGCAAATAATTTATGAGCAAGAGGCGCTGTAGAGACTATTGCTTCTACTACCGGTTGAACAAAAACGAAATTCTATCTCACTACTTAACACAGTAAACTATGAGTGCTACAAATGTGCAAGCGGCTGCCCTGCAGGAGGCACCCGATAAAAAACTCTTCTGGGCCTGTTTTGTGGCTCTGGTTACGACGTCGTTTGGGTTTATTCTTCGCGCGCTCACACTGCCACAGTGGGGAGAGGAGTTTAACCTGACCAATACCCAGATTGGAGAGATTGCCGGTGTTGGGCTTTGGCCTTTTGCCATTAGTATAGTGCTCTTCAGCCTGATTATCGACAGGATCGGATACAAAAACGCGATGGTGTTCGCTTTTGTGTGCCACTCAGCCTCTGCTGTGCTGACTTTCTTTGCCACTGGCTACTGGTCGCTCTACATTGCCACCTTTATAATGGCACTTGGCAACGGTACTGTAGAGGCTGTTACTAACCCTGTAGTGGCCACTATGTTCCCTCGCGAGAAAAGCAAGTGGCTGAACATGCTGCATGCGGGTTGGCCAACTGGACTGGTGCTAGGAGGCGTTATGGCGCTCATGTTAGGAGCCGAAACCAGTTGGAAACTTAAGATGATCCTGATCATGCTGCCTACGGTGCTCTATGGCATCATGATGTTCCCGCGTAAATTTCCTGTAAACGAGCGGGTAAAGGCAGGAGTATCGTACCTGGCTATGCTGAAAGAAGTGGGTGTAGGAGGAGCGCTCATTGTTACATCGCTGATCGTGTTTCAGTTAGGTTCCATCTTTGGCTGGTCTACGCTTTTGAACATAGTTATTACACTAGGCATAGTAGCCATCTTCGGGTTTTATGTGCGCAGTGTGGGGCAGCCGGTGTTTATTTTCCTGAACCTGCTCATGATTCCGCTTGCTACCACAGAACTGGGAACCGACAGCTGGATCTCTGATTTAATGGCCCCCGAAATGAACAACATCGGCATTCAGGCAGGCTGGATCCTGGTGTACACCTCGGCTATTATGGCGGTGCTACGATTTTTTGCAGGTTCTATTATTCATAGAATTTCGCCGCTAGGTTTGCTGGCGGTGTGCTCAGCTGTTGCTTGTGCTGGACTGTTGCTACTCTCGGTTTCAACCGGCATGATGGTGCTGGTGGCGGCCACGGTGTTTGCACTGGGCAAAACCTTTTTCTGGCCTACTATTCTGGGTGTGGTGGCCGAACGGTTCCCGAAAGGTGGCGCTTTAACGCTGAACATTACTGGTGGTGTAGGTATGATTGCCGCAGGCGTAATTGGGGCTGTCATTCTTGGATTTGCGCAGGATAAAACCATCGATCAGAACCTAAGTGCCTACGATGCGACCAATAATACAACGCTGCACAGCACCTACGCCACCGAGCAGAAGAGCAGTATTTTCGGAGATTACCAGGCGCTGAACTCGGCTAAGCTGGCACAGGCAAATCCGGAGGAGCAGAACCGGGTAGAAGCTATTCAAAATGTGGCTAAAAAAGAGGCGCTGCAAACGGTGGCTATTTTCCCGATCATCATGTTTGCCGCCTTTATTTTTCTGATGCTCTATTACCGCTCCAAAGGAGGCTATAAAGTAGTGGTGCTGCAGGAAGAGAATAAGGCAGTGGCTATTAAATAACGCTATTTAAAATTTATGAGCTTAGACCTAAAATTTGGAGTCAGCACCTGGCTCTGGACTTCACCTTTCAGCACTGAAACAATCGCCTTGTTTCCCAAAATAAAAGCCATGGGCTACGATCTGGTGGAGATACCGGTGGAGGACCCTGCTCTTGTGGACATCGTTAGAGTAAAGGCTGCCCTGGCACTGCACGAGCTGGAACCAGTAATTTGCGGGGCATTTGGCACGAGCCGCGACCTCACCCACGATGATCCGGCCTACCATAAAACCAGCATGGATTATATAGAAGCCTGTCTGGATATTTGCGTAGGATTGGGCGCTAAGTTTTTTGCAGGCCCCATGTACTCGGCAGTAGGAAAAGCCCGGCTGGTGTCTGCAGAGCAGAAGCAGGTGGAGTGGGAGCGGGCCGTTACGAACCTGCAAAAGGTCTGCGTGCAGGCAGATGCTCGTGGCCTGGAGATTGCCCTGGAGCCACTAAACCGCTTTGAGTCGGACCTGATCAATACGGCCCAGGATGTGATGCAACTGGTGCAGGACATTAACCATCCGGCTGCTAAAGTGCTACTCGATGGCTTCCATATGAACATTGAAGAACCCGATATTGAGAAAGCCATTTTATTAGCAGGAGAAAAGCTCATACATGTGCAGGTGTCTGAGAACTACAGAGGCACTCCTGGCACCGGCCAAACCCGCTGGGATGCGTACAAACGAGGCCTGACCACGATTGGCTATACGGGTGCCGTGTCGATTGAAAGTTTTACGCCGGAGGTGAAGGAGTTGGCCGGAGCCGTTTGTATATGGCGCCCACTGGTGCCCAGCCAGGATGGTTTTGCTCAGGAGGGGCTCCAGTTCCTGAAAAAGTGGGCAGCCGAGCCTCTGCCTGCAGCACCCGCCAGCCCGATAAATTACCAGACTTTGTAAAATCAAAATAAATCAAAACAAGCAACACACATGAGCGAGAAACAAATAAACATAGCCATTGTAGGCCTTGGGTTTGGAGCCGAATTTATTCCCATTTACCAGAAACACCCATACGCGAACATGTACGCCATTTGCCAGCGTACCCAAAGCAAAGTAGATGAAATCGGAGATGCTTTTGGCATTGCAAACAGGTACACCGATTTCGATGAAATGCTGAAAGACCCTACAATTGATGCGGTGCACATTAACACGCCCATTCAAAACCATGCAGAGCAATCAATAGCCGCTTTGCGGGCGGGCAAACACGTGGCTTGCACTGTGCCTATGGCTACTACCGTTGAAGAATGCCGTCAGATTGTGGAGCTGGTGCAGGAAACCGGCCTGACCTATATGATGATGGAGACAGTGGTCTATAGCCGGGAGTTTCTGTTTGTGAAAGAAATGTACGAAAAAGGAGAGTTAGGTAAAATTCAGTTTTTAAGGGCTTCGCACCAGCAGGAAATGGCTGGTTGGCCCGGCTATTGGGAAGGACTGCCACCGATGCATTACGCTACACATTGTGTAGGACCTGTGCTGGCGCTGCCACGGGCAGAGGCAGAGTATGTATCGTGTTTTGGCTCTGGTAGAATAGACGAAGAACTTATACCCAAATATGGGTCTCCTTTTGCCATAGAAACCTGCCATATAAAGTTTAAAGACTCCGATCTGGCCGCTGAGGTTACCCGCTCACTATTTAACACAGCCCGCCAGTACCGCGAAAGCTTTGATGTGTATGGTTCCAAAAAATCGTTTGAGTGGAAACAAATTGAGCACGAAGACAGTGTAATACATACTGGAGAGGAGCCGGAGCGCGTAAAGATCCCGGATTATGCCCATCTGCTGCCAACTGAGATCCAGTCGTTTACTCAGGCCGGCGTTTATGACTCCGATAGTAATCAGCACCTATCCTTTATTCAGGGTGCCGGCCACGGTGGTTCACACCCGCACCTGGTACACGAATTTGTAAGTGCCCTGGTGGAGGGGCGTGAGCCATATCCTAACGCGCGACAGTCTGCCAACATCACCTGCGTGGGCATTCTGGCGCACGAATCCGCCATGAATGGCGGCGAGATAATCCGTTTACCTGAGTTCACTCTCTCTGACTCGGTACTCGTATAAATCAATTCTTTACAGTTTAATTGTTTTAAATAGTACCACGAGCAATAGGGTTAATTGGCAGGCCATGTTGCTCGTGGTTTTTGCTTAGCAGGTGGGCTGGATTACCAGAAAGTGTTCACAAATTGTATCAACCAAGTTCCGTACAATTTTGCCTCACCTTCACCTGATATCTTGTAGAGATTTTTTGAGCAGGGTTCAGCAGCAAAAACTACTGGTTTGGTAGTTTTAGTTTGTACAGTACCTGATTTAGTTGTGAGAGCTGGGTAATGTCATTGCCTTGATGGTGTTATTTTATGTCTTAGTACAAGCAACTACCCCGCCTGCAGCACCCTTTTGCTTGAAAAAAGGAGGGGAATCCTGAAAAATCAACAAAACAGGAACTCGCTGAACGATTTTTTGGAAAGGTCTCTACTCCCAACTGTGGCGATTCAGGTGGTACACCTGGCAAAGGTGTCTGCGCTGTAGCTACCACATGCAATTAATCAAATTCTTCTAATAAAAAAGCCCTTCCGGAGCCATTTTTAAGGTAAAGGAGCATTGGAAGAATCTGGGTTGATTCACAAACAATATCTTCCCCAGTATCATCAGTTACTCTAAGTAACATTCGACATCATTTTAATTCACTTTTTAAAACACCTAACAGGCAGAAGAGAAGTAGCTACTTACAGTGTAAAAACGTAGGAGCCTACTTTTATATTTCTTTCAGCCATAGCAGTGCTTCCTGTTTGTTTCTAAAATCCTGAAGATCGAAAGGAATCGGCCACAAAGTTTTTACGAGGGCCCAATTACTTTGTGTAGAATTCTCTACATCGGAGCTCGGAGACTGTAAACGGGCCACTTTCTGAATCCTTGTCTTCAGCATCTCTTTGGCCAGGAACATAGTAATTTCAAAAGCATTGTCCTCGTTTACAATCTTTTTGGTTTGGGAAGAATCGAGCAATATTCGTTTTATATCGTAATTTTTTACCGTCTCAATCAGGATATGAATACTGTGCTTTATTTCCGGAATCAGAACGTTATGCAATTCTTTATATTCTACTACTATTATATCAGAAGAAGGATCGTAATTTAAACAGATTAAGCTATTTTGATAAAGGATCATGATAGTATGGCACTAAGTGATAAGATTGTTCAAGCAGAAAAATTTAGTCTTAGCTTGAAAAGCAGTTGGTTCAGTTGAAAATAAAGGAGGTGGGTTGGGCATTCTGCCATGCCTGAAGTAAATATATTAAGGTTATTCTCCCTTTACACTTTAGGATAGATAGGGTTACATTGGCCTGTACCACGTCAGCTGATGCTGGCGGAGAGCCTTTGTTCTACCTGGGTGAGAAGTGTCAGAAATTGGTCTGAAAGTAAATCTATTCCTTTTAAACCTTCGTGAGCCTGATCTATTTGTCCGTTGTTGTATTGTCGCACCAAGGCTGTGGCAGCTATGTTCAGGTTATGGTGTATTTTGGCTAATTCCCTAATTTCTGGCTCTTTGGCATACCGGACACTGCCAACGGAGTCGAACCAGGAACTGACAAGACCTTTCGGCGAAAAAAAGTTTTCGTCGAACGTACCTCCATATAGCAATGCCCGCACCTTTGTCTTGAAGAAAATATGCTTAACCCGAAGCTGTTGAAAGTCTATCTTCGCTAATTCCATGCGTTGCCTGCTATTCCTCTATAGTGTGTTTTCTGCACGCCTTAATTTAGTTTAGTTCCGGTTTGCTTATCTTTTGTTTGTTCTGTTCCTGCTCCGTTACATCGTAGCCAAAAACAAGTATACCTATTATCTCGCCGTGCTCGTTGCGCATGGCCTGGTATATAAATGTGAGGTACATCTCTTCGAGCTGGTTGTTGTTGTACCGGTCTAACTTAATGGGCACGCCTTCCGCTACAAAATCTTCTCCTGTGGTGTACACCTTGTCCAGAATTTGAAGAAAGCCCTGCTCCACTACCTCTGGCAGAACCTCTGCAACAGATTTACCTAACATATCCTTGCTGGGTAAAAGTTTCTGGTAATTCTCATTCACGAGCTCATACCGGTGATCGGGGCCTTTTAACGTGCAGCAGAAAAACGGTGCCTTATGAATAAGCTGCTCCATTATTTTCCGTTCTGCTTCTGCCTTTAGAAAAGAATGCTGCACCTGGTCCGAAAGCGCCACCATTTGCTCGTTCGACTCCAGCAGTTCTAACACCAGCTGGCGGGTTTCGTGAATATCGGTGGAGCTGCCTACCCACATCACAATGTTCCCCTCCTCGTCGTGCATAGGCAGGCTTCTGCAGAGGTGCCAGCGGTACACGCCAAGTTTATCGCGTTTGCGTATTTCGGCCTGCATCTCTTTGCCATGCTCCATGGCCTCCTGCCACTTTGCCGTAATGGAAGGCAGATCGTTGGGGTGAATAACTTGATGCCAGTTGTTTGCTTGCAGCTCTTGCAGTGAGATGCCGGTAAAGGTTTGCCAGCGTTGGTTCAGGTAAGTAAGATTGCCGGTAGCGTCTGTAGTAAAAATAAGTTGTGGCATGGCATCCGCCATAAACTTAAACTTACTTTCTTCAATGGCCAAAGCACGTTTGCTTAATTCCCGCTCTGTTACATCGGAGGTTTTTTGAATAATGAAGCTTACTTCTCCTTCATCGTCTAGCACAGGAGTATGTATTGCTTCCCAGTAACGCAAATAGTAGCCACCACCTTCTGATGCCGGCTTGGGAATATCATAACGCAGCACTTCCAGATAATCAGTTTTCCTGGTTTGCAGTACAGTTTCCAGCGACTGGCGCAGTAAGTAACCATTTCGGGAGTTAGGATCATCCGGGTTATCAGGAAAAGATTCCAGGAAACTTTGTCCAATTAGTTCTTCCCGGGTTCGCCTTGTAATCTCTAAATATTTATCTGTCGCTTCCAAAACCTTCAGGTCAGGCGACAACAATACAACTGAATCAGGAAGATGTACTAAAAACTTATATAAATTCATGTGAGGCTTCAGGTAACGCCTAAGGCAGACGATTTTTTGCTAAGGTATCAATAATGAGTGACGTACGTTGTTTCGCTGTAATGGGTTATTTTTAATAATTAGGGGTTATAAACAAAAGTGTAACTGCTAAAATGGTGGCGCACAAAGAAGTTCCTCTGTTTACTTTGCCCTCTTCCAGAGCAGGTTGGCAGAAGAATACGTTTGCCGGATTTGAAGCAGTAACGGAGCAGTGAAGTAGAGAAAGAATAATTAGGACTTTCGCAAAATAACCCAAGAGGTTGAATAACGATAAAAGCAGTAGGAGGTAAAATTGCTATGAAAACGCAACTTGACATGTACTGCCAGTACCTATTGAGTACTCAACTTAACTATACTTGTACCTACTTTGCCGACCATCTGGCGGGGCTTAGTCATGATTCAGTTCACCGTTTCCTGCGGGATGAGAAGCTCACACCACGTTTACTTTGGGAGAAGGTAAGCCCGCTGATCACTCAGTCCTCGTTTGCCTTTATCCTTTTTGATGATACGGTGCTCGACAAGCGGCACTCGCGGGTCATGGGGCTGGTCAGGCGGCAATATTCGGGCAACGCGCACGGCATCATCAGGGGCATCGGCGTTGTCAACTGCCTTTACCTGGACCCCATCAACAAGCAGTTCTGGCTCATAGACTTCCGCATCTTTGCCCCTGATGCTGATGGCAAGAGCAAACTAGACCACGTGCTGGACATGCTTGGGAAGCTCAAGGAGAGGGGTGTGCTGTTCCAGACGGTGCTTATGGACAGCTGGTATGCCACAACAGAGGTGATGAAGTACCTGATAAAGGAGGGGAAGACCTTCTACTGCCCTGTCAAGAGCAACAGGAAGGTGGACGATTCTTCAGGCCAACAGCCTTACCGGCCTGTCGATAAGTTAGAGTGGAACCAACAGGAGCTTGCTAAGGGCAAAGTTGTCAAACTCCACAAGTTTCCCATGGATGTGAAAGTGAAGCTATTCCGGGTTGAGGTGTCCACCCACCGCACGGACTACATCGTCACAAACGATATGGAGCAAGATGACCTTCAGGCTGTAAAAGAGATCTGCAGCCTGAGATGGAGCATCGAGCAGCTTCACCGCGAGGAAAAGCAGCTCACAGGCATTGAACAGGCGCAGTGCCACCTGGCTCGGGCGCAGCGAAACCACATCCTGGCAGCAAACTTGGTGTGGACAAGGCTCAAGAACTTGGCATACTACTATGGACAGACGGCATATAAACTCAAGAAGGGGCTACTGGATAATTATCTCTGTCAGCAACTGCTAAAACCTGACATTGCTTATGCTTAAAGTGCGAAAGTCCTAAATAATGTAATATGGGCAGCAGCATACTATACCACCGGTGTTACCTGCTTTATTTTAGGTTTGTAAGTAGAAGAAGAGGTGCTGTGTGGTTTTGCCTAGGCAGTACTACTGCGAAGAGTTGAAAAAAAGGCTCCCGAAGCACATTTTCATTAGAAGAATTGCCAGCTGAACCTACTATGAGAAGGGTGTTGCCGGTGTTTTATCCAGGCCGCATTGCACCATAAAATCGTTGGTAAACACTTTTCTTGTAGGCGCATCGAGTAGAGCGGCCCGGCACTGCAGCCATTTTTCTACCTGCTGGTTGCCATACATTTGCCGTACCCTTTGCTCATTTAAAATGAAATTGAGTTTGCCCCAATGCAGGGTGTAAGGAATGTGGAGCGCCTCCAGTCGGTGCCATACATCCGAAAAAAACTGCCGGGTAAAAGGCGCATCCACACCATCCATCTCAAGAACGCAGGATTTGGCAAATTTTGTAAAGCCGAGCAGAGCCGAAGTGCCCTTGACAAAACGTAAGGCAATGCCTCCTGCAAATGGTTGCCTGTTGTTCAGGACCAGTATTACATCTATTACTTTAAAGACATCCGTAGTGGCAACGGCCAGGGCAGCACTGGCTATCTGGCCCTTAAAGCGGGTGTGACGAAAGGTTTCGCCTATGGTCATTGGCTGAGGCTGAGCAGCCCGAAGGGTACTGTTAAAAAGAGCGTTCATGAGGGGTTTTATAGTGACCATATTCAAAGTCGGTCCTGCTGCCTCCAACACACGCGAGATTATTCCATTCAGGTCAGGGCTAAAGGTTCTGCCACTCTCTAGCCGGTTGTGTACTGGCTGGTAAGAGGGAGGGCAAGGTATTTTGTAGAAGGTGCGGATGTAGAGGCCTTTTTCTTTGTTGCCGGGCTCAAAGTGATGAGGGTTCAGCGCCATCTCCAGGTGGTAAAGCTTCATGGCATCAGACTGCACAGGCATTTTTACCTGCTGGTTTACTGGCAGGCCACTTTGGCTGGCCAGCTGGTTGAGTATGTGGCGGAGCATCTCCATGTCCAAATGCTCAATAGCCTGCTTAAGTGCTGGTGTATAGGGTACGTGGTCGAAGCGGAATTCCTGCAGCAGAAACAATGGCTCTACCTGCAGCAACACGCCATGAATAATGCCAAAACTCCCAAATGATACAACGGCAGCCTGAAACATGTCGTCATCACGAATAGCTTCGGCACCCAAGGCCCTAGTAAACTCATCGGAAACAACTGGCGCAGAGGCGCGTTCCAACCACACATGTCGATTTGGTCCTGTAACTATGTGCAGCCCTACAATGGCATCGTGAACCGCACCGGTATACAAAGCGCCGCCGTGTGTGCCTGTAGCCGTAGCACCTGCTACCGATTGCCCGTTGCTACCGCCTGAAGCCATAAGGCAGCGTCTGTATTGAGTTTCAAGCACTTCGTTCAGCTCTAGTATACTCATGCCACACTGCACAAAGAATATGTCTTCTTTACTCTTGCCGCTTTGTTTGTAATTCTGCGAAAGAGAAGAGTTGCCAAGCGTAAAGCGCAGGTTCAGCGCTTTTGTGTTGACCATGCCTCCGTTGCACATGGCTACCGGCGAAAATGACCAGTTGTTCCCCATGGCTCGGAGTGGTGTATTCGTTTGAATGGCATTCCTGATGAGCCACTGTATATTGGCCGTAGTAGCATTGTAGTCCTGCAGCAGCGACTGATTGTTTTGTACCCGCAGCGTAAAAGATGCGCCTGGTTTAAACCGGTGTTTGAAGTTCTGGTGGGCATTCTCCCATGGGTCATCCGGATGAAAAAGCTCGATTCCTGGTGGTAGAACTGACATAAGGACAAAGTATGAAATGAAACTTAGTGATTTGGTTTATAGATGTCAAACCTGAAATTATTCTAATGGATTTGGTCTCCCGGAGCCCTTTAAAACCATTTATTGCTAAGGGTTGTAATGCTTTCTGAGGCTCAGAAGGACTTCCTGCCAGTTAACATCGAATACTCTCACTCCTCAATTAGAAATCTTAGTTCCTATTTAGCTGAGGTCTTTCCCTTTGATAGCCTGCCACTAATCACCGCCGATGGTGCCGGTGTCTCTGGAGGGTGGGGCACAGTCCCATTCCAACCGCTGGGGAATTACCAGACCAAGGCTAACAAACGAAATAGTTATAAAAAGCGGGTTTGTACGGACTCGCACGCGGGTCATGTCGCTACCTGATTGGCAGCCTGCGTCCCAATCTGCTGCTTTTAAGATTCCCCAAAAGTAGGACCAATGAGTAGGACCAACGTGGGAGAGGGTGCGGGAGCGGGCAGGTTGGTCAGAGGTATGCCTGCTTACAACAGTATCGGTTACAGCGCAGGATTCCAGAGACAGCACTACCAGCAAGCTAACCCCAATAGACCGGAAGCTTATTTTGAGTCGTTGTATTTTCGGATTCATGCCAGGCAGTACAAATAGGTTTATGGGCGAAGATATAAAGGTTGTCTCTGTTCAGTAATTATATATCCAGATTATATTGCTGTATAGGCTAGGGGGCTGATTAATAAATCACCACTATTTAGGAGTGAAAGCAAAGTGCTGAGAATTAATTAGCTTATAATAATGATATACTAAATTAATCGAAGTTAAGTTGATTTAAATCCATGAATTTTAGGATAATAAAAATATATATAAAAAAAGGCTGCTCAACTTGGCAGCCTTTTTCAAATTATTAAGAGTTAAAATACTGCTATCACCTTAATTGTAACCAGGGTTTTGATATGCTCTTCTTGCCTCTGCACTAAGTGCATCACCATTTTCGTCGGTAAGCTGCACCAGGTAAGCATTTGGCCAAACTCTGAAAGTATAATGTTTCTGCATTAAGCCTTTGCCGTTGCCATCCTGACCGTTACCGCTGGCCGGGTTGGCAGCAACTGGCCATAAGCCTGTTCTGTCAGAGGCCATCTGGTTCAGGTAAACAACCCGCTCATACAGAATACCAGCATTGTGCAGGTCTTCCCAGGCAATGCCTTCTGATAAAAATTCGCGCGCCTTTTCGTTGTAAATGAAGTGGATGAACATATCCTCTTTCGACATTACAGTAGGAATATAACCTTCGGCCTGTGCCTCTGGAGTACCTGGTGTGAAATGGTTTTCTGTTACACGGATTTTCTCAAAAGCATTAGAGGTAGTGGTGTAGGGAGCCACAAGTTCAGCAGGATCGAGGGTAGTTCTTTTGGGCTCGAACTCTGCCAGAACATTTGGCCGGTTTTCGCCTGGCTTGTAGGCCGCTCTCTGGCGCAGAATGTTTATATCAGCAACAGCCTGAGCATACAGGCCCTTGCGGCCATAAGCCTCCGCTCTAATCATATAGGTTTCTGCCAGACGCATTAAAAGTGCATCGCGGGTGCCAGACTCGCTGTTAAAGTTGGCCTCGATGGCGCTACCACCACGCATTGGATCCACATATTTTTTAGATGACAAGTAAGGTGCCTGGCGGTTAGTGGCAAGCCCCATATCTGAACCATCAATAAACAGCCTGTAGTAGTAACGGCCTGTTTTGGCTGATCTTACCCAACGCACCATGAACTGGAACGGCATACTCATGACCATGGCAGAATCGAGCGCTTCGTCTCTTTGATTTTCTAAGTAGATAATTGCTCTGCGACCGTTCTGAATCCTTTTCTCACCAGCAGTTACAGTAGGTTGGTCCGCGGGTTTATTGGCGTTCCACCAGGCTGCCGCTGCTGAAGTCCAGCTGTAGGAGGAGGTGGTGGCTGCCGGCATGTTGCTGATGTACTCGTACTGAAAAGTTTTATAGTAACGAGAGTCGTTTACTTTGTCGCGGAAGTTGTCGTAACCCCAGTCTGTTGGTCTGAACGTGCCAAACGGGCGGCCATACGCCATAGCTCGTGTTACACCCGATTGAAAGGTATAATCGCCGATATGATAGTTAACCGATCTGTTTTGAAAGCGACCGTTAAGGGCAGTGTTAGCATCGAACTGAGCTGACCACAACACCTCCGGATGTGGAGATGTTTCAGACACCGCTGGGTTGAACAGGGTCCAATAGTCTGGGGCAAGAACGCCGCCTGTACCTGTAATTACTTCAGATGCTACCGTAATCACAGAGTCAAGGTCGGTGGGTACATTACCTTTGTACAGCATGCGCAGGTGCTCTTCAGAACTATTCTGGAAGCCGGCAGCCTGAGCACGGTTCAGGTATAGTTTCGACAGGAAGTGCCCGGCCGCCCATTTCGTTACTCGGCCACTTTCACTAACCGTGGCTGGAAGGTGCTGGTAGGCAAAAGTCATGTCAGAGATAATCTGCTTGTAAATATCCTCCAGCTTGGCTTTGGGATAATGGTAGATGCCGTTATCTTCTCTTTTCGGTTCCAGTAACAGGGGAACATCGCCCAGTTGGTTTGATATCAGGTAATATGCCCAAGAACGCAAAAACAGGATCTCAGCTCTTCTGGTGTTCCGGTAGGCTTCATCTGTACCAAACCTGCCTGGCTTGATGTTGTCTATAACATCAAGCGCAATGTTACAGTTGTTGATGTGCGGATAGGCACCCATAGGTGCGTTGCCGGAATTGGCTGCGCCAAGGTAGTTGTTCACATTAGACGCAATGTTGCTCACATCGGAGCCATATTCGGCAACCCCCATTCTGGCGAAACCAACGGCTACGGTGCGGTAAGCATCTGTTTCAGGCTCTATTAGCCTGGCTCCATTGGCATCCCATTCATGTTTAACCCGGGCATATACATAAAGGCCTTTAATTAAAGACTCCAGCCCGTTCTCGTTATTAAAATAGTTCTGTGTCAGGTTCGCTACCTGCTCTTCTTCCAGAAAGTCCTTACAAGACAAGGTGGAAGAGGCTAACAGTAGTATGGCAATATATTTTTTCATAATAAAAGTGTTCTTTAGAAATTTTATTTAGAAACCTACTCTAACCCCAAATACTACACTCTGCGGTAAGATGGTATTGTTGTTGGTACCACCTAAAGGCGCGGTGTTATTGCTGTTAGCCTGCGATTGTCTTCCCCAGTTTGTGTCGTCATCCGGGTTCAGACCCATTTTCACGATATCGCCTCCAAAAATGAAAGGATTCAGTACCTGGAAATTCAGCTGCAGGTTATTTAAGAGGAATCTGGTCAATACTTGTTGAGGGAAGTCATATGAAAGAGAGATGTTTCTGACAGTAACAAAAGAGCCATCGTGGAATTGCATTGCTGGCGTAAAGTTGTCATATGCAAGGGTTCCGTTATAAGGCATTGGCCAGCGACCACCTGGATTCTGGAATGTCCATACGTCGTTTTCAACCCGACCATTTGGCCAAATACCACCATAAGAGTTAGGATAGCCTCCAAAATAAGTTTGGCCAATTCTTGCATAAATGAAAGATTGCAAAGTCAAGTTCTTGTAACGGAAGTTTGTATTTAGGCCACCTATCCATTTTGGGCGGTCGTGACCCCTGATCACATAATCTTCACCATCAATCCTGTAGTCTCCGTTTTGGTCCACAATTTTGATGGATCCTGGGAAGAAGTTATGGCGATTGGCATTGAACTTTGCCATTTCTGCTAAGTCTTCCGGGGTGTTCTGCCAAATTCCAGCATTATCGTAATGGCGATAAACACCACTAACCGGATACCCGATATACCAGTTATTTGCCAACATGTCTTCTTTACCATTTATCAGCTCCACAATTTCTTCTCTGTTAGAGGAAAAATTAAAATCTGTGCTCCAGGTAAAGTCTTGAGTTTCAATATTAATAGTAGACAAGGTAAGTTCTAAGCCTCTATTCCTTGTTTTCCCAATGTTTTCAAATTTCTCTACATAACCTGTAACAGCAGGTAGGGATCTGCGCATGATCAGGTCTGAGGTCCTGGAATCGTATAGTTCAACAGAACCTGTAATGCGGCTATTAAGCACTCCAAAATCTAAACCTATGTTTGTTTGTGCTGTTTTTTCCCAGCTCAAGTTCGGGTTCTGCACCAGCTGTGGCAAATAACCAATACCAGCTACAGAGCCAAAGGCATAAGGGTTTCTGCTAAGAGGGCCGGAGGAGGTATAAGGATTTACCGAAGAATTACCTGTTACACCATAGCCGATACGTGGCTTCAGTTCATTTAACCAGGTTACATCCTGCAGGAACTTCTCTTCCTGCATTTTCCAGGCGAGTGCAAAAGATGGGAAGAAATCCCACTTATTACCCGGAGCTAGCACAGATGAACCATCGTATCGGCCTGATGCTGTTAACAAATACTTGTTCATTAGGGTATAGTTAACACGACCCATCCACGACATCAGCGTGTTCTCAGTAAAGCCAGTACCGTAGCCATCAGGGCGACCTACTGTGTTAGATCCCAAGTCGTACCACATACTTAAAGGAATAATGGTGCCCGAAACGTTGGCTCCAATATTCTCTCTTCTCGAGGATTGCTGAGACTGTAGTAAGGTAACTCCAATGGTATGGATATCTGCAAAAGTCTTATCTATGAAGAGCAGGTTCTCCGCCACCCACGAAAAATTCTCCTCGCGATTATAACCGGCGGTGTTAGGGCGGTTGTTCAGGTGACTTGTTGCTCCAGGACCAGTCCAAGCGCCATTTCGGAAGTTACGCATTTGACCACCAAAGTTTAACCGGTACTTCAACCAAGGTGTAAATTTAAGTTCTGTGTACATATTGGCCATAATAGCCGATGAACGTCTTTCGTTCTTGGTCTGGTCTATGTCGATCAGAGGATTCCAGATGTTGATGTTAGGTCCGGTGTTCTTGATAAAATCGCCATTTTCATCTCTTGGGAAGGCAAACGGAAATTGATCATTGGCCCTAGAGAAAAGATCTTTAGAACCTGTGTTGCTCGTATTAGGGGGGTTAACACCGTAGTTCTGCAACGAAAACGAACCCATAACAGATGTCCCTACTGTTATCCATTTTTTAGGTGAGATATCGCCATTCAGATTCACGTTAAAACGTTTAAAATCCTGGTCGCGCTGTACACCTTTTTGGTCATAATAACCAAGCGATAGGTATACTCTGGATGTTTCGGAACCGGAAGAGAGGGAAAGCTGATGATTTTGAGTCACACCCGTACGGGTTGCTGCATCTCTCCAATCGAAGCTTTTAATGTTTTGAGAGTTATACACCGGTACCTGTGCCGGCCATCCCATAGCTTGTTCTTCCGGCGTAGTGCCCCTCAGCTTTGGCGTAACGCCATATTCTTCCCATTCATAGGCTGACCACACATTGTCCCGCGATCTCTGGTCTACACCTAGGTTCATCTTTTCCTGGTCAAGAAATGGATCCGGGTACCATATAGTAGGAGCTTGGTTTAAGTTGGTATTTGTAGTTAGCTGATAGTTGCGACCATAGATTAAGGACTCACGCCATCTGTCGATGTACTGGCCACCATCCATCCAGTCAGTCAGTGTTTTATAGGAATCAAGGGAGGTGGTGTGGTTGTAGTTAACAGATACCTTGCCGACAGTACCTTTTTTAGTAGTGATAAGTATCACGCCATTTGCTCCCCTGGAGCCGTAAATGGCCGTAGCCGACGCATCTTTCAGCACTTCAACGGAGGCAATGTCATTAGGATGAATGTCGTTAATAGAGAAGGAGGTTACACCCAGTGCAGCCACAATTGGTATACCGTCGACTACATAAAGGGGGCCATTATCTGCTGTAAGGGACCGGTTACCACGGATACTCACATTTGGAGTCTCACCCGGCCGAACGTTAGTAGATACGTTTACACCAGGTGCTCTACCTTGTATGGCTTGCAGTACGTTTTGCACCGGGCGCTCCTCTATTACCGCCGCCGAAACACTGGTTATGGCACCAGTTAAATCACTTTTCTTTTGCGTTCCGTAACCTACTACCACTACCTCTTGCAGGGCTTTGGCGTCAGATGCCATGGTTACGTTTACTACTGCCCGGTTATTCAAGGCAATTTCCTGAGTTCTGAAGCCAATGTAAGAAAATACCAATGTTGCGTTGCCATCCGGCACAGTCAGGCTAAAACGGCCATCAATGTCAGTAGCAGTTCCTGTAGTGGTTCCTTTTACTACTACGCTTACACCCGGTAAACCTTCCCCGGTGTCGTCAACCACCCGTCCAGTAACGGATACCTCTACGGCATTTATATTTAGTAATGTTACGTCTGATAGGTGGCCTTTTACCACTGAAAGTTCAGCGGTAGGTACACTCAACGGCTGTTTCCCTTCAGCCTTAACGACAGTTGTGCTAAGTCCTAAAGAGGTCATTGCCCAGAACACATACCTACCATAATGTAAGTTTTTCTTCATGTTGTTGGTTTTAGTGAATTAAATTCGTCTTATAAAAGCGTAGTATAAATTAACTAATTTAAGAAATCCGTTCTGTCCTGCGGTATCCTGCCACTAATCCTATTTTGTTATGATATCAGAAAGATTTTTGTGTAAAAGAAGTATAATTGAAAATGAATTAAGTATAGTTTGACATGGCAGAAAAATGTTTGTCCAAACCATAAAATTTTCAAAAAAGCAGGTTAATGATTTTAAATAATAGGACTGTTCATTATCTGCACCATTTTGCTCTTTGGTTTTTTTTATACAGAAACCTACTTATATTAAAGTGGAAGACCTTAAAAGGATGCTCAATTAATTTTTAAAGTAGGAGGAGTGCTGTTGCGGAGTTTTAATTGCTTTACAAGTGTTTGTAAGGGTATTGTTTCCGATAAAATACTCTTCTAATTCATCGCTTGTAATCTTGTAAAAAATAAAGGGCTCCTGCCTTAGTTCCCATCAGGTTTTAGCATGCTAACTTTTGGACTAGGAGGCCAATTGAACTTTTCGAAGTCATCTGGTTGGGTAGGGGTATAGGAGGGAGTAGAGTGCAGGTACTGTGCCAGCCCTAATCCTTGGTCTTTGATGCTTTGGGCAACCAGCTTGGCGATTTGATAAGCACCATAAGGGTTAAAATGTGTGTTATCATTAAGACCTTGTTCCGGATAAATAACAAAGGCCTTTTTAGAACCTTCCGGCCCCAGCGTTTCGTAAAGGGTTGTTGTAAGGGAGGTAAGGTCAATTAATGCTACATTTTCAGCGGCGGCAACTTTCTTAGCTGCATCAGGGTAGTCACCATGTGAGTTGGTCATTTCACCTTGCTGGTTAAAAGAGCGGCGGGCGGTAGGGGTCAGGATAACTGGAGTGGCCCCTTTGGCTTTTATGGCGGTGGCAAAATGGTGCAGTCTGTCTGAGTAAGATTTATAGGGTCCATCCTCAGGTCCTTTTTCTTTTTCGTCGTTATGCCCAAACTCAATAAACACAAAATCTCCCGGCTGCAATACACTTAAAACTTTGTCGAGGCGTTTGCTGCTCATAAAACTGCCCAACGATAAGCCGGATTCGGCATGGTTCGCTATAGCAACGCCAGGTTTAAAAAAGCGGGGAATCATTTGCCCCCAGGAGGCCCAGGGTTCCTCGTCCTGATTTACCACAGTAGAGTTACCAGCCAAGTATACTGTAACCTGGTCTTCAACTTTTGTAATTTCGATCCCATTTAAAGGTGTTTGGCAGGTAAACTCCAGCGTCAGTTTATTGTCCCAATCCAGCTTAGTTAACTCGCGGGGTTTCAGACTCACCTGGTTTTTCTGGTCAATATTTCTGTCTTTAATATTCACGATAAAGGTTTCGGTGGCAAATTCTCCAGGAGCTGCCTCCACTTGTTCCAGCATCAGCCGGCGCGATTCAGCTTTCACCGTTGTGACGGTTTTCTTTAACTTATCGCCCATTGTCAGGGTTACTCTGTAATTCCCTTCTGGCACCTTTACCGAAAAGTAAAAAGGAGTTTCGCTCGTCACGAAATCACTTGTAAGCGCGTTTTTTCCTTTGCGGTTCACCGCCTTCACTGTTGTTCCAAAGTCGAAGCCATAGCCAACTGCCGGTGTATAGGTTACAGTGGCAGGCACAGCCTGGTAACCTTTAGCTGTTTTACCACTACCGAAATCAAATTTAAAATCGGTATGTTGGGCACTAGCCGCACCAGAAAGTAAGGACAGAGCGAAAGTAAATTGCTTGAGGTATTTCCCTTTTTTCATAATTCTCTGGTATCCTTTAAGCTAGGGTAGTTGTTTATGTGACTTTGGTTATGGCAACTTCTGGCACTAGTAAATTTCACCCTCAGGCAAGGCACTAAGCATTCAGCGTCCAAAATGCCTCCGGAAGGGCATTTTCATTAGAAGAATTGGCAGAAAATTCCTTGCATGCAGCCATGAAAGTTGAAAGCTAAACCTATTGGCAAAAGTAAAAGCTCTTTGTGTACTCTCTATCATGGCGTGTCCTGCTCCCTTTACAGTTTATGCAAGTTGATGTAAAGCCGATTTAGTTGGAGCAGGAAATAAAATAATTAAACAAAAGCAGAAATCTAAGACAGAAGCAACTGAGTCAGCAGCAGGGATAGCTGTTAGAAAGACCGGTAAGGCAGGTTATGAATGGTTCAAATTTTATTATTGGCGATAGCGATTGTGAAATTTTTACAAGTCAGCTACAGTTTGAGGCTGAACAGCAGGTAAAAATTAAACTTTTTATAATTACTGCTGCTCTTATCAATTTTTCAAAAATAGAACTACAAGTATTCCATAACAGTAGCTTATTCCACAGCTTGTTCTCAGTTTAATATTGGCAAGCTGCACAAGGTGTTATTTTAGGATAAAGTTATTAAAATCATGACAGTTAGCTCCAAAAACATCGTATAGCATAAAATAGATATTTTTTGTTTGGAGACTAAAAGAATAGAGCTCCAGTGAATAATATTTTTTAAAACTAGAACTTTACAGCCTTGCTTTAAGCAACTGGCAGGATCCTCCCTGTAGATGAAAATTAGATTTGTAGGCAATAGCAGGTGATTAATTTTTAAGCTTGATTTTTAAGTATTTACAAAATTAGAACAGTATTTTTATTTGTTTAGATAAAAATAATCATTGCAAAGTTCATTATTTACTTACCTTGGCAAGTAATTATTATTGATTGGGCGAGTTTACAAGCTACAATTATGGGAAAAATAAGCGAGCACCTCCTTCCTTTTTTAAAAAGCGGTAATATCGATTTTTCCATTATGGATAATGGTAAGAAAAGTATTTCGCTTAGGTTCTTCGAACTTAACTTTAAGCTAATAGCTTATAGCGAATTACCTCACTTAAAGAAATACTCGTATTATTATCAGAATATGAAAGAACCGGAATTGCTGATGTACATTAGAGTAACAGAAACCGGTTATGACGCACTGCTGGCAAAGTACCGGGATACCGACGAATGCTTTTTGCATTTAAAATCGAATCTTGGTTTTATTCTTGATCACGATACCTAACACCCACTTAAACTGCCACCTTAATGAGAAACCTCTATGGAAGTGGATACCTTACAAGAAGGAGTATATGAATTTAGTAACTCTTACCTGCATCTTATTGTAGATGAGGATAACAAACTTTTATACTCAGAATGGACCCGACAGCCCACCGGTCAAGAGTACCGCGATGCCGCTTCTGTTTTCGCAGTTTTTCTGCAGGAGAGCAAAATTCTGTACTGGATCCAGGATACTAGCAACATTGGGGCTGTAACCCTGGAAGATATGAAGTGGGTAATGGATGTACTGATACCCGTTGCATCGCACTCTGCACTGCGCAAACTAGCGCGCATTACTTGTCATACGCCTAATATTGAACAGTTTAAGGAATTAGCTCACCAGTCGATTAAGCCTTTTCAGTCAGACATAGAAGTAAGGCACTTTAAGTCGTATCGCGACGCCGCCGACTGGATTGAAGGCATTTCTGATGCCGGGCATTAAGCTTAAAGAAATGATTTTTGTATGTGCTAGGTTGCTGAAGCACTCCATAATTGCTGTTATAACACAGGTTGTCCAAAAAATATACTCCCTCCTAATTATTGAATTATTCTAATAAGAAGAGGCTTCCGAACCTACATTGGCTTTTGGAAGTCCTAGGCTTGTTGCTGCAGCAAATTGCTGTTTTATTTTTCTGTTAAACTTCCTAACAATAGTTCCGGCATAGCTGTTACTTCTAAAGCCTTTCAGATTCTTTTGCCTTATTTTGAGCCGGTTATTAAGGCTTTTAGGCAATTAAGAAGAATGAATGTTGGCAGAACTTTGAGATGACCCTAAGTAAAATTATCTTAGAGAGATTTATACAATTTAAACTCAAATCGAGCTATGAAAAGGTGGAGTATCTTGTTAATATTATTTATCCTGGTATATACTCCCGATCTTTTTTCGATGGCTGCTCCCGACAGTTTACTCACAGAGTTAAGCACAGTAATTCGCAACCGCGATGCCTACATCAGCAAAACCAATGATAGGATCAATAAACTAAAGCAGCAGCTTCCCGCAGATGACCAGTCGCTGGAACAACAGTTTAACCTGTACAACGAGCTCTACTTCGAGTACCGGTCCTTTAAGTTCGATTCTGCTTTTACGTATGCCCTCAACCTACAGGAAACAGCGCACAAACTACAGGATCCTACCCGTGTAACTTATGCCCGGCTTAAACTGAGTTTTACAATGCTCTCGTCCGGGATGTTTAAAGAAACACTCGATTCTTTAAATGCTGTGCACCTGCATGCTACCCCGGACAGCATGAAAGTTGATTACTATGCCTTAAAGGCCCGCGCCTATTACGATTTGGCAGCGTATAACATGGATCATTTTTTTGCCGATAAATACATAAAAACGGGCAACATGCTCCTGGACTCCGCCATTGTGCTAACCGAGCAGAACAGTTTACAGTATCATTCTTTAGTTGGTCTTAAAAGCCTTAAAGAACAGAACTATGAAAAAGCGAAAACAAATTTTCAGCTGATCCTAGACAGGTTTGAGGTGTCGGAGCATGAGTATGCGATTGCGGCTTCCTCGCTGGCCATTGCTTACGACGAGACAGGCAATACAGAAAAGGCCATAGAATTTATGGCAAGAGCATCTATCGCCGATCTCCGGTCTTCTACCACAGAGGCTGTTGCCCTGATGAAGCTGGCTGAGTACCTTTATAGTACCGGCGATGAAAGCCGCGCCTACGACTATATAAAACAAGCCCTCAACGATGCTACCTTTTATGGCGCCCGGCAACGGAAAATACAGGTGGCGGCTATCTTGCCCATTATAGAAGGAGAGAGGCTGGCGACAGTAGAGGGGCAACGCCGAACCTTGTTTATCTATGCAGTGGCCGTTACCATCCTTTCGTTAATGGTCATTTTATTTGCCATTATCATCTTCAGGCAGCTTAAGCAGCTTCGCGAAGCAAAACGTACGGTAACAGAAGCCAATAACAACCTGCAGGAGCTGAACGAGCGTTTGATGGAGGCCAATAGAATAAAAGAGGAATATATTGGCCACTCCTTTAACCTTTACTCTGATTATCTGGATAAAATCGAGAAGTTTAAGAAATCGATCGACAAGAAGCTGATGGCTCGCAAGTATGACGAGATAAACCACGTTATGAAGTCCATTAACCTCAAAAAGGAGCGGGAGGCACTGTACTTGAGTTTCGACAGGATTTTTATGAAGCTCTTCCCGAATTTTGTGCCTGTGTTTAATTCCTTATTTCTTGAAGAAGACAAAATAGTAGTGAAAGACAATCAATCGCTCAACATCGAGCTTCGGATCTTTGCGCTTCTACGCATTGGCATTCACGACCATGAGCAAATTGCCCGAATCTTGGAGTACTCTGTAAGCACGATTTACAACTATAAAACCAGAGTGCGCAACCGGTCTATTCTGCCGAATGAGGAGTTTGAGAAAAGGATCATGGAAATAAAAGCCTTCTGATGGAGGAGTAGAGGCTCGGTTTTTTATGAGGGAACCTGATCGCTTGCAATTCTTCTAATGAAAATGGCCTTCCAGATGCTATTTATTAGAACATTACACCAGGCCTCTCCAGGTAATGGTTTGGTCATTACCTGACCTATAGGTGCTCGATAAAAGGTTAAGCCTTGGTAATTGTCTGCCTTGGTCATAAAGCATATGAATACTTCCTGTTGTTGCCAGTGCTCTATCATTTGGCCGAAAGGCAATTAATATTTGTTTTACTTTCAGCAACAAACTTAATCTACTATTGCATTTGTACCCGTCCACCGTATGAGAGGCGTCAGATGTCACCAATCTTCCTGCTGCTCCTGTTGGCTGTGCTTTTCGGATCATTGTGCACCTAGCACAGCCATGACATCCTCTCCCTCATTATAGTTTCCACCTAATTATCGTTCGTTTTTACAGAAAAACAACCCTACTCTAGAGCTACTTTTTTAAGAAAAAATAAAGCAGTCAACTAATTGAAATACAGCATTTTACACCTTGTTATACAGAATTATTTTCTACACTTTTTATACACTTATTGAAAATACATTTTAAGTCCGACAAATTTGTATAAATCGTACTACCGTTAGTTCAATATGCATTATAGTATTCACGACTTTAATTAAAATCTGAATCTAGAAGCAAGGTATCGGTAGTACCTTTTTGAGCAGCTTTATTTAGACATATATGTATCACAACCAAAACATTACTTTATGATATATTCTACACGGCAACAGCTTTTAAATCGGAAGTTAACACTAGGCCAGGGAGATTCAGCCAATCAAAATAGCAGGCTCTTCTGGAGTTTATAGCGAAGGTGCTTCACCTTTGCTATATATATCGGCAAGGCTATAACAGCAGGTGTTGCAAATTTAAACCTTCGGAGCCAACAGTCTTAGCTCCTTAAGGTCAATCCTCTTCGGAGAGCAGTTATTTCCCTCTTCACAGTATTATTGAAAGTAAATTCACTCTAACAAGAATAAAAATGAATAGAAGTATAACATACCGGCTGCAGCAGGCATTTTCTGGCTTTCAGGCCGCTCTGTATAAAGAGTTAGGCAGGGGCGAGAAGCTGCTGCTATTCCCTTTGCTCTTTGTTTTCTTACTCCTTTCGGTGCCAGCGCTAGCCCAGGACGGGCATACAGTAACCGGAAAGGTGCAGGACGAAAACGGTTTTGGCCTGCCAGGTGTAACCGTTTTAGTAAAAGGTACAACAAAAGCTGTACCAACTGACATGGATGGTAATTTTACACTGGCCGTACCCGATGGCAGCGCCACCCTGGTTATTTCTTATGTCGGATTTCAATCGCAGGAGGTTGCCATCAACAATCGCTCTACTATACCGGTTGTCCTGGTTCCAGACTCCAAAACACTCGGAGAGGTAGTAGTGGTCGGGTATGGTACCCAACGCAAAAGCGATATAACAGGCTCTGTTACTGCTATTTCTGAAGAAGATTTTGTGCAGGGCCAGATCACTACGCCGGAACAGTTAATTACAGGCAAAGTGGCCGGCGTTCAGATTACCTCCAATGGTGGTGCGCCAGGCGCTGGTAGCACCATTCGGATCAGAGGAGGAGCCTCTCTTAACGCCAACAACGAGCCTCTGATTGTAATAGATGGGGTACCGCTCGATAATTCCAAAGTGTCTGGCACGGCTAACCCGCTGAGCTTCCTGAACCCGAACGATATTGAAACCTTCAATATCCTGAAAGATGCTTCTGCCACAGCTATTTATGGTTCCAGGGCATCTAACGGAGTTATTATTATCACCACTAAAAAAGGGCAGTCGGGGCAGAAACTAAAACTTAACTTCAGTACCATGCACACCCTCTCTGTGGTAGGAGATAAAGTAGATGTACTGTCGGCCGATGAGTTCAGAGCAGTAGTAAATGAGCGTGGCAGCGAAGCGCAGAAAGCCCTGTTAGGAACAGCCAACACCGATTGGCAGGACCTGATTTACCGCAAAGCCTACACCACCGACAACAACATTGGGTTCAGTGGCTCTATAAAAGAAATAGACCTGCCGTACCGCGTGTCGCTGGGGTACCTGAACCAGCAGGGCGTATTGCTGCGCGATAATTTTCAGCGCGGTTCTGCCACCCTGAACCTGAACCCTTCGTTTTTTGACGATCACCTGCGCGTGAACCTGAACCTGAAAGGTGCTCAGACCAAGAGCCACTTCGCCGACCATGGTGCCATCGGTGCTGCTGTGGCCTTCGACCCGACCAAACCAGCCTATGCTGACAATCGTTTTGGCGGCTACTTTCAGTGGACAGAGCCGAGCGGCAATTTTAACACACTGGCTACCCGCAACCCGCTCAGCATGCTGAACCAACGAGACGATGAGGGGGAAGTAAAAAGAGCCATTGGAAACCTGCAGCTCGACTACCGTTTCCACTTCCTGCCGGACCTGAGAGCCAACTTAAACGTAGGTTTCGACCGCACTAACGCAGAAGGATTTACTCGCTATGCAGCCAACTTTGCTCCGAATGCCTTCGAAGGCGGTCGAATTACTAGATACTCGCAGGAGAAGACAAACGACCTGGTAGATTTTTACCTCAATTATGTAAAAGACATTTCAGCCATCAGCAGCCGTGTAGATGTAACGGCAGGATATTCTTTCCAGGAGTTTTCCATTAATGAGCCTGCTTACCCGGTCGTAAACCTTGCAGACACGGTGCTGGCTGAAGCTGGAAACCCTGTATTGCCTTACTTCCGGCTGAAGTCTTTCTTCGGCAGAGTGAATTATGCCCTTATGGACCGCTACATTTTTACAGCCACTATTCGCCGTGATGGTTCCTCAAGGTTTAGTCCTGAGAACAGATGGGGCACATTCCCATCGCTGGCCTTTGCCTGGAGAGTTAGTGAAGAGGCTTTTCTTAGAGAATCGAAAACTATTTCGGACCTAAAACTGCGTGCAGGTTATGGTATTACAGGCCAGCAGGACATAGGCGAGCGTAATGTATTCCCGTACCTGCCCAACTACACCCCAAGCGACAGTAGAGCAGGATATCAGTTCGGAAACACCTGGTATAACACCTTGCGACCGGAAGGATACGATACCGGTATTAAGTGGGAAGAAACTGAAACGTACAATGTTGGCTTAGATTATGGTTTTATGGCCAACCGCATTACAGGTACCATTGATTATTTTCATAAAAAGACAAAAGACCTGCTGGCGCAGGTGGCCGTTCCGGCCGGTACCAATCTTACAAACGAGCTAATCACAAACGTTGGGAACATTGAGACAAAAGGATTGGAGGCATCTATCAATTTTACTGCCATCAGCACCAGTAAGCTAACCTGGGATATCGGTATAAACGGGACTTATAATAAGATCGAAATCACGAACTTGAGCAGAGTAGAAGACCCTGACTTTGAAGGTTACTTTGTAGGTGGTATTGCAGGTGGTGTGGGTAACAACATTCAGGTTCATTCTGTAGGCTACGCACCTTTTAGCTTTTATGTGTACAAGCAAGTTTACGATGAAGCAGGCAAACCACTGGAGGGAGTTTATGCTGACTTGAACGGGGATGGCGTCATTACAGAAAGCGACAAATACCGCTACAAGGCACCAAACCCAGCTGCGTACTTTGGTTTCAACTCACAACTGACGTATGGCAACTTCAACTTCAGTTTTGTGATGCGCGGTAACGTAGGCAACTACCTCTACAACAACGTGTATTCGAATAACGCTGCTTACCGGGCCTTCTCTTTCTCTAACTACCTCACCAACGTTTCCAGAAACGTAGAGGAAACCCAGTTCCAGGATTTCCAACTGTTCTCCGATTACTATATGGAGAATGCATCTTTCCTGCGTATGGAAAACATCAGCTTTGGCTACAACTTTGGCCGCATCTTTAACGACAAAGCAGGCTTGCGCTTATCAGCTAATATCCAGAATGCCTTTGTTATTACGAAGTACAGAGGGCTCGATCCGGAGATTCCAAGTGGCATAGACAATAATTTTTACCCCAGACCACGGGTGTTCGCACTTGGCTTGAACTTCGAACTCTAATCTTTTTAACCTGAACCACCATGAATACTAAATTGATAAGAAACCTCGCTCTGGCCGGATTTCTAACCTTAACAACTGCCTGCGACCATAACCTCGATATTGAGCCGAAGGTAGGAGTTGTGTCTTCTATCGTGTACACCGACTTTAACAACTATAAGCCTATTCTGGCTAAACTATACGCCGGCTACGCTACCAACGGGCAACAAGGGCCAACCGGTCGACCTGATATTCTGGGCATCGATGAAAACTTCTCGAATTACCTAAGGCAGTACTGGCAGGCACAGCAGCTGCCTACCGATGAGGCCGTTATAGCCTGGAACGACGGAAACCTGCGCGACCTCCACGAAATGGACTGGACACCGGCGAACGAATTTATACGGGTAATCTACAACCGGATTTATTACCAGGTGGCCCTCACCAACGAATTTATCCGCGAAACATCAGACGATAAATTGAGCAGCCGCGGCATTACAGGAAATAACCTGGAGCAAGCTAAGATTTTCAGAGCAGAGGCTCGTTTCCTGAGGGCTTTAAGCTACTGGCATGCCATCGACTTGTTCGGAAATGTGCCCTTCGTAACAGAAAACGATGCGGTTGGCAATTTCTTTCCGCAGCAGATTTCGCGGGCCGACCTTTTTGCTTATGTTGAGTCTGAACTGCTTGCCATAGAGTCTCAACTGGTTGCTGCCAAGGCAAACGAGTACGGAAGAGCCGATCAGGCTGCCGCCTGGACTCTGCTGACAAAGCTCTATCTGAACGCCGAAGTATATACCGGGCAGCCCCGCTACACCGAAGCGGTTACGTATGCTAAACGTGTAATAGAAGCTGGTTTTACCTTAGATCCGGTGTACGAGCACCTGTTCCTGGCCGATAACCATAAATCCCCTGAAATCATTTTTCCTATCACCTTCGATGGCACCCGCACCATTACGTTCGGGGGCATGACGTATCTGGTACATGCGCCGGTGGGAGGAACCATGCCTCCTGCTGATTTTGGCATAAACGGTGGATGGGGTGGTTTACGCACGACACGTTCCATTGTAGAGCTCTTCCCAGACATTACCGGCAACACCGACTCCAGGGCGAACTTCTATACTGATGGCCACAATCTAGACATTGAGGATGTGTTCTCTTTTACAGAAGGGTACCCGATCATCAAATTCAGAAACATCACCTCCACCGGGCAGGCTGGTTCTGATAAGGTAGGAGACCATCCGGATACTGACTTCCCGATGTTCCGGTTAGCGGATGTGTACCTGATGTATGCGGAGGCAGTGTTGCGGGGTGGCACAGGAGGCAGTGCCACAGAAGCTTTGCAGTACATTAACCAGCTCCGCACCAGAGCCTATGGAAATGCTTCCGGCAACATAAGTAACAACCAGTTAACACTAAACTTTATACTGGATGAGAGAGCCCGAGAGCTGAAGTGGGAGGCACACCGCCGCACCGACCTCATCCGCTTTAACAGGTTTACCACCGATACCTACCTCTGGGCCTGGAAAGGTGGCGTGAAAGAAGGAAGAGGAGTAGAAAGCTTCCGTAACCTTTACTCTATTCCTTCAACAGACCTTACAGCCAACCCGAACCTGGTACAAAACCCCGGCTACAGAAGATAAATTGTAAACCAGCCCGGAAAAGCCTTTGGCAGCACTCCGGGCTGCTCTACCCTTAACCTGAAAAAGCATTTTATATGAAAAAGAAGATACATCAATTATGCTATCTCCTGTTTTGCTCGCTCACCTTGTGGGCTTGCGACAAAGACGAAGATATGACAATAGCGCAACCGGGCACAATTCCGACCCTCACAGCCACGCAAACAAACCTGGTGCTGGAGGAGGCGCAAGCCGGCCGGGATGCCGTAACCTTTACCTGGACTCCGTCCAGCTTTGGCTATGCGGCGGCTGTTCGATACTCACTTCAGTTTGCGCTGGAGGAGGATACCAATTTTGAGGCTGCCAGAACCGTGGCAATCGCCAACCGTGCGGTGAGAACTTTTACCGTAGGGGAGTTGAATGCCATCGCCAACGAAATCGGGCTGGCAACCTTTTCACCCTCTGTTATGAAGGTGCGGGTAAAGGCAGATGTCTCCGATAAATTCGAAGCCGTTTACTCTGACCCTATGACCCTGAACGTGACGGCTTACTTGTCGGAACCTCCCTTTGCTACTTTGTATATGGTTGGTAGCGCCACTGAGTTTGAGTGGGATGAAAATAAACCAACTCCCATGTTCCGGTCAGAAGAGGATGTATTTATTTACACCTTTACCGGACGGTTTAAAGCCGGAGAACTAAAATTTTTAGGCGAGCCTGGCAAATGGGCACCCCAATACGGTAATAATGGCAGCGACGGACTGCAGTTCCGAGAAACAGAGTCAGACCCCGATCCCGCCGCATTCACTATTCCGACAGCCGGATATTACAAAATTACCCTGAGCCTCCGTAGCAACAGCGTAACCATAGAGCCTTATAATGAAGCAGGATCGCCAACCTATCCCGCCATCGGCATTATTGGTGAATTCAATGGCTGGAGCGACAACCTCCCCCTGATGACTAAATCTGCTTTTAATCCACACTTCTGGACGAAAGAACATACTTTCAACGCGGACACAGAAATGAAATTTAGAATTCAGTCGGGCTGGACCGTGAACTGGGGCGCTAATGGAGAGCCAACCTCCTTGTATGGCACCGGCGGGCAGGATAAACCGAACCTGCAGGTTACTGCAGGTACCTATCTCATCCTGTTCAACGACCTGACAGGCGAGTACCTTTTCCTCGAAAAGTAATTAAAAAATACACACTAATTCAACCTGGAATATCAGCGGCAGCCGGCATCACAAGGGTTGCTGCTGATGTTTCCAACAAAGATGGCTGCTATAGCCTGAGTTACTGTTTACGCTTTTCAAATAAAAAACTAAAAGAAGGTAAGCCGAAAAGTTACCCTTGGATCAAAACAGGAGAATTTTGCCCCGGAAGGGTTATTTCATTAGCATAATTCGCTTTGGCTAAATGAGAAACCTGCAAGCATAGCTTCTGACCAGATAAAACCGATATGAAGAAAAACACCTTACGCAACCTCTTTATTGCTGGCACCATTTGCCTTACTGCCGCCTGCAGCAGCACCGATAAACTGAGTACACAACAAACAAAAGCCAGCGAATGGCCCAGGGGCGTTACGTACGAAATCTTTGTGCAGTCTTTCTGCGACTCCGATGGCGACAGCATTGGCGACATCAAAGGCATGACTTCCAAACTGGATTACCTGCAGGACCTGGGGGTGGAAGGGGTGTGGCTGATGCCTATAAGCCCGTCGCCGTCTTACCACAAATACGACGTAACCGACTACTATGGCATTCACCCCGATTACGGCACCAAAGAAGACTTTCAGGAATTTGTGCGGGAGGCGCACAAACGGAACATCCGCGTGGTCATCGACATGGTATTGAACCATTCTGGCGTGGATCACCCCTGGTTCCAGGCGTCTAAAAACGACCCAAAAAGCCCATACCGCAACTTTTATGTATGGGCGCACAAAGACGATCCGGAAACCAAAGGCGAAGGCAAGATAATAGCCGGTGATTCTGATAATGTAAACCGCTGGCATGCTGTAGAAGGTAGCGACTCGCTCTACTACGGTTACTTTTACGGTGGCATGCCCGACCTTAACTTCGACAACCCCAAGCTGCGGCAGGAGGTGTTTAAAATTGGAAGATACTGGCTGGAGGACATGGGGGTAGACGGTTTCAGGCTCGATGCAGCCCGCCATATTTTTACCGACGACAGACCCGAAGACAATCACAACTGGTGGATTGAATTTAAGCAGGAGATGCAGAAGATAAAGCCGGATGTGTACCTGGTAGGAGAGGTTTGGGCCGAAGCTGAGATTGTGGCTCCCTATACAAAAGGCTTGCCTGCCTTGTTTAATTTTGAGATGAGCTGGGCTATGCTAAAGGCGTTGAAGGAGGGCAGAGGCGATTCTCTTGCCATAAAGCATGCGCGCATCCAAAAGTACTACAGCAACATAAATCCGGATTTTATTGATGCCACCATTCTGAGTAACCACGACCAGAACCGCATCATGAGCGAACTCAGCGGCGACCAATCCAAGGCTAAAATGGCGGCGAGCCTTCTCCTGACACTCCCGGGGTCGCCCTACATCTACTACGGCGAAGAGATTGGCATGCAAGGCAAAAAACCAGACGAACTTATTCGAGAGCCTTTTCTATGGGATGTAGCCAGCAAAGACAACTGCCGCACCAAATGGGTAAACCCCGAATATTCTACAGAGCAAACGGTAGCGCCAGCTGCCGTGCAGGCTATCGACCAAAATTCTTTGCTGAACCACTATAAAAACCTGATCAGGCTCAGAAACAACAGCAAAGCTTTAACCTTTGGAAATGTGGAGCCCGTGCAACTGGAGAATAACGCGGTGGCAGCCTTCATAAGAATCCATGAAGACGAAGCTTTGCTGGTCCTGCACAATTTAGGCGGAACAGCGGCCACGGTGCCTTTGCCTGCTGCCTACAAAGAGTTTACAAAGACAAGGTTCGGGCATAACTTGGCGGCTACTAAAAAGGGCACTGTGCAGCTGCCAGGCTATAGTACCCTCATTTTACAAAAGCAAAGCCAGAAGCAGTAGCTGTCTATTACTAGCTACTGCTTCTAAATGCATCACCCAGTTTTCAGATACCACCATGCCAAAATTATTACACAAACCAAAGCTGTCGTTTTTCCAGATCTGGAACATGAGCTTTGGTTTTCTGGGAATTCAGTTCGGCTTTGCACTGCAAAACAGCAATGCTTCCCGTATTCTGCAAACTTTTGGAGCAGATGTAGAAAGTTTATCGTTGTTCTGGCTGGCTGCTCCCATAACAGGTATGGTGGTGCAGCCCATTATTGGCCATTACAGCGACCGCACCTGGTCTGGATTGGGCAGGCGAAGACCTTATATTCTGGCTGGAGCCGTATTGGCAGGACTGGCCTTGTTGTTTCTGCCTAATGCAGAAGTGCTGGCTTACCTGTTGCCCCCCATTTTGGTGGGTGCCGGTATGCTTATGATCATGGATGCTTCATTTAATGTAGCCATGGAACCCTTTAGGGCGCTGGTGGCCGAAACCCTCCCGGACAGGCAGCGCAGTTTCGGATTCTCTATCCAGACCTTTTTGATTGGAGCAGGTGCCGTAATCGGGTCTTGGCTGCCCTATGTTTTTGCCGAGTATTTAGGTGCTTCTAAAACGGCTGCTGCCGGCCAGGTGCCCGACAATGTGATATACTCCTTTTACGTTGGCGCATTTTTTCTGCTTGGCACAGTAACCTGGACTGTTTTCACCACAAAAGAGTATGCGCCCGAAGAATACGACCGGTTTTACCCTCCCGAAATACTGGAAGAAGAAGGCAAAGGCCTAACAGCTATTTTCAAAGACTTTAAAAATATGCCTTCCACCATGAAGCAGCTGGGGCTGGTGCAGTTTTTTTCCTGGTTCGCCTTGTTCTCGATGTGGGTGTTTACGACGCCAGCCATTGCCCAACAAATTTACAAAGTGCAACCCGGCGATACCTCCTCAGAGCTTTATGCAGATGCTGGTAATTGGGTTGGTATTTTATTTGGGATATATAACGGTGTATCGGCCATTTATGCTCTTTTTTTGCCAGCCATTGCCAGAGCCACTACTCGCAAAATAACTCATGCATTCTCGTTGGTTTGCGGCGGAGCAGGCTTATTGTCGATTTTCTTCATTACGGATCCTCTGTACCTGGTGCTGTCCATGATCGGCATCGGCCTTGCCTGGGGCAGCATTCTGGCCATGCCTTATGCCATTCTATCCGGTTCGCTGCCCCCTAAAAAAATGGGGGTGTACATGGGCATCTTTAATTTCTTCATCACCTTCCCGCAAATAGTAAATGGCCTTTTTGGCGGAGTGCTGGTAACGCGGGTTTTTGGCGGTGAAGCCATTTATGCCATTGTTATAGCTGGGGTTTTTATGGTGTTAGCGGCAGTGGCCGTCATGTTTGTTAAAGATGAGGACAGACCCTATAGCCTGATGTTCCCCTGGAGCAAAAAAGACAACCTATAATGGCCATTGCCAGCCGGTATACCCTAAACTCTTTTTTGCTAAAACTTCTCCGGAAGACCTTTTTCATTAGAATAATTGCTGGTTACTGATTCCATAATTAAACAGGATACTATAGCTGGCTCGCAGTACTTAACCCAGTTCTTGGGTTGATCCCTTTCCCCAGCCTGGAGCACTCGGAGCTTGAGCAATGCAACAATTCTGTATGAGGGCACAGGATGAAACTGTTGCAAAGAGTATTAGAACTAATATAAAAAAGCTTCCTAAATCAAGAGAGCAAAACAAATTATACTAACAGTATAAAATCTATTTCTATGGAACCTACACCTCTACTAAAATTCACGTTGCGCAACCTGTTCCTCCTGCTACTGGTGCTAACAATGGCCCAGGCCAACCTACTTGCCCAGGCAGTAACAACAATTCCTGCATTTCCTACCGCAGATCAGGAGGTAACTATCGTTTTTGACCTGAAGCAGGCAAAGGACACAAGGGCGGCGGCATTGCTGGGTAAAACAAAGGATGTGTACCTCTGGTCAGGAGCAGGCACTACAACTTCCGGAGCAGCATATGAGTATACACCGTCCGGCCAAACCACCTGGGCGGCTCCTTTCGAGCCAGGCCGCATGACCTCGCTCGGCAACGACCGCTGGGAGATTAAGCTGGTGCCTAGAACCTATTTTGGCGTACCGGCAGATAAACCTATTGTAAAGCTGGGATTACTGTTAAAAAACGGCAATGGCTCGGCCCAGACCGAAGACTTTATTCTACCTATTTATTCCAGTGGATTACAAGTGGCTATTCAGGCACCAGCCCAGGCTTCTTTTTTTGTGCAGGCCAATGCTGTCATTCCTGTTAAGGCTACTGCCTCTGCAACTGCCGATATAATAATAAGGGTGGATAATGTGGTGGTGCATTCGGTACAGCAAAATACAACTATAGCATACAACCTGAACACTGGAACGCAGGCTGGTGTACGCAGAAAAGTAGAGATAGAAGCTAAAACTGCCACCGAAACAGCTACTCAAACGTTCTACTTTACAGTGCAGCCACAACCTATAATTGCGCAGCTGCCAGCCGGAATGCAGGATGGTATTAACTACATGAGTGCCGACAAAGTACTGTTGTCGCTTTTTGCACCGGATAAGAGCTTTGTGTATGCCATCGGTGAATTTAATAACTGGACACCTTCTCCGGACTACCTGATGAAACAAACTCCCGATGGCACCCGCTATTGGCTGGAAGTAAGCGCTCTACCAGCAGGGCAGGAAGTAGCTTTCCAGTACCTGGTAGATGGCACCATAGCCGTGGCCGATCCGTATGCCGACAAACTGCTGGACCCTAACAACGACCAGTATATTCCGGCTGCTACGTACCCAAACCTGAAAGCTTACCCAGCTGGTGCAACCGGCATTGTGTCGGTGCTGCAAACCAACCAGCAACCCTATACCTGGCGCATACAAAATTTTCAGCGGCCAGACCCTGCCAACATGGTGGTGTACGAACTGCTGGTGCGTGACTTTGTAGGTACCCAGAACTTCAAAACCCTGGCCGATACACTCTCATACCTGAAGCGACTTGGCGTAAATGCTATTGAACTGATGCCGGTAAATGAGTTCTCCGGCAACAACTCCTGGGGCTATAATCCTATCTTCTATTTTGCCCCAGACAAAGCCTATGGCACCAAAAACGATCTTAAAGCTTTTATAGACAAATGCCATGAGTACGGTATGGCCGTTATCCTGGATATGGTGCTGAACCAGGCCGATTATGAATTTCCATATGTAAAGCTTTATTGGGATGGATCAAAACCTGCTGCCAACAGCCCCTATTTCAATCAGGAAGCCACGCACCCCTTTAATGTATTTTTTGATTTTAACCACGAAAGCGAAGCGACCAAGGCGCTGGTACAGCGGGTAAACCGGTATTGGCTCGAGGAGTACAACATAGATGGCTACCGGTTTGACCTTTCGAAAGGGTTTACGCAGAAAAACAGTGGGAGCAATGTTGGTTCCTGGAGTGCCTACGATGCTGGCCGCATAGCCACCTGGAAAAGAATCTACGATGAGATTCGTGCCTACGATGCCACCGCCTATGTGATGCTGGAGCATTTTGCCGACAACCAGGAAGAAAAAGAACTAGCGGACTATGGCATGCTTTTCTGGGGCAACCATAACCACGACTACCGGAACATAGCCAAAGGGGTGCAGGCCAGCCCAACCTGGATTTCGTTTAAGCAGCGCAACTGGCAGAAACCGCATGTAGTTGGTTACCTCGAAAGCCACGATGAGGAGCGCTTGCTTTACGATGTGCTGCAGGCGGGTCGGTCGGAGGGAAGCTATAATACCCGTACCCTTACCACTGCGTTGAACAGAGCTAAACTCGCAGCCGCCTTTTTTTTACCAGTTCCGGGGCCAAAGCTTATCTGGCAATTCGGAGAGTTAGGCTACGATGTGTCCATCGACTTTAACGGTCGCACTGGCGAAAAGCCCATTCGGTGGGAGTACCAGCAGGACCCGGAGCGGCAAAAGCTATACCAGGTGTACGCCGCTCTTATTAACCTCAAACTTAACCAACCCGCCTTCCAGACCTCCGACTTTACACTCGATTTTAGTGCTCTGGTGAAAAGGATTACCCTTCGCCACGAAACCATGGATGTACACCTTATCGGAAACTTCGATACCAAATCGCAAAGTGTTAGTGCAAACTTTCCTAAAACAAGCAGCTGGTACGACTACTTTGCAGGAGGAGCAGAAGTAGTATTTGCCAATACAGCCGAAAAGCTGACGCTGCAGCCTGGTGAGTTCCGCTTGTTTACGACCGTTAAACTGCCGGCACCAATACCGGAGCTACTGCCGTGGCAAGGACTGGTGCTCTCAGAAAAAGAGCCGCAACTATCCAGAGAAGAAGTGCTGCTGTATCCGAACCCGGCCCAGAACAACGCCTTGGTAGAAGTAAGCGGTGCCTACCGTGGAGCTGTGCACCTGAAAGTAACCGACACCGCAGGGCGGGTGCTCCGGACAGCTAAGGCAACCAAACAGGGCCAGATGCTCCAGCACCAGCTCCACCTGCACTCTTTAGCCGGAGGGCTTTATTACCTCCAGATCGAAAAAGGAACTGAGCGGACGGTGTTAAAGCTATTAAAAGTGGAATAAATATTTATAATAGTAATTAGTTTTGAAACCCTTTGAATACCTGCCGTAGCGGCTCCACAAGCTACTACGGCAGGTATACTTATTTACAGGGAAGTTGCTTAATCGTTTAAAATGACTAACGCTTGTTTTGATATTTAACTAATTTAGGTTAGATTCGAATTTAGAGAATCTCAACTTCCTGATCTTAAATTGCAAATGTATTCGGCAACTAAACTTCTGACATCTGTGCTACTGCTGTTTGTGGCGGTGCTGACGGGCTGTCAACAGACAGAAGAAGATAAGTCGTTTACTATCGGTTTTTCACAATGCACGGAGGGCGATGCCTGGCGCAAAGCCATGCACGAGGAAATGGAGCGGGAGGCCTCTTTTTATCCGGAGCTCAAGCTGCAAATAAGAGATGCCAAAAACAGCAGCCAGGTGCAGGTGGAGCATATCCGGGATTTTATGAAACAGGGAGTGGACCTGCTTATTGTTTCTCCCAACGAGGCCGATCCTATTACCCCTGTGGTAGAAGAAGCTTTTCATAGAGGAATTCCGGTCATTGTAGTCGATCGCAAAACCAGCTCTTCTATGTACACGGCCTATGTAGGAGCCAATAATTACCAGATCGGTAAGCTGGCAGGAGAATATGTTGCCAAACTGCTGAATGGGAAGGGGCGTATTGTGGAGGTGTGGGGGCTACGGGGCTCCTCGCCGGCCATTGAGCGCCACAACAGTTTTGCCGCTGCCATTGCTGCTTACCCGGACATCCAGATAGTGGCGGAAGTTAATGGAGAATGGGAAAAGGAAGTTGCCAAACGGAAGTTTCCGGCCATATATGAACAGCAACAGGAGGTAGACCTGGTTTTTGCTCATAATGATGTAATGGCTTTAGGTGCCTACGAAAGCATCAGAAACCCGCAGGAGCAAAAGCGCCTAAAGTTTATCGGGTTCGATGGACTAGGGGGCCCTAACGGCGGCTTGCAGTTTGTGCAGGATGGTATCCTGGACGCCACTTTTTTGTACCCAACTGGCGGGGAAGAAATAATGCAGCTGGCTTACGACATTTTGCACGGCAAACCTTATAAAAAAGAAAATATTCTTAGCACAACTGTCATTGATGAGCGCAATGTGCACATCATGAAACAGCAGTCGGACAAAATTCTGGCGCAGGAGAAAAACATTGAGCGGCAGCAGCACTTGCTTTACGAGCAAATTCAGTTGTTTAATAGCCAACGCACACTTTCTTATTTTTTGCTGGCCAGCCTGGTTGGCAGTATTATTATGGGAGCTCTGGCCCTGCTCTCGTTGCACGCCAAGAAAGAAGCCAATAAAGAGTTGCTCGCCAGAAATAACGAGGTGATGCAGCAACGAAACGAGATTGCCCGCATGGCTAAAAAAGCAGACAAGGCAACAGAGGCTAAGCTAAAGTTCTTTACGAATGTTTCGCACGAGTTTCGTACTCCGCTTACCCTTATATTAGGTCCCGTGGAAGATGCCTTGCACAGCCCCATATCGGCAGATCTGAAGAAGGACATGCAATTGGTGAAGAAAAACGCCATCAGGTTGCTCCGGCTGGTGAACCAGTTGATGGACTTCAGCAAGATTGACAACAAAAAGATGAAGCTGCAGGCTGCGGAAGGCGACATAGTATCCTTTATAAAAGATATTACCGCTTCTTTTGAACGCCTGGCTCAAAAGCGGAACATTCGGTTCAGGCTCCAAACCTCCATGCCGGAACTGCCCGTATTTTTCGATACAGATAAACTGGATAAAGTTCTGTTTAACCTCCTCTCTAACTCCTTTAAGTTTACCAGCGATGGGGGAGTGATTATGGTAGGGTTGCAGGTGAACGAGCAGCACGACAAGGTTGTGATTACTGTGGAAGACAATGGCAAGGGCATGTCGTTGCAGCATGCCGAACGTGCCTTCGACAGGTTCCATACCGGCGAAGACAGCAGTAACCTGGGCACAGGCCTTGGGCTGGCACTGTCTAAAGAATTTGTGAAGCTACACCACGGGGAGATAACGGTGGTGAGCGAGGAGTGGAAAGGAACCAAATTTGTAATAAGTTTGCCATTGGGCCAAGACCATCTAAAAACAGAGGAGCTGCTGACGGATGTAGGCAAAAATGCTATTCAGCTTGTTCCGGGTGTTATGGAGGCGGAGCAGCAGGTAACCGTTATTGATGCTGCACCATCGGCCGATCAATCCGCGCACAAGGAGCATACCATTCTCCTGATAGAAGATAACAAGGAGCTAAGAGAGTATCTGAAAATGAGGCTGGATAAAAGCTTTAATGTAATAGAGGCACCAAATGGGGGAGTAGGGCTGCAGCAAGCCTTCGGTAAAGTGCCGGATCTGGTGATTTGTGATGTAATGCTACCAAAACAGAATGGTTTGGAGGTAACCGCCACCCTAAAAAACGACCTGCGCACATCCCATATCCCGGTCATATTGCTTACCGCTAAAGATACGGTCGAATATAAAATAGAAGGCATACAATCAGGGGCCGATCTTTATGTAACCAAACCCTTTAGTTACCTCTACCTGCTCGAAAGAATAAAAGGACTGCTCAAAAACCGGGCACTGCTAAAGGAGCATTACAGCAGCGAGATTTCCGTTGAAACCAAAACAGTTTCCCCACCTAAGCAACTTGATAAGAAATTTATGAATGAGGTGATGGCGGTGGTAGAAAAGAACCTTTCGAACCCCGAGTTAAATGCCAACAGCATAGCCGCCAGCCTCGGCATGTCTAAAGTGCAGGTATACCGCAAAATGAAAGCGCTTCTTGGATTCACGGTCAACGACTACGTAAACAACATGCGCCTTAAAAAAGCGCGGCACCTTTTGCTGCATACCGATCGTAACATTTCTGAAATAGCTTATGAAGTGGGTTTTTCCTCGCCTGCTTATTTCTCTACGGCCTTCAGAAACCATTTCGACATGAGCCCTTCTGATTTTAAGGCAGCTCGTTCCTCCGGCCAAGGTAGCCACGTTCCCCAATCCTAAACTGCAAGCCCTTCGCTGTTTAACCTATTTTAACCTCCTGAGGGGCATTTTCATTAGAAGAATTTGTAGCTGATCATTGATAATTACCTGTTAGAAATGGGCCCTATTTTAATTGGTTCATGGTAATTGAGCGGCCCTTTAAGATTTTGCTACGAGCATTCAGCTAATAGTTTTAAACAATGCGAATGTTCAACTCGCGTGAGCCATTACTACTACCAATTATTTCAATGAAATAAGCCTTCCAGAGCCAAATCTATTGAAAACAGGCTTAGGGCTCAGCTCATTTTTTAAGCTAAATATTCCTGTTGTGTGGCAATAAATATTCACTTCTTCTACATCTGCCACCTAAAGTAGCACCTTCGACATGTTTCCTTTAGCAGATTATTGCCTGCAGGTTTACCTGTAGCCAGTCCATCTTCAAAACCAGAAGACTTATAGGCACCGGCTTCTGTGGTACGAATGTTATTTAGAAAGACTTATTCTGCGAATCACGAACAGTTGTAAGTTAAAAGTGATCAAAAATTGAAAACAGGAAACAATTTTAAAAGTGCGTTTCAAAACTTTTCTACTCAAAAAGTTGCTAAAAATACTGTTTAGGGCTTCTGCAGAGCCAAATTCAGGAAAGATTCATTTCCAAAACTTATTGATACAAATCTGAAAGGTCTTTTTGCCTCATGCCGCTAGTTTTGATAAAAAATAACAAGTTGCGATGAACGAGAGAAGAATTCTATTTTGGTCTGTAACAGTAGCACTGGGCGGTTTCCTGTTTGGTTTCGACACTGCTGTAATTTCAGGGGCTGAACAATCCATACAAACAGTCTGGCAATTGGACGTGTTTCAGCATGGTCTCACAGTTTCTATTGCCTTAATCGGGACTGTGTTAGGCGCCCTCTTTGGAGGTATTCCTTCCGACAGGTTTGGCCGCAAGAACACACTGTTCTGGATAGGTGTGCTTTACTTGATCTCTGCCTTAGGCTCCGCATTGGCTACAGATTGGTACTCCTTCCTGTTCTTTCGCTTTATTGGCGGTCTGGGTGTTGGTGCTTCTTCTGTGGCGGCTCCTATGTATATAAGCGAAATAGCGCCTGCCAAACAAAGAGGTCGCATGGTGGCCATGTTTCAGTTTAATGTGGTGCTTGGCATTGTGATAGCGTATTTCTCTAATTACCTGTTGCAGAACAGCGGCCCCAATGCGTGGCGCTGGATGCTGGGCATAGAAGGCCTTCCAGCTGCTTTGTTTGTGGCCTTGGTTGTACTGGTGCCGGAGAGCCCTCGTTGGCTGATCGTAAAGAAAGGAGCCCTGGAGAAAGCCAGAGCAGTGCTGATGCTGATTAATCCTGCCACAGCAGATCAGGAATTAAAAACCATTAGTGAGGCTAGCCTGCAGGAGCAGCGTAGCCCTTCCGCAGCTCGTCTTTTTTCAAAGCAGCACCGCTTCCCCGTGATGCTGGCGGTACTGTTCGCAATTTTTAACCAGGTGTCAGGCATAAACGCCATTATCTATTACGCACCCCGTATTTTCGAAATGACTGGTCTGGGCAAAGACGCAGCCCTGCTTTCTACTACAGGCGTCGGAGTAATAAACCTTATTTTTACCCTTATAGGCCTGAGCCTGATCGATAAAATAGGGCGCAGAATTCTGATGATAGTTGGCTCAATGGGACTCATCCTGACACTAGGATTAGTGTCCTGGGCTTTTTACACTGCTCAGTTCGGTAGCCTGATGGTGCCTCTTTGCCTGTTTGCTTACATTGCGTTTTTTGCTTTCTCGCAGGGAGCCGTCATCTGGGTGTTCATTTCTGAAATTTTTCCTAATAGCGTGCGAGCCAGCGGACAAGCCCTTGGCAGTTTTACACACTGGTTTATGGCAGCCGTTATTGCTTTTACCTTCCCTTACATTACGTCCACACTCGGCGGTGGCACTACCTTCCTCATTTTCACTATCATGATGGTATTGCAGCTGCTATTTGTTTGGCGCCTGATGCCCGAAACAAAAGGCGTATCGCTGGAGGAAATCGGGCAGCAGACCGAATCAAAAGAAAGTGGCGACCTGATCAAAGCAACTAAAGTGTACTAAAATCTAAAAAGCCACCTATGGCCATTACCACTTCTAAATTGTTGAACTAACTCAAACATTTAACATACACATGACACAGCATATAATTTGTTTTGGAGAAACTTTATGGGACATCCTCCCGACCGGAAAAATGCCTGGTGGCGCTCCCATGAATGTGGCTATTCACCTGTCGTACAACGGTTTCAGAACCAGCGTCATCAGCAGGGTTGGGAACGATGACTTAGGAAAGGAATTATTACAGTTTTTACATTCAAAAGCGATCCCTACAGATTGGATACAGCAGGGAGAAACGCACCTGACTGGTGTAGTAAAAGCCAATATTTCTGACAAAAACGAGGTTACCTACAAAATTGTGGAGCCTGTCGCCTGGGATTACATTCAGTATGACGAGCAAACGGCAGAGCTGGTGCGCCAGAGCGATGTATTCATCTTCGGGAGCTTGGCCGCTCGGAGCATCACCACTTGCGCTACTTTGCTACGGTACCTGCCGCTGGCCAAGCTCAAAGTGTTTGATGTAAACCTCCGCCCGCCCCACTACAACCAGCGGTTGCTCTCTGAACTGCTGCAGCAGTCGGACATCGTAAAGATGAACCACCAGGAACTGGAAGAAATTGCAGGATGGCTTCAAATTTCCGGAAGCCAGCAGGAGCAGATGGAGCACGTAAGGCAGCAGTTTAACTTAAAATTAATTATTGTAACAAGAGGTGCACAAGGCGCTGCCGTGCTCGACGACAATGGATTTTATGAACATGCCGGCTACCAGGTCGAGGTGGAAGATACTATTGGCAGCGGGGATGCCTTTCTTGCCACATTCCTGACACACTACCTGCAGCAAAGGCCTATGGCAGAGGCATTGGAAAAAGCCTGTCTGTTGGGTGCTTTTGTAGCCACACAACATGGTGCCACACCTGCCTACAAACCAGTGGAGGTGGAGGAGAAGAAAGCTGTGTTTCTAAAAAATGAGCAGGAAGTTTTTATGGAGGAAAATAGCTCGGAAGGAGGAAGAAAATGAGGCAAAGAATACAACTGATGATCGCACTGATGCAAAATAGTAAAAGCTTACCTAAATCGCTTAAACCATGAAAAAACATATTTTTCTTTTTTTGCTTTGCATTTTTCTTTTACAATCGTTTGTAAGCTTTGCCCAGCAAGGTACAGTTGGTGGTAAGGTGGTAGATGCAAAAACCAACGAGGCCTTGCCAGGTGTAAACATAGGTGTTAAAGGATCATATAGGGGGACTGCCACAGATATAGACGGTAACTATAGTCTTCAGGCAAGCCCCGCCGATGTGTTGGTTGTTTCCTATTTAGGGTATATTACCAAAGAAGTAGCTGTTGGGAACCAAGCTAACATTACCATTACCCTCGAAGAAAACCGGGTAACACTTGAGCAGGTGGTCGTGACAGGTTACCAGACCGAACGGAAAAAAGACCTGACCGGTGCTGTAAGTGTAGTCGATGTGGAAGACATGAACCGGCAGGCCGTTGCTAACTCGATTAAAGGGGTGCAAGGGCGGGTAGCTGGCATGTACATCACTGGCAACGGATCGCCAAGTGCTCCTGCTACTGTTCGCATCAGAGGTATCGGAACACTTAACAACAACGACCCGCTTTACATAATAGATGGAGTGCCAACCAAAGCTGGCATGCACGAGCTAAACCCTGCCGACATAGAGTCGCTGCAGGTACTTAAAGACGCATCTGCAACCAGTATTTATGGTTCCAGAGCCGCAAATGGTGTCATTATTATTACGACCAAGCGGGGGAAGGCGGGAAAAACTCAACTCAATGCGAATGTATATACCTCCATCTCTTCCTTTACTACACGCACCAGGATGTTAGATACCGAAGGGTATGGTAGAGCGCTGTGGCAGGCAAACATTAACAATGGTACAGACCCAAACGCTAACAGCGTGCAGTACCTATTCGATTGGGGAGTTAACCCGCAGACAGGGAGTCCTGTTTTAAACAAAGTCATGGTTCCGGAGTATCTGGATGCCAACAGAACCATGAAATCTTCTAATACTGATTGGTTTGATGAGATTTCGCGTATCGGAGTAATCCAGAATTATGATTTATCATTGTCAAATGGAACCGAAAACGGCAGCTACCTTTTATCTGTAGGCTACTTCAATAATAGAGGGGTGATCAAAACTTCGGAGTTCGACCGCTTAACTGCCCGTTTAAATTCTGATTATAAAGTTCTTAAAGGCAGAATCACCATTGGCCAGAACTTAAGCCTCACCAAATCTGCAGAAGTGGGTGCAGGCCCAATGAATGAAGCGATGCAGGCCTTGCCGATTATCCCGGTTCGCACTGTAGACGGCACAGGGTGGGGTGGTCCTGTGGGGGGAATGAATGACAGGCAGCTAGTCAAACCTTTAACCCAATTAATGGCTCCAGAAAAATAGACTTTACCTTCACGTTTGATCATACTGCCGGAACCACTGGATTGATCTTTAACGCTGAAAACCCTGCGGAACCAGCCTTTAGGATAGAATTTGAACCACAGCACGACCGTGTGGCCGCTTATCAGGTTGCAGGAGGTAATAAACAGGAAGTGACCCGTGTACCTTTCGGTTTTAGGGCAGATTCGGAATATAAGGTGGAAGTAGTAATAGATGGGACAATATGTGTAGTGTATATTGATGGGAAGGCAGCATTGAGCAGCCGCATCTACGGCTTGGCTGGCAAGGAATGGGGAATATTTGCTAAAGGAACACAAACAGAATTCAAAGAAGTGCAAATACATGCGCCGGAGTAGCATCACTTTTGAAGAGCCCGATAGGCAAAGAAATTAAGCTAGTGAAGAATTTTTTTAATGAAAACTGCCTTCCGGAGCTAATTATTAAAAATTTAGGTATAGGCTAATTTGAAATTTTCTATTCGGATAAGAGGAACAGCATTCTTGCCTCTATACCTCCTTGAGTAGAGCTTTCGCTTGCCTAAAAACTATGAGGTACAGCTGACAGCGCATCATTAAATTTTCAACAGAAACACTACATTAAGATGAAAGGAAGAATAATAGTAAACGGTCTGGTGACACTACTAACTGCTACAGCCTTTAGCTGTAACTCTGGCACCAGCAAAAACGAAACCACCGCCTCTGAGCAGACACAGCAAAAAGAGAACTTAGTAGTGGAGCAGCACCGGCCGCAGTTCCATTTTACGCCACCGGCTAAATGGATGAACGATCCGAATGGCATGGTGTACCACAACGGTGAATACCACCTGTTTTATCAGCATAACCCCGATACCACCGTGTGGGCGCCCATGCACTGGGGCCATGCTGTGAGCAAAGACCTGGTGCAGTGGGAGCACTTGCCTGTTGCCCTGTACCCCGATAGCCTGGGCATGATCTTTTCAGGCAGTGCTGTAGTAGACATCAACAATACATCGGGGCTGGGTACTAAAGAAAACCCCGCGATGGTGGCCATTTATACTTACCACGACATGGAAGGAGAGAAGGCCGGCCGAACAGATTACCAGACGCAGGGCATTGCCTACAGCCTCGACAATGGCCGCACCTGGGAGAAATACAAAGCTAATCCTGTCCTGAAAAATCCGGGCATACGCGACTTCAGAGATCCCAAAGTAAGCTGGTACGAGGCCGGCAACAAATGGATCATGGCTCTGGCAGTAGCCGATAAAATCAGCTTTTATTCCTCCAAAAACCTGAAAGACTGGAAGCTGGAGAGTGATTTTGGGCAGGGCATAGGTGCGCACGGTGGAGTGTGGGAATGCCCGGACCTGTTCAAGCTGAAGGTGGAAGGCTCCGATCAGGAAAAGTGGGTGCTGCTGGTAAGCATTAACCCCGGCGGGCCGAACGGCGGATCGGCTACACAATATTTTATCGGCGACTTCGACGGCAGCAAATTCGTGATGGACAAGCAGTTCGAGGCCAGCCTGCGCAGTAAGCCCGCTACCACCGGAGATAAAAAAGGGCACGAAGGCATTTGGCTCGATTTTGGGCGCGATAATTACGCCGGCGTAACCTGGGCAAACGTGCCGGAGCAGGATGGGCGAAGGCTCTTTATGGGCTGGATGAGCAACTGGGATTATGCCAACGTAGTACCTACCGAAAACTGGCGCAGCGCCATGACGGTAGCACGCTCACTTTCCCTGGAAAAGACAGCGGCAGGTTTGCGTGTGGTTTCTCAGCCGGTAAAGGAGCTCCAGGCAATAACCAACACGGCTCATAACCTGGAGGCGCAGCCAATAACCGGAAGCCTTTTGTTGTCAGAAAAGTTTTCTGCACCGACTTCCACTTTTGATCTTAACCTGAATCTGGAACAAGCCACAGCAGGAAAAGACTTTGCCATCGAAGTAGCTAACAGTAAAAACCAAAAGGTAATAATTGGATATAAGGCTGCGGAAAATCAGTATTACATAGATAGAAGCAATGCCGGTAACCATGCCTTTTCTGAAAAGTTTGCAGGAGAACAAGTGGGCCCGAGGTTAAGTCAGGAGAAAATCTATAATGTACGGCTGTTGGTAGATGTAGCCTCCGTAGAACTGTTTGCAGATGGCGGCAAAACCACCATGACGGCTATTTTCTTTCCGGACGAACCGTTTACGAAGGTTCGCATTGTAGCAGAAAAAGGAGCGTATAACCTTAGGTCAGGTAAGATCACCAGCATAAAACCGAATAAGAATCCTGCTTCTTAAAAAGAAAGAAAGATAATCTAAACCCTTTTGAGCATGCTGCACTCCAGCAGTTTGCTTAAAAGGGTTTTTTATGTTGTAAAGCCTCCTACTCCAAATCAAAAATAGGAGTAGAGGCTTTTCCCTTCGGTTCCTTCAGCTACCTTTGTGGATGATTAGTCCTGAGTTTGGTTTTATGTTTTTGCCGGCAACCAGTAACCCTTTAGGCAATAACCTATAGAACACCTCTGGAGGGGCTTTTTCATTAGAATAATTTAAACATCTAAAGCTAAAGTACTCATTTGTTTATGTTGCTCCAGCGTTTCGTTTCATGCAAATAAGAGAAGCGGAACTTTCATACTGGTTAGAGCCGATATAAGCGTGAGCACCTGAACGACGCAAAGCAATCTTGTCTCAGAAAGAACATATTATTATCCGGGGATATGGCGCTATTTCACCCATGGGCCATACGCATGCTACTGTAGCTGCCTCTTTCGGCTTGGGGCAGCCTACATTTCAGGCTCGAACATTTAATGGGGTGGAGGTACCTGTTGGGGCCTTATCAGCTGAAGCAGATGCACTTTTAGCACAACTGGCAACGGAGAAGAAAGCTTACCAAAGCCTTGACAGAACTGTTTTAATGGCTATGTACGCAAGTAGGCAAGCCGTGAACCAGGCTGGCTGGGAGCAGCAGCACGACCTTGCCGTGAACATTGGGTCTTCCAGAGGAGCCACTGGCCTGTTCGAAAAGTATGTGCTGGAGTTTCATCAGACTGGCGTGGTGCCGGTACAGACATCTCCGGTAACGACGTTGGGAAACATTTCTTCGTGGGTAGCTCAGGATCTGGGAAGTGCCGGAGCTACCATGAGCCATTCTGTTACCTGCAGCACAGGCATCCAAGCCATTGCCAACGCCTTTGCCTGGCTTACATCAGGCATGGCCAGTAAATTTCTGGCAGGAGCAGCAGAGGCGCCGCTCACACCTTTTACCATTGCGCAGATGAAAGCCATTGGAATTTATTCCACCGATGGATCTGGCCCATACCCATGCCGGCCCCACAATGCAGAAAAAAAGAACACCTTTGTTTTAGGAGAAGGGGCTGCTGTGTTTGCGCTTGAAAAAGTTAAAGAGGCAGACCTGCAACATGCTGCTGCCCCTGCTGTAGTTTTGGAGTCAGTAGGTTTTGGATTCGAGGCCATTAATAGCAAAACAGGTATATCCCGCGACGGCGCACATTTTAAAATGGCCGTGCAGGATGCCCTACAAAAATCAGGAAACCCGGAACCGATTGACCTGATTATAATGCATGCCCCTGGCACAGTAGCCGGGGATGCAGCAGAGTGGCAGGCTATACTAAGTATTTTTGGAGAAGAAAGTATGCCTGCTTTTACCTCTACCAAGTGGCTGGTGGGGCATACTTTCGGTGCGTCGGCTTGTCTGAGCCTGGAGTACGCCCTGACCGTACTACAGGAGCAAGCGCTGCCTACATTCCCCTTCCCAACACGAGTTACTGCAGGAAAGGCACCTAAACAAATCAAGCGAATTCTGATAACTGCTGCCGGTTTTGGAGGCAATGCTGCTGCTATGATCGTACGGAAACTACCTTTTTAGCTGGTCAGGAGAGCTCAAAGCTTTAGCAAACCTCGAAAACCTCTGGCACCGTAATACGATTCTGCACCATTATGGTAAATGAAGACGCGTCCAAAACGGAAGTCTCCAAAGATGGCACCTCCTTTATTCCTAATGTCTGGCGGCGTAAGAATCCAGCTCGATGTTTTGGTATCGAACTTCCCTAGTTTTTGCAGTCCGAAGTATTGCTCTTCCGTTAACAACTCAATGCCCATTTCGGCTGCCATCCCAACAGCACTGTTCATCGGTTTATGCTGCTTCCTCGATTCCAGCGCCTCGTGATCATAACAAACACTTCTCCGGCCCTTCGGGCTTTCAGCTGAACAATCGCAAAAAATGTATTCGCCGGTGTTTTGGTCAAAATCAATAATATCTGGTTCTCCGCCTGTTTCTTCCATTTCATTCAGAGACCATAGTTTGTCAGGATGATCCTCCAGCTTTTTTTGAATTTTCACCCATTCAAGTTCAGGATGACGGTGCCTATGCTTCTCAAAGCGAGTTCGCATAATTTTAAAAAGTTCCTCAATTCTTTCCGAAGGAATTTTTGCTTCGTTTCTCATATTTTCACCTTATTCGTTAAGTGGCTTTACATTCAAAAGTTTTCTGTTCGCAGGCCTGAAATACCAGGAAGTTATGGTCAGGATTAGAAGTAGTAAGGTAGGAAGTGCTTCTGTAAAAGGGTTTCCAGCTAATAAATGAGACATAATGGCTCCTGAAGCCAGAAAGAAAAATCCGGCATAGGCCCATTCTTTTAGTAAAGGGAATTTTGAGATTAAGACGACTATGACGCCCAAAATTTTCCAAATTCCCAAAATTGAGAGCAAGTAGCTCGGGTAGCCCAACTGATGAAATGCCGCCACTTCTTCCTCCATTTTAAGTAATTGGACGATGCCAGTCGAGAGCATTCCCAACGCCAGCCAAACTGTAGCGATCCAATAGATAATGTTTTTGGTTTTATTCATAAAGCAGTTATTACCTTTTCCATGATCTTTTGCAGTTTGTTATGTGCCATGTTAATACCCTGAGCAAATGGCATCTGCAGCATCTGATCTCTGTCCGCCACTGATTTGTAGATGATATGCATGGTGAGACTGCTTTTGGTGGACGTTAATTCCTTAAACTCCAGGAACTCGAGCTGAACCGGGAAAGGGGTGTTCTCCATTTCGAAGGTTCGGGTAATTTTTTGATTGGGAACAAACTCATGAATAACGCCATTAGCCCGGAACAACACGTTTTCTTGCGCATCTTTTGTTTCGAACAGGTAACTGCCGTGAGGCTTGCTTTCCAGTTTTAAGACAGTGTTACCCATCCATTGCTCAACCAGTTCAGCTTCAGTATAAGCTCTAAAAAGTAAGCTCAGAGGTATATCAAATTCCCGGGTAATCAGTATTTCTTGTTTGCTGTCTTCGGCATGTACTTTTGTTTTTCTCTCCATAGTTTTTAGGTTATTGATATTTTTTCATTATGCTTTCCAGCTTATTGAATTTGTCATCCCACATTTGACGGAATGGCTCAATAAAATCGGATATGTCCTTAAGTTTGTGCGGGTTTATGTGGTAATGCATTTCTCTGCCATCCTGCACTTGTTTCAACAGTTCGCATTCTGTGAGAATTTGCAAATGCTTGGAAACGGTTGGTCTTGCAGTGTTAAAATTAGCAGCTATAGCGCCAGCCGTCATCGACTGTGTGGCCAGCAGAAGTAAAATAGCTCTTCTGGTCGGGTCGGCTATCGCCTGAAATACGTCTCGTCTTAAATTCATTTTGTAGTCATTTGGCTACAAATATAAATGTAGTTAAATGACTACACAAATTTTAATATAAAATCTTTGGATGATCTGTGGCAGTATGAGACTCTGCTACTGAACAATTGGTCTGCCCTGTTTATTGGTAGAAGGTGTGTAACAATCTAGTGCAACCTTTTAATCAATCCCCATTACCCTAACCCCGACTAGCACTAACTACCCTTCGGAAGGCCATTTTCATTAGAATAATTCAGAATCAGCTGGTCAGGCACGGAAATTTCAATAGATAACTTTATATTGCTTTGCGTTTCCTAATGAACGAAACCCGCAGTAAAAGTAACCTTGTAGTTCCGAAGTCTAATCTCATAAGTAAAGCCTTTAACCTTCATTCAGAATGAATTCTGACACCCTAATGTCTGCTTTCGCAGCGCTTGCCAAAGAGTTAGCAGGAGAGTTTTATTTCGACAACTCCTCGCTGCATGAGTCGCAAAAGCTGATTTATGCCACCGATGCCTCTGTATACCAGGAAAAACCCTTGGCCGTCGCGCTTCCAAAAACAACTGCCGACATTAAAACGCTAATTCGTTTTGCTAATGAATACCAGCTTTCGCTCATACCGAGGGCTGCAGGTACTTCTCTGGCCGGGCAAGTAGTTGGTAATGGCATTGTAGTAGATATTTCGAAGTATCTGAATCAGGTGTTGGAGGTGAATGTGCAGGAGCGCTGGGTGCGGGTGCTGCCAGGTGTGATCCGCGACGATTTAAATGCCCTGCTGCGACCACACGGACTCATGTTTGGGCCAGAAACATCCACAGCCAACCGCGCCATGATAGGAGGGATGATTGGCAACAACTCCTGCGGCCTGCACTCCATTGTGTGGGGCGATACCCGGGAGCACCTGCTTTCGGCCAACGTTTTGCTGAGCGATGGTTCCGAAACAGAATTTAAGCCACTAACAGCAGAGGAAGTAGCTATAAAAAGTGCGCAGCAAACCCTGGAGGGAGAAATTTACCGCACTGTGAGCGAGCTGGTAAAGGACGAAACCAACAGAGCTTTAATTGAAAAGAATTATCCGAAGGCAACCTTAACCCGCCGCAACACCGGGTATGCCCTTGATATTTTAGTAGCGAATGCGGTGGCGGCAGGCACCGATGCCCTGAACCTTTGCAATCTGCTGGCAGGCTCTGAAGGAACACTTGCTTTTGTGACCGAAGCCAAGCTTAACATGATCCCGCTGCCGCCAAAAGAAGAAGGTCTTGTCTGCATCCACTGCAGTTCGTTGCCGGAGGCGCTGCTGGTAAACCTGGTGGCCCTTAAGCACCAGCCAATGGCCTCGGAACTGGTAGATGATTATATATTAGGTTTTACCAAGGGGCACCCTGTGTACCAGTACAATCGCTTTTTTATAGAAGGTGAGCCGGCCGCGCTGCTAATGGTTGAATTTATGGCTGACACGCAGGATACAATCACTAGGATGGCCAATGCCTTGGTCACTGATTTAAAGGAAGCAGGTCTGGGCTATGCCTACCCACTGATAAGAGGAGCAGAAACAAAGTTGGCCTGGGATGTTCGGAAAGCCGGTTTAGGCCTTATCCGCAACCTGCCAGGAGATTACCAGCCAGTGAACCTGATTGAAGATTGTGCGGTGTCGCCTGAGGACTTACCGGCTTACATTGCAGATCTGCAGGTGATACTGGATAAGTACAAGCTCAATGCTTCTTACTACGCCCATGCCGGCGCAGGGGAACTGCACGTGGAGCCTATGATCAACCTGAAAACTTCTGAAGGCAAGGAACTGTTCCGGACCGTGCTGCACGACACGGCGCTGCTGGTGAAGAAATACAACGGCTCTCTTAGCGGCGAACACGGCGATGGCCGCTTGCGCGGAGAGTTTATTCCCACTGTGTTGGGAGAAGAAGTATATGCGCTGCTGAAACAGGTGAAGCTGGCCTTTGATCCTAAAAGCGTTTTTAACGCCAACAAGATCGTAAATACGCCGCCCATGAACGAGCAACTCCGCTATGAGCCCGATAAGCAGGTAATACCGGTGGAGACGCTGTTCGACTTTTCGAAGCAGGAGGGTATTCTGCGCCTGGCAGAAAAGTGTTCCGGCTCCGGCGACTGCCGCAAAACCCATGTTACCGGCGGCACCATGTGCCCCAGTTACATGGCCACGCGCCAGGAAAAAGATACCACCCGTGCCCGCGCTAATATTCTGCGCCAGTTTCTCACCAGCTCCCCAAAAGAAAACCGCTTCGACCATGAAGAAATAAAAGAGGTGATGGACCTTTGCCTGAGCTGCAAAGCCTGTAAGTCGGAGTGCCCCAGCAGTGTGGATGTAGCCAAAATGAAAGCCGAGTTTCTGCAGCACTACTACGAGGCCAATGGTGTACCTTTCCGAACCCGCATGGTAGGTAATTTTACCAAATCGCAGCAGCTGGCCTCTTTGTTTCCGCAGCTCTACAACTACATCATCAACAACAGCGTGACCAGCAACCTGGTGAAGCGCGTAATAGGCTTTGCGCCAGACAGGTCTTTACCTACAGTGGGTAACCTTACCCTGCGCAGTTGGAAAAAAAAGTGGGACAAAAAGCGTAAGGCAGCTGGTACTGCATACAAGCCGCTGCGCCAGGTAAACCTTTTCTGCGATGAGTTTACCAATTACAACGATGTGGAGATCGGCAAAACAGCCATCAAACTTCTGACAGCATTAGGCTATGAGGTTCATCTGCCGGAGCACCTGGAAAGCGGCCGCACCTATCTGTCAAAAGGGCTGGTAGAGAAGGCGAAAAGCATTGCGCACCACAATGTGAAGGTCCTGGCAAAGGTGGTGAAAACCGATGTCCCTCTCCTTGGCATTGAGCCCTCTGCTATACTGACTTTTCGCGATGAGTACCCTGACCTTGTGTCGCCGGAGCTACTGTCAGACGCACAGTTTCTGGCCAAGCATTCCTTACTGATAGAAGAGTTTCTGGTACAGGAAGTGGCAAAAGGCCACCTGTCAGCAGATCAATTTACAGACAAACCGCAGCTCATTAAACTGCATGGGCACTGCTACCAGAAAGCCTTAAACGCATTGGCACCCACACAACAAATCTTATCCTTACCGCAAAATTATGTGGTAGAGCAAATTCCTTCGGGCTGTTGTGGCATGGCCGGCTCGTTTGGGTACGAAAAGGAGCACTACGATGTCTCCATGAAAATTGGCAGCCTGGTCTTGTTTCCTGCAGTAGAAGCGCTGGCGCCAGAAACTATTATTGCCGCTGCCGGTACCAGTTGCCGCCACCAGATAAAAGACGGCACCAAAAGGCAGGCCCAGCACCCCGTAGAAATCCTGTGGCAGGCATTAAAAATCAATGACCAGATGCCTTGATCAGTTTAGTAGTGAAAATTTAACAAATCAGCATTTTACTTCATCTAATAGTAACAGGAGGAGTAAAGTGCTGATTTTGAGCTTATGGACTATCAGAAGACCATAAATAATTAACGTTATAACAAAGCTTTCTTCAGGAATTAGAAGGAATTTTTGATTTTTTTTACTAACTAAGATTTGTAAACCAATTCAAGATTTCTCTATAAACTGAAAAATGCATAAAAAATTAAGATTAGGCATGGTAGGCGGCGGACAAGGCGCTTTTATCGGAGCCGTTCATCGTATTGCTGCCCAACTCGATAATGCTTACGAGCTGGTATGCGGCGCCTTCAGCAGTAACCCCGAAAAATCTAAAGCAAGTGGCGAGATGCTTGGGCTTGCGCCGGAAAGAGTATATGCCTCTTACCAGGAGTTGTTTGAAAGAGAGAAACAACTTCCTGAAGACCAACGGGTGCAGGTAATCAGTATTGTTACTCCCAACCATGTGCACTTTGAACCCGCCATGCTGGCCATGCAAAATGGTTTCCATGTAATACTGGATAAGCCCATGACCTACTCTTTAGAAGAGGCGCTGGAGCTGCGAAACGTAGCGAACCAGACAGGCATGCTCTTCTGCCTTACGCACACCTATACCGGCTACCCCATGGTAAAAGAGGCTAGGCAACTGGTGGCATCAGGCAAATTGGGCAAAATCCGCAAAGTCTATGTAGAGTACCCGCAAGGCTGGCTCAGCACGTTCGCCGAAGGAGGCGAAAACAAACAAGCTTCCTGGAGAACGAACCCGGAGCAGAGCGGCAAAGCCGGCGGTATGGGCGACATAGGCACCCACGCCTTTAACCTGGCCGAATATGTCAGCGGCCTGGAGGTAACGCAACTCTGTGCCGACATTAACATAGTAGTAGAAGGTCGCCAGCTGGACGATGACGGGGCTGCTTTCCTGCGTTTCAACAACGGTGCGAGTGGCGTGCTAATGGCTACACAAATTGCAGCAGGCGAGGAGAACAATGTAAAGATCCGGGTGTATGGTGAAAAAGGAGGTTTGGAGTGGCAGCAGGAGATCGCCAATACCTTGCAGGTAAAATGGCTGGATCGCCCGGCAGAGATTTATCGCACCGGCGGCGGCTATACCACTTCTTTCGCCCAGCACAATACCCGCACGCCCGCCGGACACCCTGAAGGTTACCTGGAAGCGTTTGCCAACCTTTACCGCAATTTCGCCCTGTGTGTAACCGCTGCCCTAGAAGGCACAGAAGCGAAGCCGGAGTGGCAGGATTACCCAGGAATTGAAGAAGGCGTACGCGGCATGGCTTTTATTGAGCACGTGGTGGCTTCCGGCAAATCAGAAAACAAATGGACTGACTTTACTATCTAAGACAAACGATGAAGACAATAAAAGGACCTGCTATTTTCTTAGCACAGTTTTTAGGCGACCAGCCACCCTTCGATAATCTGGAAAATATTTGCCGGTGGGCGAAAAGTATCGACTTTGAAGGAGTGCAGATCCCGACCTGGAACAGTCAGTATTTTGACCTGCAGCAGGCTGCCGAAAGCAAAGCCTACGCAGAAGACATAAAGGGGCTGGTGGAGAGCCAGGGGCTTCAGATAACCGAGCTTTCTACGCACCTGCAGGGGCAGTTGGTAGCAGTAAACCCTGCCTACGACAAGCTGTTTGATGGCTTTGCCCCTGCAGCGTACCACAACAACCCCAAAGCCAGAACGGAATGGGCGGTGCAGCAGCTTAAATACGCCGCCAAAGCCTCTGAAAACCTGGGCCTGACGGCACATGCTACGTTTAGCGGAGCGCTGCTGTGGCAAACAGTGTACCCGTGGCCGCAGCGCCCTGCCGGCCTGGTAGACGATGGTTTTCAAGAGCTAGCCAACCGGTGGCTCCCCATCCTGAATGCTTTCGATGAAAGTGGGGTAGATGTATGCTATGAAATCCATCCGGGAGAAGACTTACACGATGGCGTTACCTACGAAATGTTCCTGGAGAAGGTAAATAACCACGCCAGGGCCTGTCTCCTCTACGACCCATCGCATTTTGTGCTGCAATGTCTGGACTATCTATCTTACATCGACCACTACCACGAGCGCATCCGGATGTTCCATGTAAAGGATGCCGAGTTTAACCCAACCGGAAAGCAGGGGGTGTACGGTGGCTACCAAAGCTGGATCAATCGCGCAGGCCGTTTCCGATCGCTTGGCGATGGGCAGGTAGACTTCAAAGCCATTTTCAGCAAACTAACAGCTTACGGATTCGATGGTTGGGCTGTGATGGAGTGGGAGTGTGCCCTTAAACATCCTGAAGACGGAGCTGTGGAAGGGGCAGCCTTTATCAAAGACCACATTATCAGGGTTACCGAAAAGGCTTTTGATGATTTTGCCGCTACAGGTAAAGATACTTCTTTAAACAGAAGTGTTTTAGGCTTAGATGCACGTTAGTTCAAAAACCAGGGCCTGTTGGACATGCCCCTAATTTCAGTAAAACATTTTACTACCTGCTAAAGGTGGTTTCTATATTGCAAGTGCTGCAAAAACAGGCAGCAAGACTAATTTTTACCTACCATGGAACAAGAAGGCAGATGGACGAAAGACGAAGATGGGTTTATGGAGTTTTACCCTTCTGAGTTGCAGCGGATTTACGAAGCCGTGACCGACCAATACCACGAAGTGTACAACCGGTACCTCGAAGAGTTTGATGACGATGATGAAGCGTACTACAAGTCTCTGGATGATGGTTACGAGATGATAACCGACTACAAAACTATTGACCAGGAGGAGCAGTTTACCACCACCTATGTTACGCCCTCTTTCGAACTCGACATCTGGTACGAAGTAGACGTGAATACCAAAAAACGTGTTTACGACAAAGGCTACATCAGAGTAAGCAGAAGATGAAAAGCGGAAGTAAATTATTTAAATGAAAATGACCTTCCGGAGGTAATTGGCTGTTGTTTACGCCAAGGGATTAACAGAGTGGCCAATCTAAGTCAACATTCCTTAAAACAAAAGCGGGGCTTCTACAGCCCCGCTTTTGTTTTATAGTGTTTTAAAGCTTCTACTCAAAAAGCCAGTCTATATCTTTGGTACTTCCTGCCAAACCGGCATCGTAAATTTTCAGCTCCTTTGTGCCGTCGATAAAACCAATCAGTAGCAACGCCCCTTTTGGCAAATGGAGCGTATGTGCGCCAGCGTTAAAGGAGTAGGAGTGGATGTTAACTGGGGGAAGGTCACCGGCTACAATGGCATTGGTGATCTTGGTCTCACCCTGGCCGTAATCATTGGCGGTGGCATCTGTCTCTAGTTCGGGGGCACGGGCAAAGTTAGGATCTTGCTCACTGCCATAAGCCACCGGTTTTTTAAAGTACCCAACCAGCAGCTTAACCGGCCTGGATGCTGTAAACTTAATTGTGGTTCCTTCTGCTATTTGCTTAGCTTTAGAATAGCGCATGCCTTTAAGGCCTCTCAGCTCTGGCGCAACATCCTGAATAAGCACGGTAGTGTCCGCAAATAGTTTCTGGCCTTTGCCAAGTGTATAGGAGCCCTCCGTTTTGGATTGAATGATGACATGGGCATTTTTGAGAGGAACTACTTTAGCAGCCGTGGCATTATGGCTTGTCTTCAGAGAATCGATTCGTTGCTTAAAGGTAGAAAGCTCCTGCTCAAAAATCGGCAGAATTTCTTCCCAATGTTTAAACGCTCCATCTGTTGCTCTCACCGGTATTTTGCGCTGCGTGGTTTGCATGCTGTTGGCATACAGATAGGTATCTTTAGTAAGCCGTACAAGTTCGCGGTAATGCTCCATGCTTTTTTCCAGGTGCGGAAGCGCCTTCTCCAGGTCGGCTACATCTTCTGAGTACTTGTAGCGCAGGACCTTTACGGCGGCCTTTACTTTTTCGGAATAATGCTGGGCCATGGCATTATAAACGTACATGTCGTTCTGCAGCCTGGCGAACTCTTCTTTGTTCTGGGTTACTGCACCAGCCGCTTTGTCTATGGCTTCTACTGCTTTTCTGCCGTGCACTACTATTTCTTCGGCTACCTGCACCGGCGTTTCGCCCACGTGCTTTTCTTTTTTCCATTCTTTTTCAGCATACTCAATTATCATTTCTCCTTCCGGAGCTTCAGACTCGTACATGAGCGTGAACACGCTGTAGCGGAACGGATTAATGAACTGTGTCATCAGCATGCCCAGGCTCATGGTTTGCCGGTTGCCATCGGTAATGCCAAAGCGGCGCAGTATCTTAGGCGAAATTTCCCCAGCTTCTTCCTGCGCTTGCAGCACGTGGCGGCCCTGCTCAGGTGCCATGCCAAATTCCCGGCCTAACTTGTTGCTCCAGTAAGCTTCTTCTTCGTTTTTAGGACGTTGTGATTTCCAGGCATAACGGGCCCAGGCTTCGTACCACATCCAGTCGCGGTCCAACTGCAGGAGGCGCTCGTTTGTTTTATCGGCTGTGTAAGGCCAGTCCCAGTAGGAGGCCTGCGGGTACAGGTGCAAACCGTTCGACTCATACACCTCGTGCATGGCCCGCACCGATTTTTGAATAAAGTCAGGAGAACTGTACCGGAAAGGCTCCAGGTTAGCCAGAATGTGCACGTTTTGGATGTGTACCGTTCCGATGCGGCTTAAGTTGCGATGCAATTCTGCCCACTTACCGCGAGGGGTATAGGTGGTGAGGGCTTCGCCATTGTACTTGGCCATTGTGTAGAGGTTCTTGTAAATTGGCAATGCCTCCTTCATGACGCGTGGAGCATCGGTGTCATGGGCACGAAGCACAATGGGTGGCTCCACGGTTTGTCCGATAGCCTTCAGCCCATCCTGCACCCCCGGTATAATCGTTTTGGTGAACCAGTCCACATCATCCTGCCCCACACCTTCCATGGCTTCGCCCAAGGTTATCAGCAGCCCCACATTGGGATATTTCTCTACAAAAGCAGCAATAGATTTGCGGGTGTAGTCTGAAAGCAGCGGCGTGATAGGCCGATTTCGGTCTTGTGTTTTGATGTCGTGCTTTTCGGCGAATGGTTTGGAAACGATGATGTTGTAAAACATCTGTATTACCCAGATTCCACGCTTTTCAGCTTCTTCCGTCAGGAATCGGTACAATTCTTCATTTTTGGCGAATGTTTCCTCGTCCACCTCCAGCGCGTAGGGGTAATCAGGTAATTTTACAAGGGAGGCAAAAGGGTGGCCATTCCAGAGGTAGAGAGAATTGTAGCGGTTCTCCACCATCATGTCGAGGTACTTGATCCACAATTCCTTATCATACAGCCAAGGGAAAGTCTCTTCGGTATACGGATATTCGTAAACGGTGCGGCCGGGTAGGTAGTAGGTTTTTTGAACGCCAACCGCCGTGCCACGTAGCACCATCTCCGGCTGATCGGTTAGTTGCAGGTTGTGGGGCAGTTCGCCTTGCTTTTGTAACTGATCTGCTACTTCCAGGCAGCCATAGAGCGCACCAGAGGCATCAGTTCCCGTAATTGTTATCACATTTTCGGCAGTAGCGATTGTGAAACCTTCTTTGCCAGTTGAGTTGATGTTGCTGCTGGCATCTGCAGCGGGAGTCTGTATGGCAGTGTCTGTAAAGCCAATGCGTATTTGCCTTCCCTTTTTGGGCTGCTTACCCTGTGTTACAACTTTGGCGGGGTAGCCGGCATTTTGCAGTGCCAGCTGTAGCCTTTCAGCCCCGAAACTTACCCGCGAAGGCGCTGCTTGCGGTATAACAATGGTTACAGCCTCTCTTTTGGAGGAACTGATATCGCTTTGCCTGCAGGAGCTGAAAAGCAAAAACAGGAGAGGTACTAGGAGTAAGATCCGCTTCATGTGGTATGTTATTCGTGTAAGTAAGGTAATCTCTGATTGGTGATGAAACCGCCGCCGCCGATTCTCCTGCAGAACAACCGTTCATTTGTTCAAAAGTAAGCATTCGCCATAAAGGAATCAAGCTTCGTATTTATTAGTAAAGAAAATATGTATATAGAAATAACAAAAGGCTGCTACAATGCCTATATCAGCAGCTACAAGAACGGCTTTGCAGATACGCAATAGCTTAAATTACTGCCTAGGCTTTCCTGATACCAATTAAGCTCCGGAAGGGTATTCTCATTAGAATAATTTACCTTTGGAATATTCAGATACTAACACACAACTACGTATGGCAAATATAAAAAAGAGGATCGGGATTGTAGGAATTGGTGGAGTAGGAGGCTTTATTGGCGCCCCACTGGCCGCCTTTTATGCTCATAGGCCTGAGGTGGAGATCGTATTTATTTGTAGAGGAGAAACCCTGCAAAGTATTCAACAACAAGGGCTTGTTTTTAGAAGCGCGGGGCAGGAGCAAACGGTAAAACCAGCCCTGGCCAGCGACGATCCTGCCGCCATTGGACAACTCGATGCCCTTTTTATCTGCACCAAATCCTATGCCTTAGCGGAAGTACTGCATACCTACTCCGACTGTATCGGACCAGATACCTTGCTGGTTCCTCTGCAAAACATGGTGCATGCGGCCGAGGTTATCCGGCAGGTGCTGCCTGCGAAGGGGAGGGTCCTGGAAGGCTGTATTTATGTGGTCTCGAATATGGCAGCGCCCGGCGTGGTAGAACACAAGGGTGGCCCCGGCAAAGTATACATAGGTGGTGAGGCGCCAGAGTCAGCTGCCTGGCTTGTAAAGGCAATAAGGGCGGCAGGCGTAGACCTCAGCTTCAGCCATAACATAAAGGAGGTTTTGTGGCAGAAATACTTGTTTTTGTCTCCGGTAGCGGCTGTTACCACAGCTTATCAGGTTACCTTTGGTGCCATAGCCGCAGATGCTGCTTTACTAGAAGTGTTGCATTTTATGATGCTGGAGATCAATGCGCTGGCCTCAGCAACTGGAGTGAATTTACCTGAAGAAAGTGTAGCCACAGCCAAAGCGTTGCTAACTAAGTTTCCTGCAGAATCCAAAACCTCTATGCAACTCGACTTTGAGCAGCACCTGCGCAACGAGAAGCCATTTCTAGTAGATTATGTGCTAGCCAAAGCAAAGGAAGCTGGTATACCTGCAGTAGCCTACGAGCAGGTAAACGAAAAAATAACAGCGTTATATCCGGCGCTGGGGTAAGGTGATGTTTCTAAGCAAAAGGGAAAACAACCCATTGAACCAGACACAGTCATCGGCTTCTGCTAAAGCCATGTTTTAGCAAATGCTTGTTAATATTACTTAGTTGCACCAAATACAAGAAAGCAGTACTCAAAGCAAAGCATTGGCAGATATTTTTAGGTTTCATTCTTTTATCTTTTGCTGGTGATATAGATTTAGGAGATTCATCAACTTTAAAAGTTATTTTTAGCACTTTATTTTTCATAACCATCATAAGTTTTCCATTAGTTATTGGAGCTGAGCTTTATGCCTATGTCCCGAAAATGTAAAGCTCAACTACAACCTTATTTTGATAAATGGAGCAATAGTGTTGCTTATTGTAGGAGTTGCTTTGATTTTTGGCGATGGACAAAAAAAAGAATTTAGCGGTTTTGCGGCCTTGCCTATTTATTACTTCATCTACGCTTACTTTTACATTCATGCATTTCCTGTAAAAGCACTTAAAACGATAGAATTAGGAAGAGAGGCTAAGTTAGGAAAGTATGCGGGAGGTATGGCGTTGATGTTAGTGTGGCCCCTTGGCATATGGTTTTTACAGCCTAGGGTTAACAAAATAAAGTAGTTTGTGCAGTACCTGTAAATACAACCAATTTTACTATAAAGTGGAGAACGTTTAGAATGGCCTTAGTGCTCTAAGCCCATTTCTCACCTCAAATACCTCTGGAAGACCAATTTCATTGGAATAATTTAAACCTGTATCCACCTCCTTGCTGCGGCCTGGCTTGATGTACATAAAGTGTAAGCAACCACACTACTTTTTAGCCTTTCTGCAATTTTCTGATCAAGATGCTTACTACTTTAAATATAAATTGCTACTTTACATGTAAATTTAGCAATAGGGCCCAAGGTAGCTGTTTCAAACTATTTCCTGACGAAGGTATATTTGATAGCTAGTATGCAAGAACCTGTACCGCTGTAGAAGGTGGTTAGATTACAAGTTCAACAATTTATTGAGCCGTGTGCTAAACAAGCCATAAGGTGCTGCTGGCTTATGGAGCCTCTGGAAGGCTATTTTAATTAGAATAATTGTGTAGTAAAAAATTTTAATCAATCACTTAACAAACGATAGTTATTTATTGAGAACCAGCGAGTTATTTTACTTAAAAGGTGCTGCATAAATAGCCACTCATAAAACCATCACTAAACATAGCGCCTTAAAGGCAACATCACATTCTATGGAAAGAATAACTGCGACGTATTATATCGAAACGCCCTACGAGTTGGAGAAGGCAGCTGCTGTGCTAGCCGGAGAACAGTCTTCAGGAACATTTGTGGCCGTACCAGGCGAAACAGAAGAACTGAAGCAACGCTTTGCCGCCCGCGTAGAATCCATTACGCCGCTTGAAACCGTTTCGGAGCCAGCCATACCTGGTGCCGTTTCAGCCAAAGGCCAATACCACAGAGCTTCTATAGAAGTTTCCTGGTCTATCGAAAATTTTGGATATAACCTCCCCACCATGGTTTCTACGCTGCAGGGGAATTTATACGAAATCACGCAGTTCACGGGCCTGAAGCTGATGGACCTGGAAGTGCCGGCTTCTTTTGCCGATCATTTTGAAGGCCCCAGGTTCGGGATTGAAGGCTGCCGCAAATTAACAGGCGTGGAGGGAAGACCGCTGATTGGTACGATCATTAAGCCAAGTATAGGCATGACACCGGAGCAAACAGCGGCGCTGGTAAAAACGCTGGCCGAAGCAGGCATTGATTTTATAAAAGATGATGAACTGCTTTCCGCCTCCGCCAATTCTTCATTCGAAGATCGGGTAGATGCCGTGATGCGGGTGATCAACGACCATGCCGACAAAACAGGCAAAAAGGTTATGTACGCCTTCAACATCAGCGATGAAATTGATTCGATGTTAGCGCGTTATGATAAAATAGTAGCAGCTGGTGGCACCTGCGCCATGGTAAGCCTGAATAGTGTAGGTCTGGCTGGTGCCAAGAAAATCTGTGACCAGGGGCAACTCGCCATTCATGGGCACCGCAACGGCTGGGGCATGCTGAACCGGCATCCTTTGCTGGGTATTGAGTTCCCTGCTTACCAAAAGCTTTGGCGATTGGCAGGAGTAGATCAGATTCACGTAAATGGCATCCAGAACAAATTCTGGGAGTCCGACGATTCCGTAGTGAAATCCATTGAAGCTTGCCTAAAGCCTATGCTGGGCGGTTACTCTGTGCTGCCGGTGGTATCATCAGGTCAGTGGGGCGGGCAAGCTCCTGAAACTTACCGGCGTACTCAAACCACCGACCTCCTTTACATGGCAGGAGGTGGCATTATGGCACACCCTGATGGGCCTACAGGTGGCGTGGTAGCCTTAAACCAAGCATGGGAGGCAGCTGTACAGGGTCTTTCAGTAGAAGAGGCCGCCAGCAAGTACGCTGAGTTCTCTAAATCAGTTGAAAAATTTGGATCTAAAAAATAATGGCATCCCAAGGCAATCTTTTGCTGGCTTACTACGGCGACGATTTTACAGGTTCTACCGATGCACTGGAGTTTTTAAGCAGGGCAGGTGCTAAAACGGCGCTTTTCATTGAGCCTCCCACGCCCGAACAGCTGGCCCGCTACGAAGGCTTACAAGCCATTGGTGTAGCCGGCATGACACGGGCTATGGCTCCTGCCGAAATGGAACAGGCACTCGTGCCAGCTTTCACTGCCTTGCGGGCACTTGGTGCTCCGCATGTGCATTACAAAGTTTGCTCCACCTTTGATTCTTCGCCAACCATTGGCAGCATCGGCAAAGCTATTGATGTGGCTGCCGAAATATTTAAAGCAGCCTTTGTGCCGCTTTTGGTGGCAGCCCCTGCACTGGGTCGATACTGTGCCTTCGGAAATCTTTTTGCCCGCATGGGTATCGGAAGCAAAGGAACTATCCACCGCCTCGACCGGCACCCTTCTATGAGCAAGCACCCCACCACACCCGCCGATGAAAGTGATCTGCGCCTGCACTTGTCGCGGCAGACAGCCAAAAGCACCGGCCTGATGGATATTTTGCAGGTGGTATTGCCCGCCGAAGAGGCAGCAGAGGCTTTAAGAAAAACTATAGTTAGTGGGTCAGAAGTTGTTCTTTTTGATGCTATTTACGAAAACCAGATGGCAGGTATCGGGCGCTTGCTAGATGCTTATGCCAACCCGGAGCAACCTCTTTTTTCGGTAGGGTCTTCCGGCATAGAAATGGCGCTGGGCAATTTTTGGAAAGAGGCGGGGCTGTTGGAGGCACCGAAGTCCTGGCCCAATCCAGAGGTGGCGGAACCGCTGCTGGTCGTTTCAGGCAGTTGCTCTCCTGTTACCTCCGGTCAGATAGAATGGGCTGTTTCAGAAGGCGAGTTTATAGAAATAAAACTTGATACAGCTGCCATTGCCCGGCAAGCAGATGCTGCTGCTGCCATAATGGCTGGCTGTGCTGAAGAGGCTATTGCTGCCATAAATCAAGGTAAAAGTGTTATAGTGCATACCAGTTGTGGCGCTGATGACGCGCGCATAGCAGAAACGAAAAAAGCACTTGCCGAAACAGGTAATAAATCGCAAACCGCCCAATTATACGGTACCGCGCTGGGGCAGATTGCCAGAGAAGTAGCTGCTCACACAGCGGTTAAGCGTGTGGTGGTGGCTGGTGGCGACACATCCAGTTATGCAGCCCGCGCCATGGGCATAGAAGCAGTAGAAATGGTGGCACCGCTCTCACCTGGCGCACCCATTTGCAAGGCCTTTGCACCCGGCTCACCGGTAGATGGTCTGCAGGTAAATTTTAAAGGCGGACAAGTGGGAGCCCCAGATTATTTTGGCATGGCCTCTCAAGGAAAATCAACACTCAACATTCTAAATACCTAAACTAAATGAAAAAGAAAACATTAGGCCTGATACATACTTCAGCCACCTTAGTACCTGTATTCCAACAGCTCTGCAATGAATCGTTACCTGATGTAAATGTGTTTAACATTGTGGATGACAGCCTTATAAAAGATGTAATCACCAGAGGCGAATTAACAGCAGCTACTTCCAGAAGAGTAGTAGACTATGTGGGTTCGGCAGAGGCAGCCGGTGCCGATTATATCATGGTTACCTGTTCCTCTATAGGTGCGGCCGTAGAGGCGGCGGCGGCGCTCACCAGTGTGCCAGTGCTTCGCGTAGATCAGCCGATGGCAGATCTGGCGGTTCAAACAGGAAAAAAGATTGGTGTAATTGCCACTTTGCCTACCACACTCGGCCCTACCAGCGACCTTGTAACCCGCCGTGCCGCCGCCGCAGGCAAAGAGATAGAACTTACTTCAAAATTATGTGAAGGTGCCTTCGAAGCGCTCATGAGTGGCGATGCTGCCAAACACGATGTCATGGTATCGGCTGCCCTGAAAGAACTCGCAGGTCAGGTAGACGTTGTTCTGCTGGCGCAAGCTTCTATGGCACGTGTAGTGGATGGACTGGACGAAGAAACGAAGAAAGTTCCGATTATTGCCAGTCCGCCGCAGGCCATCAAGCATCTGGCAACAGTGCTATAATGAAGACGCCTATGAACATGCTGCGTAAAATTTGTCTTGGCCTCGCGGGTCTGGCGCTCCTTTTCTTGCTGATAGGCCTCCTCATGGGGAATGTACCTATGTGGCAAGCTGCTGCTGTGGTTACTGCCGTAGCTGCCGCCATTGGAATAGGGGCTGTTCCAGCCTTGGCAGGTTACCAATACACTGCCTGGATTCTGGTGGCTGTCGTAGCTGCAATGATTTACCCGGCAGCTTTCCTCAGTTGGGGCGAGTTCGACCTGCGCAATAAATGGCTGATTTTGCTGGTGGTGCAGCTGGTGATGTTTGGGATGGGCATCCAGATGAGTCTGCGCGATTTTACTGGACTTGCCACCACCGGGCGTGGTGTGTTCATAGGCTTGCTGTGTCAGTTTTCCATTATGCCGCTAGTCGGCTTTGTGCTTACTAAAATATTTCAGTTTGAGCCTGAAATTGCGGCAGGCGTTATTCTTATTGGAGCCTGCTCCAGTGGGTTGGCCTCTAATGTAATGGTGTATATTGCAAGGGCTAACCTGGTTCTGTCTGTAACAGTTACGGCACTTGCCACTCTGGTTGCCCCATTTATGACACCTTTTATGATGAAGCTGTTTGCCGGTGCTATGATTGAAGTTAAGTTTATCAACATGATGATGGAGATCATTAAAATTGTGATAGTGCCCATTGGTGCCGCTCTCCTGCACGACTATCTCAAAAGGGCTTCACCACGAGGCTGGAAAACAGTACGTTTCATTGCGGTAGGTTGCGCACTATGGCTACTGGCACTTCCTTTTGGCTTCTGGAACATAATGGAGACTAATTTGTCTGCGCCAGCCTTACAGACCGCTGAAGTTTTAAGCTTTTTTTCCGGCGCTTTCTTAGTTGGCTTGTTTTACCATATTCTTACCACCAGATACCATCGCCTCGATAGCTTTATGCCTTACATTTCCATGTTTGGGATTGTGTACTTTACTACAGTCACCACAGCTGCAGGCCGCGATAACCTGTTGCAGGTAGGGTTCTTGCTTTTTCTGGCGGCCGTATTGCACAACGCCTCTGGCTACTTCTTCGGGTACTGGTTCAGCCGTTTACTGGGCCTCGACAAAAACTCAGCCCGCTCTATGGCTTTCGAGGTAGGTTTGCAAAACGGCGGCATGGCCTCTGGTCTGGCAGGCAGCATGGGCAAACTTGGAACCGTTGGACTTGCTTCAGCCGTATTCAGCCCCTGGATGAACATCTCAGGTTCCATACTGGCTAACTACTGGCGTAGCAGGCCTATAAAAGAAAATACGGGTAAAGAAGAGGTGGAGAAACGACTGCCATTAGAAGATGCCACTGTTAAAGAAGTTTTAGATAAAGATTAAATTACCCTATGGCCGGTTTTAGCCTAAATAGCTCTTAAAGGCCATTTTCATTAAAAGAATTAGAGCGTACAACTTGCCATTATAGGTCTGCTGTACGCTCTTTTTATTGGATAAAATTTTAAGTTAAAATGCGCCTAAAGCCATCACATAATCTTTGCTACCATCTGTCACCCAGGAGTCTAATTGGGCTGGGTCTTTCATTTGCTGGCCCCTTGGCCGTGGCACAACTATATAACCGCATTTAACATCTGGCAATGCCGTCATATCTGTCCATAGCTTCTCTATTTGAGATACGGGATAAATGTCTTCCTGCCCATGGCCCCAGCGGTATTTTACTTCCTTTATAGTAACGTAAGTTGGAATACGGTGAGCCACACTTCGTACAGCCTTGGCGAGTAGAGAGGTATCTCCTTTCTGTAAATCCTCACGGGTCAGACCAAACAATTGCAAAAGCGGGTCAATCTGAATCCAGGTGGTGTTGGAATTGTAGTAACTTAGTTTTAGCTCATCTTCTTCACGCGGTTGCGCCAGCCCTTCGAGCAGACGTATTTGACCGTTTACTTTCGCTAATCCGCCTCCCTGGTCTTCTATCCGGCGTGGTACCACCTCAAATGTCAGCATGTTGCCCGACTCCAGGTGATAACCTAGTGCGGCGGGATTTACATCTGCACCCAAGGTATCGATATTATGCAGCATGATGGTTTGAACTTGTGGCTGTTCGTGCAACAGGCGAGCGAGCGTACCATTGCGCAGCATGTTCGATACTTCGTACCAGTGGCCGAGCGGGGAGAAGCGTTGTGCGGCAATATTATCTATGTAATCAGTACCCTCACCTTTAGACTTCGCCCAACTTATCATGCTCTGGCGCACAGCATCCCGCACTTTTTGCTTGTTCTCATCTAATGTCTCCTGCGGCATTTCCTCCCACATAAAGCGCAGGTCGCGCTCCATCGGCACAAAGCGTTGGCCTATTGATCGACCCTCAGATAAGTATACGCTCCCGGCATACCCAAAATTCTCAGTCTGTTCCAGCTTCTTCCGGATAGGCTCATGGGTAAGGTAGCTGGTTGCTATGATATGCGGTATGTTAGTTTGATATTGAGTGGAAACTTTTTGCGTTTTGGCCAGGTGGATCTCCAGGAAGCTGCGGTGGTGCCCGTTTAATTCCACAAAAGGGTTTAAGGCTTTAATTACACCGGCTCCTTTGGTCCACCGGCTTCCTACACCAGCCGCCAGGCTAAGCACTGCTACTTTGCCAGATCTTAAAGCTTCTTTTCCTGTATTTTCAGCAGATGCAAGCTTTTCCAGTAAAACCACATCAGCAGATCCAACATCTTCAATAGATGTTTCGGCAGCGAGGCGGTTCCGTGATAAACCGATGCGGCCCTTCTGCAGCTGCTCCCTTATTTCTTCGTGCTGAATAAAGTCAAAACCATTGGCTTTTTTTACTTGGTCAGCTTTCTCGTTTTCGATACTGCGGTTGCCCTGCGTAGATGGGTCAGACACCTTAAACAAGTTGCTCACAATAGTGCGCAGCAGGGGATAGGCTAGGTTATTCTGCTCACAAAAGGTTGTAAACAAATCAATTTCGGCTCGCCGTATGTAAGAAATAGTGGCCGGATCTTTTCTAACAAGCTCTGAAACATGAATGGCATAGTACTGCTCCGGCATCAGAGCCTCATTGCCGTCCTGCAGATTAGCCCAGGTGCCTTTATTATTAATGCTCCAATTGTATACCACAGGCTCCATGGCAAACGGCAAAGAGTCAGATAACTCTGCTTTAGTTTCTCTGAGAAGATCCAGTACGCCCAGTTTATACTCTTCGTAGCGCGCCGGATTTACAAACATACCCATACCACCTCCCGACATGCCTCCCAGCATCAGGAAACCGTAATAATCGCTACTAAATTTCTTCTTAGCCTTTGCAATTATTTGTTCTGTAAAGTGAGTGGAGGCCCAAGGAATAATTGTTTTGATCGGGCCTTCCCAATTGCGGGCCGTATTAGCACCGAGCTTCTGAATATCTCCTTCTTTGATGGCAGCAAGAATGTTGTCGAATATCTGGTTAGTCTGCTGCCGTGCCGCCCATTCTTTATCGCCACGCAGAAGGTACTTCTCTGTTACCATCTCCAGAATAGGACCCACGTTGGAGGCCATACCGCCGTGCATCAGCACCAGCGAATTCATAATTTTATCGGCAATGTCTGGATGTACTTCTTCCCCCTGCAACACCTGGTGCCGTGGGAGAAGCGTGCCTCTGCTGATACCGTATTCCGGATCTCCGTCCTGCGCAAAAGTGCCTTGTATAGATTTGATACCGGGCCAAACGCCGCCGGAATCCTGCCAGCCACCACCGGAACCTCCAATCCACTCCCCTAATATGGCTCGAGAAGCAACCAACCTTCTTTCTCTTTCTTCCAGGCCGCCCTCCAAGGATTTGGTTTGGCCAGTAGCACGCATCAGCAGGCTGATAATACAACCCAGCAGGTTGGTAGATACAGCAAAGCGAGAACCTTTTGGAATATCGTTTACTTTGGTAACAAGTTCTATCCCCATGCCTGGCGCTACAATCCGAGCCAGTATGTCGGGTAAAGCCTGGTTTGTTCCTTCAAACGAAGGTGGAATTAGACCTGAGGCAATTACGCCGGCTTTAACCAGGCTTAAATAATCATTGCCAAAATTAAAGAGGTCTGCCAGGTCGTGTATGTCTTTAGTGGTGTTTAGATCAATACTTGTAAGACGCAGCACTGGTTCCTGAATCACCCGCACATAGGCGTGCAGCGGTGGGCGTATGTCCGCATCCCGACCAAAAACTCCCAGATTAATAGAAAGATTGATAACGCGGGCACCTTCCGGATAGTCCATTCCCAAGAAGAATATATCGGACCAGCCGCTATGGGTAAGATCCATGCGTACAGAAGTTTGCTCGTGCAGCATGGGGTAAAAGAGCGTGTTTTCCTGTCGCTGTAAAAGGCGTGAATGAATTCTGATAGGATGCTCCTCCTGATGCCCCACCCGAAACATCCACTGATTGCCTTTGCTGGAACGTACACTTTTACGAACCTGATCCGCTAAAATCTGGAACGACAGATGATGGTAGCTTTCGGCAAGTGCGCTGAACAAGGCTGCGTTTGGACCCGTTTTATCTAGCTCCTGCAAAAAGGTGCTGATGGCCTGCTCGAAGCGCCGGGCCAGCAAATCTTCAAAGCCAGCGTAAGCTATTTTACCTACTGCTGGTGTGTCCTTTGCCTGCATCAGGAAAAACCGGTAGCCAGCGTACAAAAACTGAATGGCCCTTACTTTATCGTAAAGGTTGGGAGTTGCCTTTCTGAAAGAATCCAGTTCCCGCAAAGCCGCCTGTAGCTCCTTAGCCGTTAAGCTCCGGCTTATTTCGAAAAAGGAGCGGTTTCGTACCTGTGCTTCAGAAGAGGTAATGGTTTGTATAAAAATGTTCATGCTACTTTCTGGTGGCTAGACATAAGTTAAAAGACTTTACAATGGTGCAGTGTACTTCAAAAGCACCGGCTACACATAACTACATGGAGAGAGAATTTCAATTGCAAACTTTCCCATGATCACGGTTGTCAGCCTATTACCTCACATGGAATTTCACTTGGTTCCATTTCACTTAAGGTAAAAAGCATGGTGTCCTTTGTCTTCTGTCTTGAATCTATTTCAAAAATTATTTTGATGTTCTGGCATTAGCTTCGGCAAGCAATTCTACCAGGGTGGTAAGGGTTTCGCTATGTGCTTCGCCTGCTAGTCCGAGGGCAACTTGTGCGCTTAATAAGCCATGTTTTCTACTTAAATCATAGCGACTGCCTTTCACCTCTAAGGCCAGGTACTTTTCCTGCTCAGCCAGTTCCTGTAAGGCTGGTGTCAGCATAACAGGATGATTTTCCTGGTCTATTTGTTTTTGCAAAAGCTCGAAAATAGCTGGAGTGAACACATGCATGCCAAAAAAGCATAAGTAATAGCCTACCCGCAAACCTGGTGTTTGCAATTCCAGTTCAGCCACACTTAAAGATGGTTTCTCAATTATTTTTTCTATTTGGTATACGCCATGGTGGTTAGCAGCCTGTTTGCCAGTTAGGGTGCCATAGCGGCCAATCTGGTGTTCGATGGTAGGGTTTACAGCTGATACTGCGCAACCTTCCTTTGTTGCCAATTCTATTAGCTGTGCAGCACATCGCTTTTGAAGCCTATCTGAAACATAAAGATAATCGCCCAGAAGAAGCAGAAAGGGTTCGTCATTAACAAATTCCCGGGCACAATACACAGCATGTCCATATCCTAGGGGCTCCTGTTGCTCCGCAAAATGAAGCCTGCTAAGCAAACCGTCTACTTTCTCGGCCTGTTTTTTCGCCCAGTCAACACTTTTAAATGATTTTAGCAGATTGTCGCGCAACGAAGAGAAGGCACTCAAGTATCGTTCTCTATCGCCAGGGGCACATACTATGCAAAGTTCTTCAATGCCACTGGCAAAGGCTTCTTCTGCAATAATTTGTATAACCGGCTTATGCAGGCCATCAATATCAATTACCGGAAGCATGGCTTTCTGTATGGTGTCTGCCACAGGGTAGAGCCTTTCTCCACGGGCCGCTGCGGTAATAACTGCTTTTTTTATTTTCATTTTAAAGTATTATCAGGGCTTTAATAGCCGGTTTCATTTAAAACTGGATTAATTTATTAAATTTTTCTTTATTACTACCTTCATCAACTTCTTATAGCTCATAGTAAAATTAGCGTAGCATTTACTGATGGTCTACAGTTTCGTCTGGCATACCTGAACGAGCCTCTTGAGATCAAGTTTTAAGTAAGATTGCACAAAAAAAGCGGCTTAATGCCGCTTTCAAATTATAAAGGATGTGGTAGTTCAATTATTTTGGATCGTAAGCCCACTTCAGGTAAATAGAGCCCCAGGTAAATCCACCACCGAAGGCAGCCAGTACAAGATTATCACCTTTTCTTAGCTGCGGCTCGTATTCCCACAGGCAAAGGGGAATGGTACCGCTGGTAGTATTGCCATATTTTTGAATATTGAGCATTACCTTGTCGCTGGAAACACCCATACGATTTGCGGTAGCCTCTATTATGCGTTTGTTCGCCTGATGAGGAACAAGCCATGCCACATCGTCTGCTGTCAGGTTGTTGCGTTCCATAACTTCTGCCGAAACATCTGCCATGTTCTTTACCGCAAACTTAAATACTGTCTGGCCTTCCTGATAAGCATAATGCTGTCTTGCTTCCAAGGTTTCTTTGGTAGCAGGCTTACGACTACCACCAGCTTTCATGTGCAGATAAGGAGCACCAGCACCATCTGACTTCAGAACCTGATCGAGAACGCCGTAGCCTTCTGTGTTTGGCTCTAACATTACGGCTCCACCACCATCACCGAAGATAATGCAGGTGGTGCGGTCGGTATAATCTACAATGGAAGACATTTTATCTGCTCCCACTATAATCACTTTTTTATATTGCCCGGACTCAATAAACTTGGAGCCGGTAGCCAGTGCGAAAAGAAAACCTGAGCAAGCTGCCTGCAGGTCATAGCCGAAAGCATTTATAGCACCTACTTCTGCTGTAATCAGGTTAGCAGTTGCCGGGAACACCATGTCTGGGGTGGTGGTGGCGCAAATCAGAAGGTCTACTTCTTCCGGCTTAGTGTTAGTTTTCTTTAATAAGTCTTTTACTGCTGGAATGGCAATTTGTGAAGTGCCTTGGTTTTCTCCCTTCAGGATGCGCCGTTCTTTTATACCAGTGCGGCTAAGGATCCATTCATCGTTAGTCTCCACCATTGTTTCCAATTCCTTGTTGGTGAGCACATATTCAGGAGCGTAGCCACTTACACCTGTAATAGCGGCAGTAATTTTACTCATATTATAACTGTTTCTAAAGGTAAAAGTTTAAGCGGGCAAATTAATAAAAAAAACCTGGTATAAACTGACAGAACTATAAAAGAGTTGCTGCTTTGTTTGTACCAGGTGTTGAAACGATAGGGTAGCGGCAGAACAGGTAGGCTAAGCGCTATAATTTTTACGGAAGCGTTCCGAAATTTTAGAAGCCACCATTTTCTGGGCTAAAAAAACCATGTTGCAAACTGCCAGCGGGCTAGATACCCCATGACCAATTACAGCATTTCCATTGATACCTAATATAGGACTTCCACCTGCGGCCTCATAGTTAAAATTATCAAAGAATGGATCCTTAATATTTTTTTCGTGCATGATTTCGTAGATCGATTCGGCCATTTTAATAATAATATTGCCTGTGTAGCCGTCACAAACGATTACGTCAGCTTTATCATTAAACATGTCTCGCCCCTCCAGGTTGCCTATAAATTCAATATTCGGGTTGTTTTTAAGCCGTTGATGTGCGGCCTGGGTATTAGCAGTTCCTTTGCTTTCTTCCTCACCCAGGTTCATTAGGCCTACCTTCGGATGCTCAATGCCAAGCACATACTTCGCATAAATGGATCCGATTTCGCCAAACTGCTCCAGTACCTCTGGTTTACACTCTGCGTTAGCACCAACATCCAGCATAACACCAAAGCGACCGCTTAGTTTAGGTACAAAACCAGCTATGGTAGGCCTGATTATGCCTTCAATCGTTTTAACGCTAAACATGGCACCTACCAGCATAGCTCCAGTGTTTCCGGCACTGCAGAAAGCATCAGCCTGCTGTGCTTTTAGCATACCGTAACCCACAGCAATGCTGGAATCGGTTTTCTGGGAAAGGGCTTTGGTAGGGTGCTCCGCCATCCCAATAACCTGGGTAGCGTTTACAACTTTAATATTATTACCTGTGTACCCGTATTCTTTTAACAGTGAATGAACAATTTCCTCCTGTCCTATAAGCAGGATTTCATTATCTTTCTCAAGCTGCTCGGCTGCGAGCAATGCACCTTTAATGATAGCCTCAGGTGCATAGTCGCCGCCCATAGCGTCTAAGGCGATCCTCATGTACTGGGATGTTTTTGTTTTAAATTATACAGAACTATATCAAAAGCAGGCTATTGCTTACTGGGCGTTCGTTGTATAATTTTTGATAGCCAGTTTGCCTTTGTGGAACAGGTCACCTTCTACCACATAAGCGTGGTGGTACAGGTGAGGAGTATCAGTGGTAGGGCAAAGAGCAATGGCTTTCTCAGAAAGTTTTTGGTGAGTTCTTCTCTTATCTCTTCTGGTCTTCGAAATCTTGCGTTTAGGATGTGCCATTTTTAGTTAAATAGTTTACTTGCTGTTTATACTTGGTTGATATTACTACAATTTAATTCAAATTTTTGAGCGCGTCCCAACGAGGGTCAATGTCCTCATCGTCGTCATCGCCTTCTTCTCCTTCTTGTTGGCTGGCCTGGCGAGAAGAATAGATTAGTATATCACTGTCATCTTCCTCGTCAAGTTCCTCCAGAAAGCGGGGGTGAAGCTTTTTCATGGGTAGCGACAGCGCTATGTAATCATAAAGGTGCTGTGCTACGTTAATGTGCTGCGTTTCAGGGGTAATTTCAAAAAGGTCGTCATCTAACTCTTTGTTTTCATCCCCAAATTTCATGCGCACTACTTCCTGCAAAGTAACCGGCTGATTAAACTCTTCAAGGCTTCGGTCGCAGATTAGTTTAACTTCTCCTTCAATGTTAAAAGTTAGTGTAATCAGCGTTTCAGTCTTGTCTAATTCAACTTTCGCCTGCAGATTCCCTCCCTGGATTATCTCTTTCCCGAACAGGTCGAAGAAGGAATCGTCCATGTCAAACTCGTGCAAGTGTTTCTTGTTGCTGAGTTTGGCTATGCCGATTTCATAATCTTTTAGCTTTTTCACAACTGCTGCTTTTTTTGCAAGACGCAAAATTATAACTTATTTTCGACAAAAAAAACTTCTTCCCTATATTATACAGTGGGATTTTCGGCTTCTTTTCGTTTCCGGATAATGTCGCAGGCTGTGAACAGTGCTTCTCTGAAGGAAGTTTCATCTGCAACATGCTTAGCGGCAATATCATAAGCGGTGCCGTGGTCTGGAGAGGTGCGTACAATGGGCAGACCAGCCGTAAAATTAACTCCGTTCTCAAAAGCCAGAGTTTTGAATGGAATTAGCCCCTGGTCGTGGTACATGGAGAGAACCGCATCTACTTGTTTGTATTGCTGCATCCCGAAAAAGCCATCGGCAGGGTAGGGGCCGAACACCAGGTGACCACGCTCTTTTAACTGCAGAATTGCCGGACGAATAATGTCGTTTTCCTCTGTTCCCAATAAACCATTTTCGCCTGCATGGGGGTTTAAACCCAATACAGCTACCCTTGGCTTCTGTATGCCAAAATCTAGCTTCAGCGACTCCAGCAGGATAGTAAGTTTCCGTATCAGCAACTCGTTAGATAGTTTGCCTGATACTTCATTTATAGGAATATGCCCTGTAACGGTGGCTACGCGAAGATCTCCGCTCACCAGGAGCATCAGGCTTTCAGCCGCATCGAAAAAAGAAGTTAAAAATTCAGTATGGCCTGGAAAACGAAATTCGTCCGTCTGGATATTATCCTTATTAATTGGTGCCGTAACCAAACCATCCAACTTTCCGGCCTTCAGGTCCTGGCAGGCTGCCATCAGTGACTGAAGCGATGCCTTTCCCGATTCTGGTGTAGGTTTTCCAGGCTCCAGTACTAACTCCTCCTGCCAGCAGTTAATAAGGTTTACTTTACGGTTGACCAAGATGTCGGCCGATTCAACCTGCTGGAAATGAAAATGATCGGCGCTCAGGCTTTTTCGGATACTGCTAAAAAGGTTGCCGGAGCCATAAATAACAGGAATACAATAATTAAGAATTCGCTGGTCAGAAAGCGTTTTTATAATGATTTCGGGACCAATTCCATTGGTGTCGCCGATACTGATTCCTAACCTGATTTTCTGTTTCTCCATTTGTTGCTTATTGGGCCAATGCGCGAAGGTAATGATAAATTAGACGAACGCCAGCGCCAGTTGCCATTTTACCCCGGTAGGAGTCTTCGCCATGCAAATAGGCGACACCGGCAATATCGAAATGCACCCAAGGGTAATTGGTAAAGCACTCCAGGAATTTGCCAGCCGAAATAGCACCGGCATCCGCACCTCCAAGGTTTTTCAGGTCGGCAATGTCTGACTCAATGTGTTTTTTATACTCGTCCCAAAGCGGAAACTCCACCAGCCGTTCATGAACCTGTTCTCCTGTTTTCTTTAGGCCGCTCATTACTTCTTCTCCGGCATTGCCCATAGCTACGAGGCCTTCTTTGCCAATGGCGCGGGCAGCAGCACCGGTTAAGGTGGCCAGATCAAAAACAAGGGCAGGGTGATATTTCTGCGCAAAGCTTAAGGCATCGGCCAGTAACAACCGTCCTTCAGCATCTGTGTTCAGCACTTCCACCGTAAGGCCATTGTGCATGGTTATCACATCGCCTGGGGCAAAGGCTTTTCCGCCCGGTCGGTTGTCGGTGGCTGGCACCAACCCTATAACGTGCAGTGGCAGCTTGTTTTTAGCAATGGCATATAGTACGCCTGCCACTGCCGCGGCTCCTGCCATATCCGATTTCATAAAATCCATTGACTGGGGTGTTGGCTTCAGGCTTAGGCCACCTGTGTCGTATACAACGCCTTTGCCTACCAGCACATACGGCTTTTCGTTTACCGGCTGCTCTGGTTTCCACTCCATAATGGTAAAGGTAGGCGGATCTTCGCTGCCCTGGTTTACGGCCAGCAGGCCACCCATTTTCAGCGACTGAATTTTTATTTCATCCAGCACATCCGTTTTAAAACCGGCCTCTTGCCCCAATTCTTCCAGCTGCGCACTAAACTGCTCTGCCGATTGGTGGCTATTGGGCTCGTTTACAAGATCTCGGGTAATGTTTACAGCCTCGAGCACATGCTGGAGCTCCTGTACCGCTTGATCGGTGTTATCTGTTCCGGTTATGACAATGGTCTGCAGTGGACTAGGCTTGGCATCTTTGGTTTTGTACCGCAGAAACTGGTAATTGCTTAAGTAAATGCCTTCGGCCAGGTAAGTAGTAGCGCCGGTGTTGGTTGTGTCTACCAATGTGATCTGGGCCACTTTATCTGCCTTCAGCTGTTTCAGCAGGCTATACCCAGCCTGGCGGAGGGCCTCATGCCCTGCTTGCTGTGTTTTAGCGGTAGCTGTTGCCACCAAATAAATGCGGTGTGTGTAGCGGTTCAGCGATATGAGTTTTGCCTCCTGACTGAGCTGCTCTTGTACATAAGCGGCCTCTTCTTTAGAGAAATCGTCTGGGAGCGCAGGCTGCGCTGCCTGCACAATTAAGACAATGTCGGTATCTTTACCGGGAGTTGTGCTGTATTTAAGTTGTGTCGGCATTTGTCGTTCGTATCTTTGAGGATGCAATATAGGAAGTATAAACTTTTAAAGCGAAAATCAGTCTGTACACCTGTTTTGCCAGTTCGTTAACGTAAAAGAAACGGAATTGTAATAGAAGTAGCGCATTATTTAATTAAAAACACCGTGAGTAAAGTAAGTCCGAAGAAACACCTGGGGCAGCATTTTCTGACAGATCAGAACATCGCCATCGATATAGTAAAGCAACTGACGCTCCACCACGGCGTAACCGATGTGCTGGAAATTGGCCCCGGCATGGGTGTGCTCACGCAGTATCTTTTGCAGAACAAAGACTATACTACCACGGTGATAGACATAGACCGGGAATCGATTGCTTACCTGAAGCAGCATTTCCCGGCCTTGGAGGAGCGTATCATTTCAGCTGACTTTCTGCGCACAGATTTAAGCACGCTTTTCCCTGGGAAGTTTGCTATTATTGGCAACTTCCCTTACAACATCTCCAGCCAGATATTCTTTAAAGTGCTGCAGCACCGCGACCATGTGCCTGAAGTGGTGTGTATGCTGCAGAAGGAAGTGGCAGAGCGCCTGGCAGCGCCTCCAGGGTCTAAGACTTATGGCATTCTAAGCGTTTTGCTACAGGCGTTCTACAACATTACCTATAAGTTTACGGTGAGCGAGCATGTGTTCCACCCCAAGCCTAAGGTAAAATCAGCCGTAATTGGTTTGTTGCGCAACGAGGTGCAGGAGCTACCCTGTAGCGAGAAGCGGTTTTTTGAAGTAGTAAAGCTGAGCTTCGGAACCCGCCGCAAAACGCTTCGGAACTGCCTGAAAACATACAATCTTCCGGCGGATGTTCAGGCGCTGCCTGTGTTTGACCAACGCGCTGAGCAGCTGTCGGTGCAGGAGTTTATACAACTAACCCAACTGATTGAGCAGAACCTGTCATGATGCATGTAGAGATTACACGTGAGTACATAAATGAGGTTGAAGAGGCGATTGAGCGGCAGGACAAAGAATTTATTCTGTCTAGCATGGCCGACATGTATGCAGCCGACATCACTACCGTGCTTTATGAGCTAGACGCCAACGAGTGCAAGTATGTAATGGATTTGCTGCCCCCGGAGGTAGGATCTGAGATTCTGAGCAACCTGGACTACGACATCAGGACCGATTTTCTGCAAAACTTTACAAGTCAGGAAATTGCCCGGTACGTGAACCTGATGGATTCCGATGATGCCGTGGATATTCTGAATGAGCAATCGGTTCAGCGGCGCGAAGAAATTATTGCCCTGCTCGATGAAGACAGAACACCGGCGATTCTGGACCTGCTGCACTACGAAGAAGACTGCGCGGGCGGCCTTATGGCGAAAGAGCTTATAAAGGTTAACCTTAACTGGCGCGTGCGCCAGTGCATAGAAGAGATTAGGCGGCAGGCAGAAGATGTAGCCCGTATTTATACTGTATATGTAGTCGATAACCGCGACCTGCTGGTGGGGCGCGTGAGTGTGAAAAACCTGCTGCTCTCTAAAGACGATGTGCTGATAAAGGACATTTACAACCCTGATGTGATCTCGATCGAATCCTACAAAGATGAAAACGAGGTAGTGGCGGTGATGCAGAAGTATGACCTGGAATCGATTCCGGTGGTGAATATACAAGGTCGCTTGTTGGGCCGCATTACCATCGACGACGTGGTGGATGTAATGCAGGAGCAGGCCGAACTGAGCCGCCAGCTCATGACAGGTATCACCGAGAATGTAGAAGAAGATGACAGCGTATACCGAATTTCGAGGTCGCGGCTTCCATGGCTGATCATTGGCATGGTAGGAGGGTTGCTGGCTGCGCAGTTCATGGGATTGTTCGAGGCCGATATTGCTTTACTTCCTGCCGTTGCTTTGTTTGTGCCGCTTATAACTGCGACCGGTGGTAACGTGGGTATCCAGTCTTCTTCCATTATTATTCAAACCTTATCTTCTAACACGGTTATATTTGAGCACTTTGGTCAGCGTATGCTCAAGGTAATGTTGGTGGCTTTGTTAAATGCCGTTATCATTTCGGTGCTGGTGTTTGGCTTATCTTACCTTTTCCGACGCGATATTACTCTTTCGATGGTGGTGTCTGTGGCCTTGTTTTCAGTTGTTATGCTGGCTTCTTTAATGGGAACACTTACCCCAATGGTCCTGGATAGGTTTGGCATTAACCCTGCGGTTGCTGCTGGTCCTTTTATCACCACCGCCAACGACTTGCTGGGCCTGGCCATTTATTTCGCAGTAGCCCATGCCCTCTACAATTTGTGAGGCCTTAGGGTTGCGAGTACCTGAGCGCACCTTTGGCAATATTAGGTTAAAATAGCTCCGGAAGGCCATTTTTATTAGAGGAATTCGGTTGTTGGTAATAAGCTGTAACACCTCGCAGCGTGTGCAACTCATGGTAGGTAGTTTTAGAACTACAGCATAAGCACTAACAAACACAGATTGAGAGAAAAATCTGTTATCTGACACCTATCAACTTAAATCTTAAAATGCCTCTGGAAGGGCCTTTTCATTGGAATAATTCGATAATTCATAACAATCCTTGCTGCTCTGGCTGTGAGAGCCGGAGTCGTTTTAAAGCATGGGGTATAAGGGCTTTAATTTTTAATGAGTAATAAGAATGTCTAAAACTACTTTTCGCTGTCTGATAATCGATGAGATGCACCCTAGTATTTTTGAGTTGCTGGAGGCAGTTGGTGTATCAGCAGATTATCGTCCAGCCATTAAACCAGAGGAGGTGCCTACTGCGCTGCAGGAGTTCGATGGGCTGATAGTGCGAAGCAAAATGCGCATTACAACAGAAACCGTGGCGCAGGCGAAACACTTAAAATTTGTAGCCAGAGCAGGAGCGGGCCTCGACAATATTGAGGTGGAAAAGCTGGAACAGGCAGGCATACCTGTTTTAGGAGCAAACGAAGGAAACCGCGAAGCAGTAGGAGAACATGCACTGGGCATGCTATTGGCCCTAATGCGGAATATCGCCAGAAGCGACCGCCAGGTAAGGGAACAGGTATGGTTGCGGGAAGCCAACAGGGGAGAAGAAATTGGTGGTAAAACGGTTGGCATTATCGGGTATGGCAATATGGGGCAGAGCTTCAGCAGGGTGCTGGCTGGCTTTGGGTGCCGCATTCTGGCTCACGATTGTTATGCCCCGCAAAAAATTGGCACACCCGCCATTCCGGCCACGCTCGAACAAATCAAGGAAGAGGCAGATATTGTAAGTCTGCACATTCCGTATTTGCCTGAAAACCGGCATTTTGCGAATGAAGCCTTTTTCACTGGTTTCAGGAAGAAAATCTGGTTTGTAAACACGGCCAGGGGTGAGGTAACAGACCAGTCGGCGCTGGTACGGCACCTGCAGCAGGGAACTCTGAAAGGAGCAGCCCTCGATGTGCTCGAAAACGAGAAACTGCAAACTCTCACAGAAAGGCAGCAACAAGAGTTTCAGTACCTGTGCACATCGCCTAACGTGGTCCTTACTCCCCACATTGCCGGCTGGACTCATGAATCTTACCGTAAAATAAACGAGGTGCTGGCAGCCAAAATCAAACAGGTGCTGGCAGCGGATAATTAATGGTTGTTCAAATTTTATTAAGTGATTGTAAGAGCGGTTAAACAAAAATTTGCTATATTTGCCCATGTCTGCAGTTAAAGTGGAACTTAAAAACGAACTTATAGCAGAAGCAGAACAGTAGCCAAAAGACAATCGGAAAAGCTAAGTGCCTTCCATGCTGCTGTTTTTTTGATAGACTGAATTAACAAACAACATATACTTACAAAAAGAACGGTTATGCATGCCATAACCGTTCTTTTTGTTTTTGTGTTTTAAACAGAGAAACTATTATGAGCAACATTTCTTATTACACTGCCGAAGGTTTACAGAAATTAAAAGATGAACTGGCAGAGTTGAGGACGAAAGGCCGTGCTGAAGTAGCACGCCAGTTGGCAGAAGCACGCGACAAAGGTGACCTGAGCGAGAATGCAGAGTACGATGCTGCAAAAGATGCGCAGGGGCACTTGGAACTTAAGATCGCTAAGTTAGAAGAAGTGGTAGGCAATGCCAGGCTAATTGATGAGACAAACCTGGATTTGAGCAAGGCGTTGATCCTATCGAAGGTGAAGATCAAGAACCTGAAAAACAACATGGTGATGGACTATACGCTGGTGGCCGAAGAAGAGGCAGACCTGGCAGCAGGTAAAATATCTGTTAAGTCTCCGATAGGAAAAGGTCTTCTGGGAAAATCAGTAGGAGACATTGCCGAAATTACGGTACCTGCAGGCAAACTGCAATTCGAAGTTCTAGATATAAGCCGCTAACACCATGGCAGCCTCTATTTTCACTAAAATCGTTAACGGCGAAATACCTGCCTACAAAATTGCAGAAGACGACCGTTACCTAGCCTTTCTGGATGCTTTTCCTACCACGAAAGGACATGCCCTGGTGGTGCCAAAACAGCAGATCGATTACCTGTTCGACCTTGACGACGACTTGTATGCAGGACTGATGCTGTTTTCGAAGAAAGTGGCCGCAGCTATTGAGAAAGCAGTGCCCTGCAAACGCATTGGCGTTGCGGTGGTAGGGCTGGAGGTACCTCATGCCCACGTGCACCTTATTCCGCTCAACAGCATGCAAGACATGAACTTTGCCAACAAGCAAAACTTCACCAAAGAAGAGTTCGAGGAGGTATTACAAAAAATTAAAGCAGCCTACAACGCGGCTTAATCTTACTCCAGCCTATGTGCCCTGAAGGGCAAAATGCCTCCGGAAGGGCTTATTCATTAAAATAATTACTGTCTTTCCTTAAACAAAAGAGCCTGCAGCAAATGAATTGCTGCAGGCTCTTTTGTTTGGTATTATAATCAGAAAATCAGTCTTGAGATCTTCTTCTATTATTGCTGTTGTTTTGCCTCCTGTTTGGCCTGGCGGCGGAAAAAGCCTCTGAGCAGGAAGTTGTGCTGAAGGGCCTCCATGTTCTGATCAAATTTTTCGGTGCTGGTTTCCAGGTTCTGCATAGTTGCTTTTAAACGGTTCGCAAATTCGGGGTCGTTGAGTAAAACACCGGCTGCATTGTTGCTGGTGGTAAGACGGCTGCTGGCTTCCTGCAAGTTGTTGGTAATAGCAGTCGCAGAACTGGTGGCTTGCTGCAGCTGCGCTACAGAGCTTTGTAATTGCCTGAACACTGCTGTATCGGTAGCCAGCTGGTCTACTAGTCCGCCCTGGGTGTTGAGTTTGGCTGTAAATTGATTAAGCGACCTGGAGGCTCTTACGGTGTTGGCAGAAGTTTGCTGCAGGCTGGCTACAATGTTTTTGAAATTTCCGGCCAATGTAGTATCGGTTAGCATAGCACCTACCGCACCCTCGCCATTCACCAGTTTGGAGCTAAGTTCTTTGAAATCGGAAGTAATGGCAACCAGGTTCTTGTTGTTTTCCTGTAGCGTCTCCAGCACATCGTCGGTGTTTAATAGCGGCTCCGACTGTAGCCTGTCGCCTTCCTGCACCGGCGGGGCTTGTGGCGTTCCTCCAACAATCTCAAGTATTCTGTTGCCTATTAAACTTTCGGAGCTGATTCTTACTTTCGCATCGCGGCGCACATACTGCTGCACATCTGTTTGTATGTTAAGAAGAATATCTACCTGCGACTCCCCTGAAAAACGAATTGATTTGACAGTGCCAATCTTCACACCTGAAAACCATACATTGTTGCCAGGGCGCAAACCGGCCACATCTGAAAAAGTGGCGTGTAGGCTAATACTGTTTATAAAGCGCTTTTGCTGGCCAGCCAGTGTAAATACGCCAATTATAAAAATGATGATGCCTAGCAACACAAAGATGCCAACCATTACGGAACGTTTATTTTCTGCAGCACTCATTTAGTCTATAAAGTTGTAGTTATAAAATGATTTAACCCGCTCATCCTCTGAGTCGAAAACTTCTTCGAAAGTGCCCTGACGCTGGAACTGACCATCTAGCAGCATCACCAGCCTGTCGCCAACGGCGCGGGCACAGGTAAGATCGTGGGTAATTATAATAGAAGATGTGTTGAACCGCCGCTGCACCTGGTTGATAAGGGAGTTAATTTCTATACAGGTTAAGGGGTCCAGACCGGCAGTCGGCTCATCGTACAGCATGATGTCTGGCTTCAGAATTAGCGTACGGGCAATGCCGATTCGCTTTCGCTGACCACCAGAAAGCTCCGAAGGCATCTGGTCTATGGTCTGCGACAGCCCAACCGCCTCGAGCACAATGTTGATAATTCGGTCAATCTCTTTTCGGGTCATTTCGCGTGAGTTGCGGATGAGCGGAAACTCCAGGTTTTCACGCACTGTCATACTATCGTATAGGGCACTGTTTTGAAAGGAGAAACCGATCTTGAGGCGTAGCTTGTCCAGCTCTTTTTGCGAGAGCTGGCTTACTTCCTGACCCAGCACATTCACCTGGCCCTCGTCCTGGCGCAATAGTCCCGAAATAATTTTAATCAATACTGATTTACCAGTACCTGATCGGCCTAAAACCACCAGGTTTTCGCCTTTATATAAATCGAGGTCTACACCGCGAAGTACCTCATATTCGTCGAAGGCCTTTTTAAGACCTTTAATGGCTATTACTTTGTTACTCTTATCTATGCTCGGAATGTTCTTCTTCATTTACGAAAGCTTATAGCGCTCTAATAGCGTTAATGATTTGCAGGGCGAGCAGTTCTTCAATAAAAATAAGAAACATGGCCGTTACCACCGATGAGTTTGCGGCCTTGCCTACGCCCTCCGTTCCTTTGGAGGAATAATACCCTTTGTAGCACCCTACCATTCCTACAGTAAACCCAAAAATAAAGGCCTTAATAATGGCTGAAAATATATCCAGAAAGGTCATAGCATTAAAAACCTGCTGAATAAAGGTTGCGAAGCTGGTCTGCTCGTTCTGGTGCACATTCAGGTAAGCACCAGCCAGTGCTACCACCATCGTAAACATGGTTAGTGTAGGAATCATGAATGTGGTGGCCAACACCCTGCTTACTACCAGAAATTTAAAAGGGTTAGTAGCAGAAACCTCCATGGCATCTATCTGTTCTGTTACGCGCATAGAGCCTAATTCGGCCCCTATGCTGGAGCCTACCCGGCCTGCCGCAATAATGGCAGTAACCAAGGGCGCCAGTGCCCGCACAATAGCAATAGAAACAAGCGCTGGTAACCAGGAGGTAGCGCCAAACTCAGAGAGCGAGGGGCGCGATTGGTTGGTAAAAACAATCCCTATAATAAAACCGGTTAAAGCAATGAGCGGGAGAGAACGCACACCTACCTCATAGCATTGTTTTATAATTTCTTTAAACTCGTAAGGCGGGAAAAAAACTTCCTTAAAAAAACGGATCACAAATAAATAGACCCTTGTCAGTTCCATAAACATGCGGTCCAGCCTCCTGGTCAGTACATATTTTCTGGTTCTGGTAGGGTTAGCGTCGTTTTTAGGATCCATTGGCTATATCGTAAAATGCTTATTCAAACGTAAACTTAAGAAGTTAAATCGTTACATGAGGAGATAAAAAAAGATTTAATCCTCTACATACGGATTGAAAGGAGCCCGTGGTTAAGAAAGATGTAACTTCGCTATATTTCAACCTTCCTCTTCTCACGGTAATCTGATTCAAAGTTATAACATTTATAAATTTAATTAATAGGCGAAGAATAATAAAACCTGGTGACCAATTCACTTTTCATCCGCCAACAGCTCTTTTTCTTAACTTTTTCTCTAAAAAAGACTAAAAAATTCAGCCCAAACAGCCAATAAACAGGCAAATTTTATTTTTCTCTGTAAAATAAGAGAATTGGTCCGGCATTTTGAATTATATTGTGCAGGCACTGGAGGTAATACAAAAAAAGGGCAGAATGTTTAGGAATTTAAAATGCCTGATGGTAGACCTGGTGCAGAATTAACAATAGTATAACAAGTAGAAAGGAATTTCTTTATAGATGCGGTTAAATAAGTACATAAGCGAGAGTGGTATCTGTTCGAGGCGACAGGCAGATAAATACATAGAACAGGGGCATGTGCTTATAAATGGTAAAAAAGCGTCGTTAAGCGACCAGGTAAAGCCTCGCGATGTGGTGATGGTAAATGGCCAAGCCATTGAACCCCGAAGCACTGAAGATGCCGTTTATCTGGCATTTAACAAACCAGTGGGAGTGGTAAGTACTACAGAAGCAGGCACTAAAGATAATATAGTAGAGTACATTAACCACAGCCAGCGTATTTTTCCTATTGGCCGATTGGACAAAGATTCTCAGGGGCTGATCTTCCTAACCAGCAACGGCGATATTGTAAACAAGATTCTGCGGGCAGGCAACAAGCACGAAAAAGAGTATGTGGTAACGGTAAATAAACCCGTAACCGATCAATTTATAGAAGGCATGGCGGGTGGTGTACCCATATTGGGCAGCACCACCAAAAAGTGTGTGGTCACAAAAGAAGGTCCGCAAACCTTCCGGATTATTTTAATTCAAGGGTTAAACAGGCAAATTCGCCGCATGTGCGAATACTTTGGCTACGAAGTAACGAAGCTGGAGCGTGTTCGGATCATGAATATTACGCTGAAAGGTCTCCCCACCGGCGATTGGCGTGACCTTACTCCACAGGAAATGGAGGAGATTTTTAAACTTATTGAACATTCTGAGTCTACAGCCACAACTTCCAAAAAAGCAGAAGTTAAAGCTGGCCCGCCAGCACCTGGAAAAACTAAAAAAGCACCTCCTAAAAATAAGCCCGGTGGGTTTACACCCTTCAAAGCCAGTTCGAAAGCCGCCGACAAACCTGGCCGGACAGGCCCTGGCGGCAGATCCAAAAATGCCGGATCTGGTAAAAGCGCAGGTCGCTCTTCTAAACCCGCTTCTGGAGGCAAAGGAAGGGGCAGGGCTAGGCCAAGGTAATATCTCAGTACAAGTTTCCTTACACTTAAGCACCATCTAACTGTAGTAATAATTTAACTTTGAACTTATAAAACGTTATGAGCAATTTAATTGACGCAAAAGTTGCACCCATTTTTCAGGAAATTATCAAGCGAAATCCGGGGGAGCTAGAGTTTCATCAGGCAGTGCGCGAAGTGCTGGAAACTCTGGGACCGGTTCTGGAAAAGTATCCGCAATTTGCACATCATAAAATTATTCAACGCATCTGTGAGCCGGAGCGACAAATCATATTCCGGGTTCCATGGACAGACGACCGGAACCAGGTGCATATTAACCGTGGGTTTAGGGTAGAATTTAACAGTGCTTTGGGACCATACAAAGGCGGGTTGCGTTTTCACCCCAGCGTGTACCTAGGTATCATTAAATTTTTAGGATTCGAACAGATATTCAAAAATGCCCTTACTGGTCTGCCAATAGGTGGTGGAAAGGGAGGGTCTGACTTTGATCCGAAAGGAAAATCGGACAGCGAGATCATGCGTTTTTGCCAGAGCTTTATGACAGAGTTGTACCGCCACCTTGGGGAGCACACGGATGTTCCAGCAGGAGACATAGGAGTGGGAGGGCGTGAAATTGGCTATATGTTTGGGCAATACAAGCGCATTACAAACCGCTACGAAGCAGGTGTTATTACAGGCAAGGGACTTGATTGGGGTGGCTCTTTAGTAAGAAAAGAGGCTACAGGCTATGGCAATGTGTTCTTTGTAAAAGAAATGCTTAAAACCAATAAGCAGGAAATTGAAGGCAAAACGTGTATTGTATCAGGATCCGGCAATGTTTCTATTTATACCATTGAGAAAATAAATGAATTAGGAGGCAAAGTGGTTGCCTGTTCTGACTCTAATGGGTATATCTACGACAAGAATGGCATAGACCTGGAAGTTGTAAAACAACTAAAGGAAGTGGAGCGGAAACGTATTAAGGATTACCTTGAATTCCGGGGCGAAGCGCGTTACTTCGAAAACGGTAATATATGGGAAGTGCCTTGTGAGTTAGCTTTTCCATCTGCTACCCAAAATGAACTTAATGGGAAAGATGCCGCATTGCTGGTTAAAAATGGTTGCATTGCCGTTGGTGAAGGAGCAAACATGCCTACCACGCCAGAAGGAGTTAAAGTGTTTCAGGAGGCCGGCATTTTGTACGCTCCTGGCAAGGCTGCCAATGCAGGCGGTGTAGCAACTTCCACGCTTGAGATGATGCAGAATGCCTCCAGAGACTCCTGGTCATTTGAATTCACAGAAAACAAGCTCTCTAACATTATGACCAACATTCATGATCTTTGTTATGAGAAGTCGGCCGAATTCGGGTCGCCAGGCAATTATGTATTGGGAGCGAATGTGGCTGGTTTTATTAGGGTTGCTAACGCCATGTTGGCTATGGGGGTAATCTAACCAAAGTTTTGACATTGCTTTAAAAGCTAAACGGCCAGCCCCGAAAGGAGCTGGCCGTTTAGCTTTTAATTTTATTACTACCTCAGCTTCATTATGATATCCGGAGTAGGTGAACAAATACTGAAGCTTAAATTTAAGTTGAAACTATCTTATTTCTATTTAGCTAATCAGGTAGTTTCCAGGATTTGGAAAAGCTCGTCGAGTTTAGGTGTAAGAATGATCTCGGTCCTGCGGTTTTTTTGGCGGGCTTCTTTTGTTTTAGCACCATCCAAAGGCACATATAGAGAACGGCCGGAAGGAGTTACTCTTGTTGGATCTACACCAGCGTTTGCCAGAATACGGGTAATCTCAGTGGCTCGTAATACACTCAGGTCCCAGTTGTCTTGCATGCCAACAGTTCCTCTTGCAATAGGAACATCATCGGTATGGCCTTCTACCAGCACGTTAACATCCTGTTGCTCTTTCAGCACTGATGCTAGCTTGCGAAGTGCATCAACACCTTTAGGATCTACCTTGGTGGAGCCAGATTGGAAAAGCAATTGCTCCGCCAGCGATACATATACTTTGCCATTGCGCACGTTAATAGTCAGGTCCTTGTCGTTAAAGCCGAGGAGGGCACTGCTTACTTTGGCACGAAGAGCATTTACTGCTTTGTCTTTTTCATCCAGAATACGTTGCAATTCGGCTAGGCGCTGCTCACGAGCTTTTAAGTCTGCGTTCAGCCTGTCGATTTGCGTTTTACTCATGTTCAGGTTTTCGCCAAGTGTTTTGCCTTCTTTCAAGGCTTGTGCCAGGTTGCGCTCATACTCGTTTTTCTGTTGCTCCAGCGTAGCTCGTTCCTGCTCCAGATTGGCTTTTTCACGCTCCAAAGATGCTTTCTGCTGTTCCAGGGTTTGCTTTTGCTTTTCAAGTCCTGATTTGTCCACCTCGAGTGCATTTTTGCGGGCTAGCAGATCCTCGTATTTCTTTTTAGATACGACGCAGGAAGAGAGAGACAGGGACCCCGCTAGTAAAAAAAGGGATGCTCTGTATAAATTGTTTTTCATAAATAAAGGGTTCTTGGGCTAAGAGTAAAACAAATATAAGTAACCTGAAATGTTTTGAAAATGGAAAACCTTGTTTTTTTAAAAGCTGAGAGAATAGTGCTAAACGCTCTCCTTGAAACAAAATTCATTCCAAGGTGGAGCTGGTACAGACAAAAAAAGAGACGCATAGGTTAAATGCGTCTCTTTTCCATAAATAATTTTGGTGTGCCGATTAATTATTTTTGAAGAACCCGGTAGGGTCTGGCATTTCTGCCATCAAACTAGTTAAATAAACAAAATCTATATTGGCTACATTTTGTTCGCGACCTTTATGCAGGTATGTCCAGGCTTCCTCGTACTGCTTCTCCTGAAACTTTACTTTCGACATGGTGTACAAAGCAAAAGCATTGACTGAGTCTGCTGCCAGGGCTTTGTTTGTGAACTCCACCACTTTTTTAAATGCCTGCTTTTTCTTGTTTTTCTTTTCTTCGGCATCCTGCAAGGCCAGGTAAGAACTGGCTATGTCAGACATTATCAGCGAGTTTGTAGGATCCAGTGCAAGTGCCTTTTCATAAAACCCGATAGATTCGTTTAACTTGCCTTGACCATATGTTACCAAGCCAAAGGCCCAGTAAGTATTGCTGTTGTCTGGGTTCAGTAGCCAGGCCAGGTTAAAGCGGTAAACAGCCGTGTCCATCTGACCTTCGTTAAAATATTCCCAACCGCGATTCATGAAAAACTCGCTGGCTTCCTGCCTGCTGGAAAAGCTATTGTCGCAGCTGCTAAGGAATTTCTGATCTTTAATTTGTTGTGCTTCTGTTTTAGCGATGTTGCCAAACATAGGCAACACACTTGGGTTTGGCTTTTCAGCGGCTTCTTGTGCAAACGTATTTGTTGTGACTAAAAAAAGCGCTACAACGGCAATAAATAATTTCTTCATGGTAAAGAATAAGTAGATGTTGTTATTTTCCTGCTCTCCGAAAACCTAAATGTAATGGTTATGCATTTAGGAATCAAGAGGGAGTGTTGTTTTACTGCTGGTAAACTCCTTGTGGATCTGCCTGCTTTTGGAGCAGGGCCGCTACAAATGTTGGATTGGCAATTTCATTATTTTGCAAAATACTTTTGTGTAGGTATTCCCAAGCCTTGCCATATTCCTGCAGGTAATAGCTATTGATGGCCAGTTTGTAGTAGGCATCAGCAAAATCTGGTGTGTAAGACACGGCCTTTTCCAGGAGCTTTCGGCTTTGCAGCAGGTCTTCTGGTTGATTTGTCTCGTAGAAGCGCCCCAGGTGGCTGGTGGCAATATCAGTTAAGAGGCGTGGGTTCTCCTTATCTTCTTCCAGTGCCCGGTACAGCACAAATAAGGCCTTGTCGAACTCTTTCTGCTGGCCGTACACCAGCCCGTAGCCCCAGTATACCTCGTTGTTGGTGCTATCGAGGAGCCAGGCTTGCCCAAACAACTGCGCGGCCGAGTCTGGTTTTTGTTCGTTGAAGTTGCGTTTGGCCTCTGCTACATAATAAGCAGCAGCTATTTTGCCTGAAGAGAAGCGTTTTTTGCTATCTTTCCGGAAGGTCTGCTGTTGGTCTTTTTCAGCTTGAGAGCTGGTATGGCTGGGAGGAATGACATCGGCCATGGTGAAATTCCTTACCTGCAGCTGATGCTCTGTTAAAGCATTTTGTGTGTTGCAGGCGCTCAAAAGAACAGCTATAGCACCTGCCGCCACTAAACGGTATCGCATAAAAAATTAGTTGATCAGCTGCTATAACGCCAACAGCCCAAAAAAAGTGCTAGACAGCTAAATTGAAATCCAGCATAGTAAACCTAAACGTGCTTCTGCAGACGCAGACGCACGTTTAGGTTTTTCTTCCAGATGTTCTGCTAAAACTATTTTCAGCAATTATTCCAATGAAAAGGATCCTTCGGAGCCTTTTCAGGTATTTTATTCCTCAGGGTAGCGCTCTCGCATCTGGCGCTCTACCATCCAGCTTGGGTAGGAGGGCGAGGGTTTGCTTACGTTCTCCAGTTGTTGCAATTCCTCGGAAGTAAGGTCAAAAGAAGTGGAGTGGATGTTGGAACGCAGCTGTTCAGGTGTTTTAGCTCCAATAATGGTGCTTGTAACACCCTTTTGCTGACGTACCCAGGCAAGGGCTACTTCTGCCGCCGATACCTGCCGGCTCTCGCCAAGCTGTATCAACACATCTATTATGTCGTAGGCTCTTTCTTTGTCTATTACAGGGAAATCGAAATTATCGCGTCTGGACTGGCCGCCGGTGCTTGTTTTGTCGCGAGTAAACTTACCGGATAAAAAGCCACCAGCCAGTGGGCTCCAGGGCATAAATCCCAAGCGCTGGTCTTCAGCCAATGGCAGTAAATCCTGTTCTGAATCGCGGTTGGCGATGGCATAAAAGTACTGCATGGCGGCAAACTCGTGCCAGCCTTGTTGTTTGGCAATACCAATTGCCTTCATAACCATCCAGGCAGGCCAGTTACAAACACCAACATAGCGCACTTTGCCAGTTGTAACCAAGTCGTGGAGTGTATGCACCACCTGCTCCACAGAGGTTAGCTTATCGACCCCGTGCACATACAAAAGGTCGATGTGGTCCATCTGCAAGCGCTGCAGACTCTCGTTCACCGATTGCATGATATGATAGCGGGAGAGACCGATATTATTAGCACCTGGAGCCATGCGACCCCGAACTTTAGTGGCAATAAACAGCTCGTTCCGGGAAACTCCAGATTGTTTCAGGCTTTCACCCAGCAGCTGTTCTGACTGTCCGTAGGAGTACACATTGGCGGTGTCTATAAAGTTTATTCCTGCATCTACCGCTATTTTCAGGAGTTGATTTACTTCATCGAGTTGTTGTTTCCCGATAGCCTCCCAATAACCCTGGCCGCCAAAAGTCATGGTACCAAAGCAAAGTTCGGATACCAGCACACCGGTATCGCCTAAAAGATTATATTTCATAGTTACTATAGAATGATGGTTAGACAAGGATTAATGTACGGACCTGCAGCCGCTAAAGATGTAGCAGTGCGCGCCATGTAAAATTAAGTTTTAAGATAAAAGATGCCTAAAGTCTGGGAACCTAATTTTGCCTCCGGAAGGCCTTTTTCATTAGCAGAATTTGATTAGAGCTGTGGCAGTCGCTAATAATTGGCTTTAAGCTAGTTTATAGTGCGTGTTAACTATCTTATAATCTACACAAACTAAATTAAGACAAATGGCGTTATAATTATGACAGATTTCGTAACTTGTATTTATTAATCAACAGGCGCTATGGCAGAAACCATTAAAATAGACAGCAACCTAAGCTACGACCTTACCGACGACAGAAATATGCTGGCATTGGTAAGTGCGGCAAGAGAAGGCATCAAGTATGAAGCCTTTAAATCTATTGCCGATAAAAGTCCTTTCAGCACAGACGAGTGGTCGGGTTTTCTGCACCTCTCTGAGCGTACTTTTCAGCGTTACAAAAAAGAAAAACGGACATTCGATCCAATTCATTCTGAGAAGATAATTGAAGTCATTCTAGTATATAACAAAGGCATAGAGGTGTTTGGCGATCAGGAAAAATTTAATATTTGGCTGGAGACACAGAGTGTGGCTTTGGCTGGCCTAAAGCCAAAAGAGCTACTTGATACTACCTTCGGAATCAGCTTGTTAAAAGATGAGCTTACCCGGATTGAACATGGTGTGCTGGCATGATCGTGTACCGCTTAAGTAAAGGAAGGTACCGAAACGATCTTTCCGGAAAAGGAGCGGAACTAGCCGGTGGCCGGTGGAACAGCAAAGGTGTAGCCATGTTGTATACCAGTGAATCTATTGCGCTTTGCACCGTGGAGATAGCCGTGCATACACCTTTAGGAATTGTACCTGACGGTTACTACCTGATTAGTATACATGTGCCCGATGATTTGTCGCTTCAGGTTCTTGAGCCGCAGGCGCTTCCTACAGACTGGAAGCTGTTCCCGCACCCTAACTCGACTCAGGAAATTGGCGACGCTTTTGTATTCGATGCAGTCTATATGACTTTAAAAGTCCCCTCCGCTACGGTACAGGGCAACTATAATTTCCTGCTGAACCCCCGCCATAAAGATTTTAGCAAAGTAGAGGTTGTCAAAACCGAGCCTTTCGCCTTTGACCACCGTCTGTTTAAAAAGTAGTAAGCGCACCTGCGTCTGCCTTCATACCTGCCTCTCTGCTATCGCGGCTTCGTGTTTAAAAGAAGGTTTTTGAGGCCATCATTTCCATTCTACTTTAATATTTTGAATCATGGTGGGGGCACCACCGTTGTATTGAATACCAAACCCGCCAAACGTATTCGGGCTTGCATTAGTGCTTATATTTACTTCTTTTACAACTTCCGACCTATCTTGTGGAGCTTGGTAAGAGGCTGAGGTGGTAGCATGTGCTACCAAACTATCCTTTTTAAACTCTATTGTAATGGTGCAGGGTGTTCTATAGCTGGTTGTAGTAACAGGCTCACTAATTGGAGTAATTTGACCATTCTCATATTTTACAAAAATACAGTCCACGGCATCGTGGTATTTCGTTGTCCGGATAAAGCGAAGTCCGTAGCCCGTCATAGTTTGCGTGTCGAATTTCAGCAGCACGTCCATGTAAAGGTGTGCAATGCTAAAGCCTTGACCAGCCGTTTTATAGGGAGCTACGGTCATGGTCATTTTCATGTCGCCATATTCTTTTCCGGTTGGCGTGTAGAGCAAGGTGCCACTGCGACCTTGTAGCAGGCCAACCATATTAGCTGCTCCATCCTGGCCTTCGCCATAATGCCAGGCGTCCTTTTCCCTGTTCACAGGGTAAGCAGCAGTATTTGCAGGAGATTCAAAATGATCGAAAGTCCAAAAGCCGGGGAGCTTCTCAGGCTGGTTGCGCGTGGAGGTGTTTTTAAAATCAGTCGCTAACACGCTGACATCAGTTTTTACATCCTTGAAGGCAGTGGGTCGAGTCATCACAACACGTACTGCTTCACCTATGTTGCTCCTGATATGTTTTGGAGCCACTGTTGCCATCAGGAAATAGCCAACATCTCCTGTCGACAGGTCATACTCCTGCAAGGGATTATTAAAGCGAGACACGGCAACTTCAATGGGATTGCTGCCTTTGGCATCGATGCAGCGGTACCAGGTTACCAGCGATTGGTCTGCAAACTTTGTGTTAAGGCTGTAGGTTAAATGGAGTTTACCGTTTTTGGCTTTGGCAATGGCTGGAGCAACAAGAAAAGAAGGTGCCTCCAAAATAGCGGGAGCGACCTGCACCACACTGGCAGCTTCTAAACCAGAAGCTGTAGAGGCGACCACCATTACTTTTTTGGTCTCAACCAGGGTATTGGTCGGAATCACCGTGCAAACTGATCCATTGGCATTCACCTGTAATTTTACAAGCGAGGCATGCTCCGGGGCTACGCTCCACCTTATTATTTCTGACCCTTTGATTTCGTAGTTGCCAAACCGATTTACCTTGGCGGTTAACTGTACATCGTTTTTTTGTGTCTCAATGGTAACGTTGGTAGGAGAAACAAGCATTTGTACCGGCAGCATGGTGAGTGGTTTTTTATGTTCCTTTTCTGCAGCCAGTACCACTTCTTTTATTCCCATTGGGTCCCATCCATCGTCCCCGCTGAGCAGGTTATAGGTGTTGTAATAAGCCTTTCCTTGGTATTCAAAAAAATAGGCATTCAATAAGGGTTTACCGCCCATTTCGACAGTGGCGGCTGTATCGTTTAAGCCAATGAACAAGGGCTTACCATTTTGAGAAACTTTGTACTGGTAATTGCGGGTCTCAGCTGTTACTACATCGCGCCAGCCTACATACGTTTTGAGCCCAGTTATAAACCGGGTGTCTACCACGGAAACCTGGCCGTTTGCTTTGGTAAAAAATTGTTTGTCGTGTGTAAAAGACCTGATTTCTGAGCCCAAAAGCACGGCTCCTGTTCCGGTAGTGTGGTAAAAAGGTTTAGAGCCATACACGTCTAAAGTGGAATTGAGGTAAACACCGGTGCCGCACAAGGCATCGTCGGTAGACTCAAAATGGCAACGGTCGAAGAGTACGCGTTTGCCGCCAACGAAGGGGTTCAGATTCAACCTGCTGACAAAACGGGTATTGCGAGCTACAATTTTATCGCCATTACAATGTATGAGCTGCGCCTGCACAATTGCCGAGGCTCTCTTCTGACGGTTTAATGCTGGCTTGAGCGGGTACACCAGATCGATGTTGCAATAGTTGCCAAAGGTGATGTTTTCGGAGCTGGTACCCTGGCCTATAAATTTAAACATAGTAAAATTGCCTTCTGCCCCAATGGTTTGTCCGCGATTGGAGGCAAGCACCACATTTTCGGCTTTTTCGGATAAACCGAAAAATCGCAGCCACTCGCAAGCTATCTCAAGTCCATAAGGTGGAGCACCGGCTGTTTTAGAAACACGCACCGCCGGATCATCGGGGTTATCGATCCAATAAACGTAAGGGGCCAGGTAAAGAACCATGGGTGCGTCCTCTGTACCATTGGTTAGGTGATCTGCTGCTTTATTTACCGAATTAAACACATAAGGATATTTTGCTGCCTCTTCATCAGTAAGCTGTCCATCAATAAAAAAGGATTTTGGACCTAGCATGATTTTTTGGCCTTTGTATACAATATACTTTCCTTTAAACTCTATGGGGTTGGCTTTATCTAGGGGCTTGTATGGCAAAAGTTGCGCTTTACAGCAAAGCACAACAAAGAAGCACAAACTGATCAGAATCGCTTTTTTCATGGATACAAGTATAGGTTAGGCTATAAAGTTGCCATAGAATGAAAGCCATGGCAGTATGAAGGTACTATTCCGCTTCGGAACACCTACAGCCACACAAGGTGATAATTCTCCCTTTAGTGCCGCAGAGTTTCCCGCTGATAAAGCGAAGTGTGATAACAGGAAAAGATGGTTGAAAAATGCAAAGCCTGTGGTTACTAGTGCTCCACAACGGCAAGAATTAGGCTATGCATAAACCAATATACAGAAATTACATTTACAATAGAATATCTTCTAATAAATAACTAAAAACGGTACTTTTTTATTCTGGCCAGCTTTTAGGCAGCTTCTCCCGCGCCTGGAGTATAGCAATTTTTCCGTGCAGTTGCTTCAGTATGAAATTTATGTCACTTTCGTAGTCTGTATACAAGTCTTCATGGAATTTTTGAAGTTTTCCCAACACTACCTGCATCCGCTTTACCAAGTAGACTTGTAGTGTATCGGCACGAAACAATTGAGTGACTATGAAATCTGTGTGCAGCTCCAGGCAGAGGCGCAGCATGTATAGCGTCAGCTGTACTTCTCCTTCCTTGTCTTTTGTGTGCTTTACGTGGCGGGTTATCTCACCGTTGAGCGCGCGCAGGTCCATCATCAGATAGCCTGGCGAGTAGGGCTCGTAGGCTAACATATCATCAATACGGCTCTTCAGTTCTTCCCGGCGCTGTGTCAACGACTCACCTCGCTCCACCAACTCGAACTGCAGCCGCTCCACCAGGTCGGGGTTTAGCCGGAGTAGCCGGTAGAGCAGTTTGTCTTTTTCCGTATGGCTAAGCTTGCTGATAGCTTGTTTGAGTTCAGGAGTTAAAGACATACATCCCTCAGGTTACCTAATTATTTCAGACTAAGCGGTTTCAGACCGAAAATATCTTTCAAAGCACGACTGGCTGCATGGTATCCGCACATGCCATGTACACCTCCGCCAGGCGGAGTGGAGGAGGAGCAGATATAAAGTCCCTTTGCTGACGTTCTGTAAGGGCTGGGGCGCAGGGCTGGTCGTGTAAAGAGTTGCCCGATATCAATAATGCCTCCATTTATATCACCGCCAATATAATTAGGATTATAGGTTTCCATCTGAAGCGTGTTCAGGGTATGCCGTTCCAGGATACGATCGCGGAAGCCAGGCGCAAATCGCTCCACCTGCTGCTCTATGGCAGAAGTCATATCTGCTTGCGAGCCGTTAGGCACATGACAGTAGGCCCAGGCAGTATGTTTGCCATCGGGAGCGCGGGAAGAGTCGAATAAACTTTGCTGAGCCAGCAGTACAAATGGTTTTTCCGGATGGAGGCCGGCTGCTGTTATGCTTTCTGAAGCAGCAATTTCTTCTAGGGTGTTACCAATATGTATAGTACCAGCTTCTCTGCATCCTTCAGCTGTAAAAGGTATAGGACCGTCTAAAGCCCAGTCTATTTTAAACACGCCCATACCATAACGATAGTTACGGAGCTGCCACTGGTACAGCGAAGAAAACTTATGCCCGGCAATTTGGAGCAGCTGCTTTGGAGTTACATCAAATAGCACTGCATGCGAAGAGGGCAACTGTTGTAGCGATTGTATATAAGTTCCAGTCTCTATTTTACCGCCCAGCGATACAAAATAAGAAGCCAGCGCATTGGCAATGCTTTGGGAACCGCCTTTTGGAACGGGCCATCCTCTCAAATGCCCTACTGCCATTAGCACCAGACCTATAGCGGAGGTAGTAATATTGCTTAGCGGTTGAATGGAATGTGCCGCCATACCAGCCCAAAGTCCGCGTGCTTCCATTGTTTCGAAGCGCATTTTGGCCAGCAACTCTGCCGAAGTAAGGGCATTGAGCCCAAATCGCGCCATGGCAAACGGGTGATTCGGAAAGGTTAGCGGGCCTAAGGTTGAAGGAGCAATACGGGGCCAGTCGGATACAAGTGGTTTTATCAGCTGCAGATAAGATTCTTCGTCGGCCCCTAAAAGCCGCGCAGTTTCGGCTACCGATTTTTTCAGAACAGCTGCCGTGCCATTGTCGAATGGGTGAGCTGCGGAAACAGGAGGGGTAATGTACTCCAGCCCATGCTCCTGTAGCGGCAAGGCTTTGAACAGCGGAGACTCAGCAGCCAGGGGATGTATGGCAGAACAGATATCGTGGACAAAGCCAGGCAGCGTGAGCTCTGCTGAACGCAGGCCGCCACCAATAGTGTCTTTTCCTTCTATAACTAAAACCGAAAGACCGGCTTGCTGCAAGGTAATGGCCGCACCCAATCCATTGGGGCCAGATCCCACCACTACGGCATCGTAATCTCTTTTCTCGAGGTTTCTCAAAATGAATTTTGTTTAAGGCAGCTACTGAAGAACTAAAGCTGCTGTACGATCTTGTACTGGTCTATGACTTGTGTACGCGCAGCTGTAAGTTCTAAACAAATATAAGACAATACTGTTTTTATAAGCTGAAATAGTTAAAATTTAACTTTAAAAAGTTTGTATTTAAAATCTCTGTTACTTCTCAAATTCTTCTAATGAAAGTGGCCTTCTGGAGGGTTTTGAAAGATTGCGGATACCAGACTTTACACTCTTTCTAAACCTCATGTTTTCTTTTCTTGCTTTAACACCCATTTGTAGTAGCTGAAAGATTCTACAGTATACATCTTTCGAATCAGCCATTTAGCAATTAACCATCAAACTGTTTCAATAACAAAGATTGGCCGAAGATGTGCTAAATCAGATTTAAAGGAGGCATTTATAGAACCTTTTGCTGTAATTTTCGGAAAGATGTTTTAGATTGCCACAAACAAGATTAACAAGTTATGAAAGTAGTACCCAAAGCACTTCTGTTTGATTTAAACGGAACCATGATTGACGATATGCATTTTCATACAAAAGCTTGGCATCAGATTCTGAACGAGGATCTGGGAGCGGAGCTGACATATGAGGAGGTGAAGGGCCATATGTATGGCAAAAACAGTGAAGTATTAGCCCGGATATTTGGGAAGGAGCATTTCCCCGAAGAAAGGGTAACAGAAATATCTTTCGAGAAGGAGAGAAGATACCAGAAGGCTTACTTCGAGCATTTGAAGCTTATTCCTGGTTTGGATGCCTTTCTGGAGCGGGCGCATGAGAAGGGTATCAAAATGGCTGTAGGCTCTGCGGCTATTCCTTTCAACATCGATTTTGTGCTTGATAACCTAAACATCCGCCAGTACTTTGGAGCGGTAGTTAGTGCCGACGATGTAACCGAAAGCAAGCCTGATCCGGAGACATTCTCAAAGGCCGCTGAACTGCTAGGAGTAGAGCCTGCTGTTTGTATTGTGCTGGAAGATGCGCCCAAAGGTGTAGAGGCAGCCCAAAATGCCGGCATGCAATGCGTTGTGCTTACTACCACCCATGAGAAAGAAGAGTTCAGCGACTACGACAACATTATCTGTTTCGTAACAGACTACAACGACCCTTCTGTAAAAGAACTATTTTAGCCTCTGGAAGGCCTTTTTTATTTGAAAAATTTCAGCTAAAACAAAAAGAGCGGGCCTAAACCCGCTCTTTTTTATGACCTTTCTATCAACTATCGGAACAGTTGGAAATAAGCTTCGCTCCAGCGCAATTCATTCTTAAGTTGGCTTAACGTAGTATCTTTTCCTATTCTTACACACTCAATACCAGCCATTTCAGCAAAATCTTCTAATTGCTCAGCAGAAATATTCTGGCTGTAGCAGGTATGGTGAGCACCACCGGCCAGAATCCAGGCAGCAGCGCCAGTCTTCATGTCAGGAAGTGGTTTCCAAAGTACACGTGCCACTGGCAGTTTTGGTAATTCTTCTTGCGGACCAACAGCCTCTACCTCGTTTACGATCAGGCGGAAACGGTTACCCATATCCACTATAGAAGCATTCAGGGCAGCGCCTCCTTTGGCATTAAATACCAGGCGAACAGGATCAGCTTTGCCACCTATTCCCAGCGGGTGAATTTCGCACGAAGGTTTGTCTGCAGCCAGACATTCGTCTACTTCCAGCATGTGCGAACCTAACACAAGCGAATTGTTCGGGTCGAAGTGGTAGGTATAGTCTTCCATAAAGGCATTTCCACCTTCCAGGCCGCTTCCCATTACTTTCATGGCTCTTACCAGGGCTGCTGTTTTCCAGTCGCCTTCGCCGGCAAAACCATAACCTTCGTTCATCAGGCGTTGAACTGCAATACCTGGTAACTGTGGCATACCATGCAGGTCCTCGAACGTGTCGGAGAAGCCTTTGTAGCCACCTTGTTGCAGGAACGTGCGCATGCCAATTTCAATTTTGGCTGCTTCTCTTAGAGAGGCACGTTGCGAACCACCTTCTTGAAGTGTCTCCGCAATGGTATACTTTTCTTCGTACTCGGCAACTAAGGCATCTACTGCCTCTTCGCTTACTTCATTGATTACGGCTACTAGGTCACCGATACCGTGTGTATTCACAGCGAAACCAAACTTCAGTTCAGCTTCTACTTTGTCGCCATCTGTTACGGCTACAAAACGCATGTTGTCGCCAAAGCGCACAAATTTAGCTCCTTGCCAGTCGTACCAGCCACAAGCTACACGGCTCCAGTTGCCAATTTCTTTTTGCACCTCTGCTTCCTGCCAATGACCTACAACCACTTTGCGGTTAATGCGCATGCGCGATACCATAAAGCCAAACTCGCGGTCGCCGTGTGCACTTTGCGTCAGGTTCATGAAGTCCATGTCGATGGTGCTCCACGGAATGTCACGGTTAAACTGCGTGTGCAGGTGCAACAATGGCTTTTGTAACACTTTTAGGCCATTGATCCACATTTTGGCAGGAGAGAAGGTGTGCATCCAGGCAATTACGCCAACACAGTTCTCAGCCACGTTGGCTTCCTGGCAAATTTTAAAGATTTCTTCTGTTGACTTTACTACCGGTTTAAACACTACCCGAACGGGTACATCGGCAGACTGATCTAGTCCTGCAGCAATTTCTGTAGAATGCGCATCTACCTGTTTCAGCGTCTCTTCGCCGTAAAGGTGCTGGCTACCTGTGATGAACCAGACCTCAAATTGTTTTAAATCTATCATGATAATAATTGTCTAATCTACAATAACAAATAAAGGCTAAAAAAAGGTGTTTACCAACTTTACATTAGTAAACACCTTATATATTAATGCCAAAGGAAATAATAAATCAGGAACAGGATAACGATAATACCGGCAGCACCCAAATTAAAAGGAGTAGCCGTGTTAAACAGTGTCGGATCTGATACAATGGCACGCTTATCTGCTAGTTCCAGACGTGCATTGGTGTATAATACGATGCCGATCACTAGGAGGAAGGAGCCCAGGAAGTAACCTGCCTCAATAGCCAGGTGGCTGTATTCTGTTGCATAAATTAAAGTAAGAACAAGTGTCAGCGCACCTAGTACAAAAAAGATGTATGAATAGGTGGTCAGCTGACGCTGACGTCCTGGTTCCGGTAAAGGCATTTTAACTTTAGCGCCTTTTTCAGCAAAGGAGATAGCACAGGCAATTACGCAAAGGATGATGAAAACATACCCCATGCGCAGCAGGAATGGCATATCCGGGCTAACGATCTTGAAAACAACCCCTGCCGGAATGGTAGCAATAGCTGTCCAGAGAGCAGCATTTGGCGTAATTTGTTTCCAGAAAAGTCCCATACCAAACACGGCTACCACACCAGGGTAAATATAACCTGTATACTCCTGAATGTACTGGAACACCTGGTCAAGTGAAGAAAGCTGCGGAGCTACCAAAGCTGCAATAGAAAGAGCCACTACAGCTACCAAACGACCTACACGTACGAGTACTTTGTTGCTGGCATTCGGGCTAAAGTAAGGCTTGTAGATGTCCATGGTGAAGATGGTAGAGGTACTGTTTACCATAGATGCCAGTGAAGATACAATGGCAGCAGCAAGTGCGGCAAAGGCCAGGCCTCTAACGCCGGCAGGAACAAAGTTCTTCAGTAACCATGGGTAAGCACCGTCCGATTTGCTGATGGTACCAATTTCTTCTATTGATTTGCCCAGAATGGCAGAAAGTTCCTCTGGCGTATGCGCATTAAGCAACACATAAGCAGTGATGCCCGGAATAACCACAATAATAGGCATAAGGAGCTTCAGGTAGCCAGCAAACAAAAGACCTCTCTTAGCTTCGTTAATGCTTTTGGCAGCCAAACCTTTCTGAATAATGTATTGGTTAAAACCCCAGTAACCTAAGTTAGTTGCCCACATGGCACCTGCAATTACGGCTACACCTGGTAAGTCAATAAAGGCATCCTTCTGACCTCCAGACCCGTCCGGAATCATCAGGTGGCCTTGCGGAATAATCATAGAGAAGTGGTCGCGGCCTTTTTCATAAATATTGCCTAAGCCAGCAAATATACCGGCACCTTCACCTACAGCATCGAGGGCCAGGAACGTGGTAACCAGACCACCGCCTACCAGGAATACCACTTGTATAACGTCTGTCCAGGCGACTGCTTCCAAACCACCGTAGATGGAGTAGATGGCAGAGAAAAGGAGTAACCCAATAATGCCATACACCAGCGGCACTCCCATTATCTGCTCCATGGCAAGAGCGCCCAGGTAACTAACCGAAGTCAGGTTCACGAACACATATACCAATAACCAGAAAACAGCAAATGCGGTACTCACACCTCTGTTAAAACGCTCATTCAGGAATTGAGGCATGGTATAAATGCCTTTGTCGATAAATACTGGCAGAAAATATTTGGCCACTATAATAAGGGCGAGAGCAGCCATCCATTCGTAAGCCGATATGGCAAGGCCAATAGCAAAACCGGACCCGGAGGTGCCAATAAAGTGTTCTGCCGAAATGTTTGCTGCAATTAGTGAGGCGCCCACCGCCCACCAGGTGAGCGATTTATCTGCCAGGAAGTACTCCTGTGCCGTCTTTTCCACCCCTTTCTTCGATCTTGATACCCAGAGTCCCATAAAGATGATGACACAGGCATAGAGAATAAAGACGATGTAATCTAGTGTTGAGAATCCAGAATTCATTTGTCAGTTTTTGTGTTGTGTGAGTTTGTAGTTGTTTAAACAGTTTTTTGAATTTGATTTAAATATAGGGATTTTCTTTTACGCCTCTCCTAAAAGATAAAAATTGTAGGCTGTTTTTTTCAGATCAAAGCGAATACGTATGTTCGTTATCTTTCTGGCGCTAACATGTGCGTCAGAAACTTGCTTAACCGTTAAACCTGCTCATAGCATATTAACATGGTGAAGCAAAAGAAAGAGAAGAACGCTTAAATTATTCTAATGAAATGGCCCTTCCTGAGATAATTTAATTAAAACAGGTTATAGGGTGAGGGAGCATGATTACCAGTTCTGCTTAAGTCTTAGTCGCATATAGGCTCTACTACAGAAAGAAAACAACTTAGGAAGACTAAATCTAACTTTGCAGTCAATCGGCAATGATGTTCAGGTAGTGCTTTAACAGAACGAGTGAACTTGCTGCTGGTAAAGGAGCAAACATATAAAACAAGCAGACCTGTTGCTCCAGTTTTAGGTTAAAGCAACAGGTCTGTTTGTCCTATTTAATAAAATGCAGTCATAAACTTACAGCATTATTATTGCCCATAATATGATCCTGCACCATGCTTGCGGTCATAATGCTTGCGGATAAGTGATTCCTGTAATCGCGGCACGCTTGGTCTGATTTGTTCAGTCAGGTAAGCCATACGGGCTACTTCTTCCACCACGGCACTGTTGTAAACTGCTTTTTCAGGAGTTTTACCCCAGGTGAAAGGAGCGTGGTTGCCAACAAGCACCATTTCCATTTCTTCGTAGCTCATGCCCTTGCTCTCGAGCGCATTCATTATCTGGAAACCGGTTTGATATTCGTAGTCTCCCTGAATCATTTCGTCGTTCATAGGAGGCGCACACGGTATATCAAAGGTGTTGTGGTCGGCGTGCGTGGTGCCGTAAATAGGAATGTCTCGTTGTGCCTGGGCCCAGGCTGTGGCATAAGTAGAGTGGGTGTGCACTATGCCTCCGATATTCCCCCAATGCTTATACAGCACGGCATGAGTTTTAGTGTCGGAAGATGGTCTTAAAGATCCCTCTACGGTGACACCGTCAAAGTCAACGATCACCATTTTCTCTGGCGATAAATCTTCATATGGCACACCGCTTGGTTTGATGGCGAACACGCCTAAATCGCGGTTCGCAGCACTTACGTTACCAAAAGTAAACAGAACCAGCCCTAGCTTAGGAAGCTGCATGTTTGCTTGGTAAGCAGCCTCTTTAATGTCTTGATATTTATCCATTTGTAAACTTATCTTACAACTTCTTCTTGAACATCTGAAATCTCTTCCGGCTTGGAGCCAACCGTTTGTTTTTCGATTGCATTTCCAAGCTCAGTAAATTTGCGGAAACGTTTGGCATACAAAGCAGCACGGGTGGCATCTGGTGTGTATTCTGCATCAAAACCCTGTCCCATAGCAGCCATGGCATCTTCTACCCGAGGGTAAATGCCTGCAGCCGTGGCGGCGAACATGGCTGCTCCAATAGCACAAGTCTGCTCAGATTTATGAATTCGGATTGGCATGTTCATTACATCAGCCATCATCTGCATGATAAACGGCGATTTACGGGCTACACCACCCAAACCAATAAGGCCTTTTACCGGCACACCCTGCTCAATAAATCGGTCTACAATTTTCTTGGCGCCAAAGCAGGTCGCTTCAACCAACGCTCTGAACACACGGGGAGCATCGCTGCCCAGTCCCAGACCAGCTATGGCACCTTTCAGCATTTGGTTCGCATCCGGGGTTCTTCTACCGTTAAACCAATCCAAAGCAAACTCGCTGTTTTCGGTTAGCGGAAGTGCAGCGGCCTGCTCTGCCAACACCGGAATTAATTTATCTGATAACTCTTCTGTAAGCGCTTTGGCAGTGGCTTCATCTAACACCTTAGAATTTGCCAGTAAATTTTGTAAAGGCCACATCATGATGCGCTTAAACCAAGCATAGGTATCGCCGAAAGCAGATTGGCCTGCTTCCAGTCCTATCATGCCAGGAATAACAGAGCCTGGAACCTGGCCACAAATTCCTTTCACCAAAGTATCACCAAATTCTTGGTTAGGGGCTACTACCATGTCGCAGGTAGAAGTACCCATTACTTTACTTACATAATAAGGCTCAATTTGTCCGCCAACAGCACCCATATGAGCATCAAAAGCGCCAACACCTACCACTACATCTGTAGTTAGGCCTAAGCGCTCAGCCCATTCCTGGCTCAAGTTGCCAGCCGCTACATCCGAAGAATAAGTGTCTTCAAATAATCTGTCGCGGAAACCTTTCAGAAGCGGGTCGAGTGAGGAAAAGAATTCTTCCGGAGGAAGTCCGCCGAATTCGGCTGCCCAAAGTGCCTTATGGCCGGCAGCGCATACGCTTCTTTTCATCTTAGACACATCGTTGCCTCCTGTTAAGAGGAAGGGAACCCAGTCGCAGTGTTCCACCCATGAGTATATGGCGCCACGAACCTTTTCGTCGGCACGCAGGATATGCAACAGCTTAGACCAGAACCATTCTGAAGAGTAAATGCCGCCAACAAACTGCAGATAATTAGTGTCGAACTTTGTAGCGTGCTGGTTTATTTCTGCGGCTTCGTTTACGCCGGTATGGTCTTTCCAGAGCACAAACATAGCATTCGGGTTTTCTTCAAAGCCGGGGAGCAGCGACAGGGGAGTACCTGTTTTGTCTACAGCCACGGGAGTGGAACCCGTTGTATCTACCGAAATGCCTTTTACAGCTTTTGCTATGGCAGGATCACCTGCTTTTGCCAGACATTCTTTGATAGTATATTCCAATCCTTCCACATAATCCAGGGGGTGCTGGCGGAACTGATTATCGGCGGGTACAGAAAATTCGCCTGCTTTCCAGCGTGGGTAATAATACACGGACGCTGAAAGCTCCTGCCCGTTGGCAGCATTAACCAATACGGAGCGCACAGAATCTGAACCGTAGTCTACTCCGATAACATAAGAATCTTTGTTCAAGGCTATAATGTTTTAAATTTGTGTCAAATTAACACTTAAAGATTTTAAAAAAAAGCTTGGGTCAGCTAATAAAAATTAGTTTAATGAAGTTTCGTTAATCAGAAATTTATCAGGTTTGGGAATAAAATTCAGAAACGCTTGAAAATCATCCAGATACTTGCTTTGATCCAACTTATAGTAGAAGGCTCCTTTTTTAGAGCTTTCCTTGTCTTTATCTGTTTGTTTTATAAGCAGCCCCGTAGATAATAGTTTTCTACTGAAGTTTCTCTTGTCTAAAGTAGTGTCGTAAAGCCCTTCATAGAGCGCTTGCAATTGCGGGATAGTAAACTTTTCTGGCAGGAGCTCGAACAAAATTGGGTGAAAAGCGGCTTTGTAGCGAAGGCTGTTTTTGGCCATCTCCACCATCTTTTCATGGTCGAAGATTAAGTTGGGCATTTCTTTTATAGGGAACCACTCCGCATGATATTCTTTGCTCAATTGTTTCTCATATTTATGAATGTCTATGAGGGCAAAAAAAGCCACGGCAATAGTTCTTTCCACCGGGTCCCGTTTTGGATTGCTAAATGCCTGCAACTGCTCCATATACACGTTTTCGAGGCCGGTAAGTTGTTTTAAGATCCTGTTAGCCGCCTGCTCCAACGTTTCCTCAGGTCTTATAAAGCCGCCCATTAAGCTCCACTTAGCTCTTTCGGGTGCAAAGCCGCGCTGCACTAACAATAGTTTATAGTTTTCACCATCGAAACCAAAAATAATGCAGTCAACAGCTACCAGTATGCGAGTCTGGCCAGAATATTTAATCATTGTAGGGGGTGTTGAATAAGTTTGCTCCTGCTATATTGAAGAAAAATATGCGTATTCTCAAGTCTTTTGAATACTTCTGTTGATTATTTCTGAATTTTATCAGTAAAAACATCATTTATATACCAATTAACTAGCGTTCGTATATTTTCTTATCATCAGAGGAGATTATATTTAATTTAAACTACCCATGAAATGATTTTAGATTCCTAGGCAGGCAGCAGGTGCTGGCGCAGCGATCGAATAAAACTTGCTGCTCGAATAACAATAAATTTACATGGTAATTACAACACAACTTAACTCGTGCAATACTAATTTAAAATAGGTTCAACTTAGTTGTACCGGCCAAAAACCTATATTGGGAATCACCCTTTCCATACAATAAAGCATCATTAGTCTTTTCTGTTCTATACGTAATATACATTTAGAAGTGTGTATTATACCCTTCATTTACTGTCTTCTTCTTGTTAATAAGACAAAGGTTGGTCCTATCTTACTAAACTCAAGTATAAATGGAAGAACTTACTAAATACTATCAAACTTATGGAAGAGTATTACAAAGGAAGAAGTATTCTAATAACAGGTGGCGCACAGGGCATTGGATTGGGTTTAGCCCTAGCATTCGCTAAGGCAGGAGCGAAAGTAATTTTAGCAGACCAGGATAAAGAAGCTGGGGAAGAGGCAGTAAGGATGCTGCAGGAGCAAAATCTGGAGGCCAGTTTTATAGCTTGTAATGTAGCAGATGAAAGCCAGGTAAAAATTCTTTTTCAGCAAGTTGAGGAGCAGCACCAGCAGCTGGACGCGCTGATTAACAATGCAGGCATTGCCAACCCAACTGTAGCATCATTGGAGGAAATGGAAATGTCTGTGTTTGATCAGGTGCTGGCAGTAAACCTTAGGGGGCCGGTTCTTTGTGCTAAATTCGCCTTGACTTTATTAAGAAAAGCTGCAAATCCCTGCATCCTCAACATTAGCTCCACCCGCGCCTTTATGTCAGAACCGAATACGTTTCCTTATTCTGCAGCGAAGGGTGGTCTGGAGGCCCTGACACACTCTCTGGCCATTAGCCTGACCGCGCCTTTGATAAGGGTAAATGCTATTGCACCCGGTTGGATAGAGACAGGCCCTTGGCAAAAGAAAAGCAAAAAAGCAGAACCACAGCACAGCCAGCTAGATAAGTCTCAACACCCGGTGGGCCGGGTAGGGGAGCCCTCAGATATTGCAGAAGCAGCCCTATTCCTTTGCTCCGACAAGGCTGGCTTTATTACCGGCCAAAGTTTGATTATAGACGGCGGCATGTCTGTTAAAATGATATATACCTAAATTTATAAATAAAGCCACTGGTGTTTAAAGCTTGTAAATGAGAATGTTATGCTAATATAAATTTTCAACAAAAGAAGAAGCTATTAACTGTTTCCTGTTTAAGACATCGTAGTATCAGGATTTTATTTAACCTAAAGACTATTCTCTACGATAAACAGGTAGTACTAATATGACTTCAATGATGATGGTTCCGATAAATCCTACCATACTTTATGTTACCAATCCCATGTGTCCGTGGTGTTATGGCTTTACGGCTACTATACGCCGGCTTAAAGCACTTTGGCACGGGAGGCTTCATGTTAAAGTACTGATTGGCGACATGGAGGCCTACGCTACTCAGCCTTTGCAACCTAACGAAAAAGAGCGCATGGCTGTCAGTTGGCATAGAGTACAACAACGTTCAAAACTTCCATTCGATTATAGATTCTTCCTGAACAAGAATTTTGTATACCGCACTGAGCCAGTATGCCGGGCATTGCTTTCTGTACGACTACTAAGACCTGTCCTTACTTTAGAGGTGCTTCGGGCCTTACACTCGGCCTTTTTTGCAGATGGCCTGGATGTTACTCAACCTGAAAATCTTGTAAAAGTGGTCCGGTTGTTCGGGATTTCTGAGAACTTGTTCTACACGCTGTATGAATCTGAAGAAATTATGGACCAGATAGAGCAGGAGTTTCAGTTAGTGGAAAGCATGGGGGCCACCCGTTTTCCTAGTGTGTACCTGGAGGGAAGACAAGGACCGGAACTGTTAACAAAAGGATATTGCGACCTTTTTGATTTAGAGGATAAATTACTCCAACGCCTGGAAATACTGCAGGGGCGTTAAGCGGCTTTCTGCTTCTGCTCAACAACTTGTTTAAGGCTCGAGAGTTAGTAGTGTAGCAATGAGCAGGATTGGGTTTTGCACTAAGTAATTCTAATGAAATTGCCCTTCCAGAGCTTTAATGAGGAATTCTCATTAAAGCTCTGGAAGGGCAATTATTTTTTGGTAAAAATCAAATTTTTTGAATACTGGTGTGGTACTTAAAAAAATGAGCGTTAGTTATTTAATGCTTTTCAACTTAGTTTAAATGCAGAAAACAAGTGCTGTTGGAAAAATAGAGTTTGCTAAATATTAGCAAATTTTTATATTTATACATTCATTAAGTTTCATTTATGCCAAGCATATAAAGCATATGAGAACCAAGACCACTCCAAATCAGGTAGATATTTACCTGAATACCTTGCCTCCAGACAAGCAGAGATTAGCCGTCGAACTGAGACGCATTATTCAACATGCAGTGCCACACTTAGAAGAAAACTTTCGGTGGGACAATCCATGTTATTTTTTTTACGGACCAGTTTGTTATTTCGCTTCCTCACGCAGCTGCCTGCACTTAGGTTTTTTTAAAGGTGAAGAACTGCCAGATCCTGCCAAACGGCTCGTGACCAGAAATGGTAGTTATCCTCATATTATCTTAAGAACTCTAGATGATATTGATCAGGCTTATTTTGATGAGCTTATAAAACAAGCAGTAGCCCTTAATCAATACTAAGCCTTTTGAAAATGGATAGGATTATAGAGTATTATTATGTCTGATAAAGCGATAGACAGTTGGGCTTCAATTCCCAGCCTTAATTAAATTTAAACAGAATATACAGTTGATAATTTCTTTGAGCTAAAGTAACAGGCGATGCAATAAATTAAGACCGTAGGCAAGGTGATCTAAGCACTTCCTTGCCTACGGTTGTTTTTTAAAAAAGAGTACTATATTTCTCCCAATCTCGAGGTTTCTCCTGGTTAGGCAATGGTTTGTTTCCCTTCTCCTGATCTCCACAATAGCCTAACAATTTTCTATTACCCTTATTTTAGCTATTTTACATGGATGAGCAACATGCTGCATGCGGAAAGCTTCTGCATGTACTTAAGCAGCAGGAACACCTTCGTACAGTTAAACTTTGTATTTGGTTAATGAACCTGCTGAGGTAGAAAGCCTTATCATTATGCCGAAATGCTGCAGTTTCTTCTTACTTGTTAAACTAAAGAAAGATGTACTATTATATTAAGCTACCATCACCACCGTTACACTTAGGAACTTTGACATATTCTTCGCGGATTATAGGCAATGTTTAAATATTTTAAAACTTTTTTAAGCCCTGCTTCTTAAACAAACAAATTAGAGCGCATAAACAATTGGCTGAAACAAGGAATTTCTAAGCTGTAAGAAATTATTAAAGGGTAAATTTTCCAGCACAATAGCATCAGACGTTTTTTTTATTCCGATACTTATAAAAATGGTAGTAGTATTTTAATAGAAAGCCATTTCAATTTCTTTACACATTAAATCAATTAAAACTAAATGAAAATATTGCTGATAGAGGATGAACCAAAAGTAGCATCATTTATAAAGAAAGGACTTGAAGAACAATCTTACGAAGTAGACCTTGCTTATGACGGTTTTTTTGGAGTAAAGCTTGCGTTGCAACACGACTATGATCTGGTGATTCTGGATATTATTTTGCCAAATGCAAGTGGACTGGATATCTGCCGTCAAATAAGAAAGCAAAACACAGTAGTTTCCATTTTGATGCTCACAGCCCTCGGCACAACGGATGATAAAATTGTTGGTCTGGATGCTGGTGCAGATGATTACCTTACGAAACCATTCGAATTTAAAGAGCTGCTGGCCCGGATACGCGCCCTCACACGGCGATCAACCGACGTGGTTCCGAGCGAAAAGCTGGTACTAAGCGACTTGGAAATGGATATGGTGAAGAAGACAGTGACAAGAGCGGGCCAGCAAATTACTTTAACAGCCCGAGAGTTTTCGCTTTTGTACTACTTGCTACGGAACAAAGGCCGCGTTGTATCGCGTGTAGATATTGTAGAGAACGTTTGGGAAACCTCCTTTGACACCGGAAGCAATGTGATTGATGTCTACATTAACTTCTTAAGAAAGAAAATCGACAAAAATTTTTCATCCAAGCTTATACATACCCTAGTAGGCATGGGTTACGTGCTTAAAGACGAGAATACCGTATGACCATTCGGACTAAATTGACTTTACAGTTTGCCACCATTTTTGCTCTTATTCTGCTGCTGTTTTCGCTGGTAATCTATTATTTTAACTCTCTTTACCGCAAAGACGACTTTTTTAACAGAATAGAACGACGGGCTTATGTTATTGCCAGGTATGTATTGGAGGCAGATGAGGTAGACCAGAAGACACGTCAGCAAAATCAGATTAGTTATTACCAGGTTTTACCCTATGAAGCTGTGCGTGTGTTCAGAGATTCTGGAGAGCTTGTTTTTTCAGATGGGAAGGAGGAAATAGACATAACTCCCGATATCCTTTCGAAGATCTTAGCCAGAGGAAAGTTTAACTATGAGGAGGGGGCTCGTCAACTGGTAGGTATTACCTACTCCGACAATCAGGGAGATTTTATAGTAATCGCCTCCTCTGTAGATGCTTACAATCTCCTGAAAATGCAGTATCTTAAATACATCTTAATCGGAGGATGGTTTGGTTCGCTGGTGGTTGTACTGCTGGCTGGATGGGCCTTTGCAAAAGAAGCTTTGCGGCCTATTACCAAAGTAGTAAGTGAGGTGGAAAAGATAAGCGCCTCGGAATTGAATACGCGCCTTAGCAATGCCGATGGTAAGGATGAAGTATCGCAACTGGCACAAACGTTCAATAACATGCTGAACAGGCTCGAACTGGCTTTTGACATGCAACGTACTTTTGTAGCCAATGCTTCACACGAACTCAGAACACCCCTTACCACTATGATAGGGGAGTTGGAGGTTGCCATGATGAGCGATCGTGAGCCGGAAGAATATAAGCGTGTACTCCGCTCTATTCTGGAAGATGCCCGTCTTTTAACTGAACTATCTAATGGTCTGCTGCAAATTGCTCAGGCCAGTATAGATCCTTCTAAAATTAAGAAAAGCTTTTTACGGCTCGATGAACTGGTTTGGCAGGCACGAGACCAGGCTATGAAACGTAACCCCCAGGCAAGGTTTGACATAAGTTTTAATAATTTCCCCGAAGAAGAGGACCGCCTTATAGTCAAAGGAAATGAAGCTCTTTTACTTATAGCCTTTGTAAATGTGCTTGAAAATGCTGTTAAATTTTCGCCAGAAGGCCACCATGTAATGGTTCTTATATCTGTTACCAAGACTGACGTATTGCTCAAAGTTAAAGATGAAGGTTTAGGTATTGCAGCTGCAGATCTAAAACACGTTTTCGTTCCTTTTTTCAGAGCTGGCAATGTCCGGAGCATTACCGGCCATGGCATTGGGCTGCCCCTAACAGAGCGTATACTGAAACTTCATATGGGGTATATCAAAGTCGCCTCCGAAATTAATTTAGGCACTGAAGTAACCATTTCGTTGCCACAAGCTTACGGCTTTATTCCTAACAAAGCTTGATTTTAATCTCGTTTTAATATCTTTTTAATTTCGATTTAATGTTCAGAAATTATTTTTGATTTTATCCTACAAAAGATTTTTACAAGTCGATTTTTTGTATTTTAAGATTATAAATTTTACATATTTTAATTTTCATGGACAACAACCCTAATAGACCAAATTACCTGGCGCACTTGGCAAAAGACATTCCTTCCGGACTTGTAGTTTTCTTTGTAGCCTTGCCACTTTGCTTAGGTATATCGCTAGCTTCCGGCGCTCCACTTTTTGCAGGTATTGTTACCGGTATTGTAGGAGGTGTTTTGGTGAGCTGGCTAAGTGGCTCCCAACTCAGCGTAAGTGGGCCGGCTGCCGGACTTACTGTAATTGTATTAAATGGTATAGCTACCTTGGGCTCTTACGAGTCGTTTTTGCTAGCCGTAGTATTAGCTGGTGTGCTACAGCTAATTCTCGGTTTTGTAAAAGCTGGTGTTATTGGCCTTTACTTCCCTTCATCTGTCATCAAAGGAATGCTGGCTGCCATAGGACTTATCCTCATTTTAAAGCAAATCCCACATTTTATGGGGGCAGACGATGATTTCTTTGGTGAAATGGCGTTTTTCCAACCTGATGGTCGTAATACTTTCTCTGAAATTGGCTACGCTTTTTCTAAAATTCAGCTGGGTGCTTTATTAATTGGATGTATTGCAATTGCCATCATTTTGCTTTGGGATAATCCTAAAATTAAAAGTCATAAAATTTTAAGCTTTGTTCCAGGTGCGCTAATTGCTGTATTAGTATCTATCGGAGTTAATGCCCTGTTCCTTCAATTTGTTCCCGAACTGGCGGTTTCCTCTACTCACCTTGTTAATCTACCTATCATCAATGGTTTTGGCGGTTTAGTTGATGAACTTACATTTATGAGCTTCGAGCAATTGTCAAATCCGTCTCTGTATGTGGTAGCTTTTACAATTGCTATAGTAGCTAGTTTAGAAACATTGCTAAGTGTAGAAGCCATAGACAAACTTGATCCGCACAAGCGTCGCACTCCAAATAACCGCGAATTAAAAGCCCAGGGTGTTGGTAATATAGTAGCTGGTTTACTTGGTGGCTTGCCAATGACAGCGGTAATTGTGAGAGGTTCTACTAACCTGGCTGCAGGTGCTCAAACAAAAGTGTCAGCCTTTGTGCATGGCTTGTTCTTAGCACTATCTGTTTTACTCTTAGCTGGTTTTATTAACCAAATCCCACTTTCTGCACTCGCGGCCGTTTTATTAGTAGTAGGTTATAAGCTTACAAAGCCTCTGCTGTATATAAATCAATTCAAGCTTGGGCATGAACAGTTTATTCCATTTATAGTAACCGTATTGGCCATTCTGTTCACAGACTTACTAATCGGAATCTTTGTTGGCCTCTCAATCGGTATTTTCTACATCCTGAAAGCAAATTACATCTCCCCATACTTCTTCCACAAAGAGGAGCATAAGAACAAAGAAGTAATACGCATCAAATTAAGTGAGCACGTGTCTTTCCTTAACAAGGCAAGTATCATTCTTACGCTCGAAAAACTGCCAAACGACAGCCATGTTATTATTGACGGTGCTAATTCAGAGTACATAGATTATGATGTGCTGGAAGCCATTCAGAATTTTAAAAAATCAGCTCCCGAGCGAAATATATTTGTTGAGGTAATAAAGGTTGATGACGTTCAGGTTACTGAAATGCACTAATCGCAAGCAAGCTTATAGTTTATATAAAAACTTATCATGGATAGAATATTAAAAAATAACAAAGAGTGGGTTACGCAGAAAATATCTGATGACCCGGAATATTTTAATAAGCTTGCGAAAGGGCAGGAGCCTCGATATTTGTTTATTGGTTGCTCTGATAGCCGCGTACCTGCCAATGAAATATCTGGTACAGGACCGGGTGAAATGTTTGTGCACCGGAATATAGCCAATATGGTGGTACATACTGATGTAAACCTGCTGTCTGTATTACAATATGCTGTTGAGGTGTTAAAAGTTAAAGTAGTGATTGTTTGTGGCCATTATGGCTGCGGAGGTGTAGCTGCCGCTGCAGGTAATCAGCAATTTGGACTTATAGACAACTGGCTCCGTAATATCAAGGACGTGATCAGACTGCATGAGCAGGAGATTATGGAAATTAAAGATGAAACAGCCCGTCACCGTCGTATTGTGGAATTAAATGTAATTGAGCAGGTACACAACCTTTCAAAAACATCCATTATTCAAAATGCAATGCAAACAGAAAATCCGCCAAAGCTGTACGGCTTAGTGTATGACCTAAAAGAAGGCTATTTAAAGGACCTGGAGGTGCAAGTAGATTCATTTAAGCAATTTGAGCATATTTACAATTATGCGGAATAACAGATAATAAATTTTTTCTATTGGTTAGATATAAAAGGTCCCGGCGTAATTGCCGGGACCTTTTATATTTTTCTAAATCATCTTAAAATCTTGTAACACGCTGTCTCTTTTGGCCTTTTTTTGGCAATACAAGGTAATAACTAGGGTAAAAAGCTGTTTATTTGAGTGTTTAGCCAGGGTGGAATAGCTACCACAACCAAACGTCCTGAAATAAGAAAAGACAATCAACCTCCTTGCACCTAATGCTAAAAAGAAAAGCGGAAAACCAGAATATCCGGTTCTCCGCTTCACTCACTTAGGAAACACTCAAACTTAAGGGTCACTAAAAAAGGTACTGCTACAAAACAAAATAGCCGCTTGGCTGAAGTTTTTCCGGCACTTTAGAATCATTGATCATCTGGCGCAAGTTCCTTTCGATAGTTCTGGCAATAGCAGTAACGGGGGTATCAGTTGGTTTATTTTCGAAAGGATCCTGTAGATGAATAGCCATTTTTTCTATAAGGAAAAATGACAAGGCAATGGTTATAACCATAGGAATCTCCAAAATGCCAAATGAATCCAGAAGAGCAAACGGTAGCAGCAACACGAATATAAACAAGGAGAAGTGGATATATAAGCTGTAAGTAACAGGGAACACAGTATTTTTGATTCGCTCACATTTACCCATAGAATCGCAAAGTCTGGTTAAAGTGTCTTCCATTTCTACTTGCTGGTACCTGTTTATTTGGCCATCCTCCAGGAGTAGCTTTAGGTCGCGGCCGTGCAGCTGCAGCAAGGCATTTGGCACATTATCGTGTCGACTTACGAAAGCTAACTCTTCGGGAGACAAGAATTTATTTAGCCCTTCCATAGCTGGTTTATTTCTCAATGCTTGTCCCAGGCTGTAGCACCACGCAATTTGGCGGTTCGTGAACTTATCCTGAAACTGCTTTACATTTACAGAAACATACGGGTCTGCCATAAAGCTAAGTAATTGCCTGACAAGCGTGCGGGAGTCATTTACAATAGCGCCCCATACTATCCTGGCTTCCCACCAACGATCGTAAGCTTGATTGGATTTGAACGCCAGCAATAGCGACAGAACTGTACCTAAGACCATGGGGACACTTAAAGGAATAGAAATATTAAAGTCGTTGTAGTATTTATCCCAAATGCCAATGGCAGAGGCATAAATAGCTACAAATATGATCTCATATTTTACCTTCCCAAAAATATATTTAATTGGAATATTTTTCTTCAGTAGCATAGTTTTCTCTTGTTATAAAACCCATAAACTGTCTCGATTTGTGGAGCACTTGTATTGAAATACCAGGCAACAATTTTTTCCTTACTATTTCGCGTTAAACCTTAGCATTAAGAGTTTGAGAAGAATTTGCCTGGGTATAAAGGAAGACTAAGCATTGAAATTCTTAGGTAATTGTCAGAAAAGGAACCCTGGTATGTTTGGCAACATCGCTGGATATTCTTTTTCGCGTAAAAATATTGCCGAATAAGCTCTTTTTACGACCTGTTACCAGAAGGTCTACCTTAAATTCTTCTACAAAGGTGTACACTCCTCCCGTAAAATCACTTTCCTGAATCAGGTGCACAGAGCAATTTATCTCTTTCAACTTTTCGTTCATATACACCTTGTTGAGCACGTATTCCAGCCGATCCATGTTTGTGCCTGGCTTAAAAATGACGAGGAAGGTCACATAGTAATTTTTAGTGGAAGCCAGGTTCAACAGCAGATCATCTAGCAGAAGAGTATATTTATCATCTGTGTCGAGCACATAAGCAATTTTTCTGAAGCTACAGGCCTCCATATTATCGGGTACATATAACACCGGGCAAGAAACGTCTTTGATGAGGTTGCTAAACGAAGCTAGCCCCTCTGTGTCTGGATTTTTAGACCCGCTAACCGGACTTAATATCAGATCGATGCTGTTGTTGTCTATAAAATTGCGAATTTTTAAGGGGCTATCGCCATAAAGATGTATGACGTTGAGGCTGCTGATTTCTACAGCAAAAGTTTTCTTTATTCGCTCCAGCGTCTTTTGAAAGGGCGTGTTGATTTTTTCAAGGCGCTCTTCTTCCCGAGGCAGCATCAAAAGCTCAGGAATGGAATCAGGGAGGGGGATAAGGTGAAGCAGAAAAATCTGACACTCTTCTCCCTTAAATACTTGAACACCATATTTTATTAGGTTCAGTGACTGAACGGTTAGATCCGTAGGTATAACTATTTTTTTCACAGCAGATAAATTTAGGTAGCACAATGAAGCTATGATACAAATAGAGTACTTTACAATTAAACCGCAGTTAAAATGATGTTAAAATCCAATTAAAAATAATAGAGGGAGATTTTAATGTCTTATTCTATTTACTATTATTGGTGGCCCTTTTTAAATTACAGCCTTAGAGTATATTACAAAAGATTAAGACTTGTAAAGAACAGGTATATATACAAGGGGGTATATTAAAATAATTAGCAATTTAAAGACATGACTAGCGTGAAAATTAAAGGGTGATTAAAATTTATTAATAATTATATTTAAAACTAGGTGAAGTACTTATTAAAAATAAGAAGAGATCTAATCAGTTATTAAGCAAATATATCTTTAAATTAAAAATTGCAAGTGCGGAAATGTTATATTTAACTAAAAAGAAAGGCCAGCTGCAAATGCAGCTGGCCTTTCTTTTTAGTTATTCTCTTTTATATAAATTGGCAGAACAATTAAATCTACCCTTATTATTTTAAAATTTACCATTCATAATCTCTTCTTGAGGAAGATCCATAAGAGTATGGAGGACCGCTGTAGGTAGAGCCAGAAGTTCTGTTAGATCTGTAGGAGCCTGAGTCATTATCATGATCCCGGTCACGCATTTCATCCATTCTTCTTCTTCTTTCAGCTTCCTCATCTCCAAACCACGACTTTAACTCGTCGCCTGCTCGATCAAAGAATCCTCGATCCTCGTCGTGATGTCTGTTTCTATCCCAGTCGCTGTTACTTCTGTTACGATCCCAGCTTCTGTTGCTGTCGTCTAAATACCTGCTACTAGAGCCAGAGCCTGAACTTGATCCATAGTTGCTACTTCCGTAGGAACCAGAGTTACCATAACTTCTGTCGTTTCCTAAAGAGGAGCCGGAACCATATCGGTTACCATAGCTAGACCCCATACTACCTGAACCCATGCTGCCTGAACCCATACCACTTGAGCCAGAATTGTAGGAGCCACGGTTATAAGAGTTTCTGTTATAGTTATTATCGTCGTCGTCTGTCATTCTATCCCAGGCATTCGACACTTTATTTTTAGTTCTATCCCAGGTATTCTCTATGCTATCTCCAGCACGGTCCCAGCTGTTTCGGTTGCTGTCCCGGTCAGAATCATATCGGTTAGAACTCCAATTATTATCCTGATTTGAGCCATAGTTACGGCTGCTGCTGCCTGAGCCATAGCCACTACTATTACCATAATTGCTGCTGCCGTAGTTAGAACCACCGTAATTTGAATCACCATAGTTAGAAGAACCGGAGCGGGAGCCTTGATTATAATTGCCAGAGGTGTTGCCAGCTGATCTTCCATAAGTAGAAGTGCCGCCGTAGCCTGAAGAGGCATGGTGATCACGACCTCCCCCCATATTGCTTGAGCCGCTTCTGTCTTCTGAGCTTCGGTGGGCGTTACGAATTCGGCCATTGGTCAAATCAAACTCATCAGAATAGTAATTCCTGGCAGATCCTCTGCTTTGAGATCTTGTGTTTTCATTATACGGGTTATAACCCGAATCTTCATAGCTTCTCATAGGTATTTGTTTTGGTTTGAAAAATTGTACTGAACAAAATGCCGTAAATTTCTCGACTTACGACATGTTTTTTTACGGTGTAAAATTCTTAAAGTTATTTATCTACCCTTTCCTGACAAGCGGCTGACATAATGAAATAATGACATAGAAGGGTTGGTATTGATTGTATATTCATAGCAGAAACATATATTTGCTAAAAGTTTAACATGGAGGTACCAGGGTTTGTAATTCTTTGAATGACATAATCTTGACATTCTAATTTTAAGAGACTGCTAATACATAAAAGGAGCAGGTTTGATACATTTTATTGGATCAGTAACAAGTAAGTGTGCTAAGTTCCCCAACTTGCATCGATTAATATGAAATACCGGCAAAAGCTATTCTGCTTTAGTTTACCATGCTTTTGAATGAATTTCCTAAACCAAATGTTGCAACTTTAAAATATGGCTTCTGCTGCTCCTCACTTTAAGAAGAGGTAATAATCTTATCAGATTTATAATTTTGATATGGTTTTCAGCAGCCCTACGACTTACTAAATATTTATATTTTTTAGCATATGAGATTAAAAGGATTGGTGGCAATGTTTTGCGCCACTGCGATGTTAAGTTCCTGTGAAGATATTTTTGAAGATAGCAAAGCACCTGATGGGTCTAAGCCTGATATAAAGATATTGTCACCAACTAGTAACCGTAGCTTTTCTACTGACCAAGGTTTGCCTTTACAAGTTACTGTAGTAGACAAAGATGATATTAAAGAGCTGCTTGTGCTGGTAAAAGGAAGCCAAGGAGAACTTGACTTCGTACGCTTTAGCTTACAGCCCAATAAAAAAGTATTGGAGCTGGACACAGTGGTTGCTCAAAATTCATTTATTCCTGGCACCTATACCTTAGAAATAAGTGCCAAGGATGGCCGGTCTAATCTAGCTACTAAAGAAGTAGTCTTTAAAATCAATAATTGATAACCATGGCCTTCAAACTAAAAAAGCAACCATATTAGTTTGCTTCTTTAGTTTGAAGGCCATAATTGAGTGCTGTACCACCTTACAGCCTATGCCCTAGCAAATTCTCAACACCTCCGGAAGGGTGTTTTCATTAGAATAATTTGGGTGCTGATTGATAGTTGTTGATTGCTAATTATTAAATGTATTAATGCTTTTCAGAGTAAAAAGCTGCTAAGACTTTGCCCCGTGTACAGCTCCTATAAGGATCTGGCAGCACCAAGCTTTGTAGAAGCCAGAAAAAAGAGCATTTACCATCCAAACACCAAGTGCCTAAAACATGTTAAAAGCCTCCGGGAGCCCATTTTCATTAGAAGAATTTCCCGCAAGGAATAGTTGTTATTGCCTTGATATTACCTTAACTAGTCAATATCTACTTACTAACCTAATTTAAAAACGACTTTACCTTGCTCGTTAATAGTAAGAGCAGCGTCAAATGATTGTCCAGTTTTCTCCGACACAAAACCTTTTATAACACTGGTGGTCCCTTTTAGCAGGAGTGTTGCAAATTGTTTTTCAGACAGCTGCTTATTACCCATCTGAAATGGAACCATAAAATGGCAGCCTTCACGGAAACGGCTGCAACCATAGGCGGTTTTTCCTTTCAGCATTTTCCCTTGCCGGCATCTCGGACATTGGGCAAAAGGATCGGGCGCTTCCATGGCATCTGCTTTCTCTAGTATAATTTCAAAAGAACTGCCTAAAACTAAGTTAGCATTAAACCGATCTCCTGTTTCGTCTTTGAATCCTTTGATGACACCGGTTTTCCCTTTGGTCAGTAGAGCAGTAACTTGCTTTTCTGTTAAGTGTTTTCCATGGTGCTCCATCGGAACAAGAAACCGGCAGCCTTCTCTAAACCTGATGCAGCCGTATGCTTTAGAGCCTTTTACAACATGCCCCTCTTTACAGGCTGGGCAGGTACCCAGACCTGCCGTTGCAGCTGCTTTAGCTGCTTTGGACTTAGGAGTACTGCCACCTTCTGCTGCTTTATTAGTTTTGGGAGCAGGTGTTGGAGCCTGAGGCTCCAATGTTACTGTAGCCTTGTCATATTTTACCTCCTGAACCAAAGACACTACAAATTGTTGCAGCTCATGCAGAAAAGCATCCGAGGCGAAGGTGCCATTTTCAATCTGACGTAGTTTTTGCTCCCATTGCCCCGTCATCTCCGCCGATTTTAAAGTTTGATTCGGAATAACACCAATCAAATCAATACCCATCTGGGTAGGAATAATTTTCTTTTTTTCTTTCCGGATGTATTGACGCTTAAAGAGCGTTTCAATAATGGCGGCTCGGGTAGAAGGGCGCCCTATACCATTTTCCTTTAAGGCTTCTTTCAGTTCATCGTCCTCTACTTGTCGGCCAGCTGTTTCCATGGCACGTAGCAGCGTTGCCTCCGTATATTCCTTTGGCGGACTTGTCATTTTCTTATCGAGCAGGGGCGCGTGCGGACCATGCTCTCCTTTTTCGAAGTGAGGAAGCACACCGGCTGTCTCTTCTTCTTCCTTAGCCTCGCCCTCTTTGGCAAGGGGTTCCGGCTTAGTATCGTCGGCACCATAAATAACACGCCATCCCGGCTCTAGAATTTGCTTTCCTTTTACCCTAAAGGCATAACCAGCCGAGTCAGCTAACACTGTGGTATTGCTCACAATACAATCAGGGTAAAAGGCAGCTAAAAAGCGGCGGGTAATGATATCGTAAACCTTAGCTTCTCTGTCGTAAAGGGTTCCTGCCGCTGCACCTGTTGGTATAATGGCGTGGTGGTCGGTCACTTTATTATTGTTAAATACCTTCTTCGATTTTCTGATTTTAGAAGACAGAAGGGGCGCCACTTCGTTTCGGTAATCTGAGAGTCCTTGTAAGATCCCAGGTATTTTAGGATAAATATCGTCTGGAAGAAAGACAGTATCGACACGAGGGTACGAAACTACCTTCTTCTCATAAAGGCTTTGCACTGTCTTCAGTGTTTCGTCGGCAGAGAGACCAAGTTTATTGTTACATTCAATTTGCAGAGAGGTCAGGTCAAAAAGTTTGGGAGGGCTTTCCGTTCCTTTCTTAATTTCAACGTCTGTAATAGTTAGTTCTTCCTCCTGTATTGCGGCCAAAATTTGCTGTGCCTCCTCTTCCTTTTGAAATCGGCCGTTGGTGCTGGAGAAGGTAGTATCGCGGTAAATCGTTTTCAGCTCCCAGTAAGGCTGTGGCACAAAATTCTGGATTTCGTGGTGCCGGTTCACGAGCATGGCCAATGTTGGCGTCTGAACCCGGCCAATAGAAAGGGTTTGCCTGCCTTGCGCATATTTAAGTGTAAACAGGCGTGTGGCATTCAATCCGAGCAACCAATCTCCGATGGCGCGGCTCTTGCCGGCCTGGTACAACAGATCAAACTCTGTTCCTTCCCGGAGCCGCGCAAAACCTTCCCGAATGGCATCCTCGGTCAGGGACGAAATCCACAAACGCTTAAAAGGCTTGCGGTATTTTGCTTCAGTAAGTACCCAACGCTGAATCACTTCACCTTCTTGACCAGCGTCACCACAGTTTATTACTTCGTCGGCCTGCTCCAGCAGTTTCTTTATTACTTTAAATTGTTGCTCTATGCCTTTGTCTTTCATGAGCTTAATGCCATACCGCTCAGGCAGCATGGGCAGGTCGTACAGGCTCCAACGTTTCCATTCAGGCCGATAATCATCGGGTTCGCGGAGCTGGCAGAAATGCCCAAAGGTCCAGGTAACCTGGTAGCCATTGCCCTCAAAGTATCCGTCTTTTCTGGCTTTTGCACCTATAACCTGGGCAATCTCTCGGGCAACACTTGGTTTTTCAGCTATACAAACTTTCAAATTTCCGGTATTTAGGCTTTACAGAACATACAAATTTAATTTTAAAAGTTCTGATTTCCGAGTGTAAACCTAAGTCAAACACGAAAGGAAATAATGGTACAGAAGTGGAGGAAATTTGATAACTGGAATTAGATAGAAGGCCAGGTTCAGGTAAGGCTAAGGTTTTAAAAATTCCTGACTGAGGTTTTATGGCGCAAATTCAAGTTTCACGCCAACCATTTTAGTGTTATTTTTGAACAGAAACTTAATAATTATGATCAGAGTATATTGAATATACTACTTACCACGCCTGCATCCACACTATGAAAAATAAGTACCCTAATGGCGCAGCAAATTGGTTTTTGCTGCCTGTTCTGCTCCTGACCCTGGCCAGTTGCGATATTTTTGAGTACAGCCCCTATGAGGTCCGCCTTGCGCCGGAAGAACGGAAAATAAATGAAAGAAACATTGCCCGCATACAGTCACTTCCCTTTACTGCCTCCGACACTCTTCGAATTGCACTTACTGCCGATACGCAGGGCTTCTATGCCGATAACGACGACATGGTAAATCATATGAACAGACGAGATGATATAGCATTTGTGCTTCATGGAGGCGATATTACGGATTATGGTCTACTACAGGAGTTTCGTTGGATTCATAAAAGCCTTGACCGGCTAAAGGTACCCTACGTAGCCGTTGTGGGCAACCACGATGCGGTGGGCAATGGCCAGCAGGTTTATAAAGCCATGTTCGGCGACTTTGACTTTAGCTTTACAGTAGCCAGTGCTAAGTTCATATTCTTAAACACCAATTACCTGGAGTTTGAAAAAAAAGCTCCTGACTTGGTTTGGCTGGAGGAGCAGTTACAGGATAGACCAGCCTACAACCATATTTTTGTCGTGTCGCATATTCCACCAACTAGCTATGAATTTGGAGAGCAAAACAAGGACGAGTACCAACGCCTCCTTAATAAATATGAGGTCAGTTTATCAATTCATGGGCATAACCATTCATTTGATTACTATAAATTAGAGGAAGATGGCGTAGATCATGTGAACGTAGGGGCTACCAACCAGCGAGAGTACCTGGTGCTGGAGGTAACTGATAATACCTTTAAATTAGACCGCATCACCTTTTAGGCAGAAGCCAAATGCGTAAACATATTCTATTCATACTGCTTTATTTCCTCATAGGAGCTTCTGCTTCCCATGCGCAGGACCAGGATGACTACAGCCGCGAAAGATTCAGATCGGCCTGGTATATACCCGATGGAGCGGTTATTCAGTTTGCCGGCAACATGGGCATGGTGGCTGTAGGCCCTCATTACACTAGCTACAACAGGAGAGTAGCAGCCGAACTTCTGGCAGGATTTGTACCAAAATATCAGGGAGACCAAAATCAATACCTGCTTACTCTGAAACCCTTTTACCAACCTTTTCGGATATCTGTAAAAGGCGGTCATACAATAACACCGCTTCGTGTAGGCATTGGCCTAAGTTACCATTTTGGAGACCAGTATAGCTTAAAGTGGGACGAGATATATCCTGATGGATATTATTGGTGGTCAACCAGGTTAAGGATTTTGGGTTATGCCGGACCCTCCTTTGATTTTCGTTTTAAAGACCAGACAAAACAGGTAAAAGCAATTAGTCTCTATAGCGAAATTGGAACATACGATCTGGTACTAACCTCGCTTATAAAGGAAAAAGGGTTGCGGCCACACGACATTATTAATCTTTCTGTAGGCCTTCGTATTGGTTTTTAAAATATTCACTTATATGCCATCAGTAGGAAAAGCAGTTGTGCTTATTGGAGTGGTAATCGTAGTAATAGGACTTGTTATCTGGCTTGCAGGTGATAAATTCAATTGGTTTGGCCAATTACCAGGCGACATAAATGTGGAGCGGAAGAATTTTCGTTTTTTTGCTCCTATCACCAGTATGTTACTATTTAGTATCCTGTTCTCTCTGATTCTCTGGGTCATCAGGCGGTTCTTCTAGGGTGTTAAATCAGTAAGCCCCTTCACATGATTAGCCCTTACAAGCAGAATGTACTTCTAAAACTGGAGGTGGTGCTATTGATTATTTCACCATGAAATTTTCAAATTATTTAAATGAAATTGCCCTCCCAGAGGCTGAAATAAGCAGTTTGGACTTAGGGAGAATCCATATGGTGAAAAGATCATGCATTAGATCGCCAAACAAACAGCTAGCGGCTTCCTACTTTCTCCTGTCAACCAAATGCAGTGCTGAGCATAAAAAATCAGGTGTTGTTGTTATTTCTTAGATTACCTCTTTAACTTGCTGCGGTAACAAAACTGGTTGCACGTAATTGCTTTGGCTTGTTTGCCAGTAACAAACTTGTGAGCCAAGCTGCTCTGGTATAATTTCTGACTTGTTCTGCATGTTTTTCCTGTTTTCGAAACTACTGCATTATTTCCTGATGCCTTTATTGTGGGTACTGTTCCTGCTGCTGTTGGCATTGTTTCTGAAATCAGTGAGATGGAGCAGAGGTTGCCTCTTGGCTTCCGTATCGTTGTTGCTGCTGTTTTCTAATCCTTTTTTATCAAATATGGCTTGGCGTGCCTGGGAGGTTGATGCCTTGCCAGTGGACGAGGTGGAACAGTACGATGCGGCCATCATTTTGGGCGGAATTACCACCAGTTCCGCAAGCATAACTGATAGGGTGCACACCAGGAGAGGGGCAGATCGTTTTTTACATCCGTTGCAGCTATACCGTCTGGGTAAAGTCAAGTATTTTATTTTATCAGGAGGAAGTGCTACTGTATCGGGTGAAGCAGGCGAATCGGAGGCAGAGCATCTGCAGGCCTTGCTAGTGCTTTCCGGTGTGTCTCCTGAACATATTATACTTGAAACAAGAAGCCGTAATACACGCGAGAATGCTGCCAATACGGCCAATTTGCTACAGCAGCACCCTGAGCTTCAAAAGCTTCTGCTGGTTACTTCTGCTTATCATATGAGGCGATCTGTAGGTTGCTTTGAGAAAGCAGGCCTTCAAACAACACCTTATTCCACCGATTTTTTTGCTGATGATCCTCGCTTCACTCCAGATGAATTGTTTATTCCTAGCATCCTGGCCTTTTCTGACTGGCATTTGCTAATTCATGAAATAGCTGGTTTTTTAGTTTACAAACTACTGGGGTACAGCTAAAATCTGGCTAAATAGCTTGTATTAATTAGGAAAGACAGATCACCTTGTTGATTAGTAAAAACAATGAAGCTTCTGCCTCCAGACCTGTTGAAGTAGTGCTTTTAATAGTTAAGAACTGCTATGCATCTTCAGCGTTCTTTTTACCTCCGGAAGGGCAATATTATTACAATAATTACTTTATAAATCTGCACACATAAAAACTGCTGCTGTTGCCACACATTAAGCAAGGTTGTCGTAAAGCAGCAGTAAAAATTGGAGAATACAACTTAAATGGCTGCTACAATACAAAAAAACACCCTCGAATTTTTAAGCTCACTCAAGGAGTACAATAGCCGCGAATGGTTTGCCGAACATAAACCTGCTTACGAGGCTGCCCGAAAAGACTTTATTTTATTTTTGGAGGAGCTGCTGGAGAATATGCAAGTATTTGAACCAATAGCTTATGGTCAGCAAGGCAAAGATTTGGTTTTCAGGATTTACCGCGACGTGCGCTTCTCTCATGACAAGCGACCTTATAAAGATCATTTTGGAGCGTTCATTGCAGAAGGTGGTCGCAAGTCTACTAAACCTGGTTACTACCTGCACCTGGCGGCTAACAATCAATCTTTTGTGGCAGGTGGTTTATGGATGCCTCCGGCAGAGGACTTAAAAGCAGTACGGCAAGAAATCGATTATAACCTCGACACTTTTAAGGGAATTGTAGAGAGCATCGACTTCAAAAAGCATTTTCCGGAGTTGTCGGGAGAGCAACTTAAAACCACCCCAAAAGGGTACGATAAAGACAATCCGGCGATTACCTACCTTCGTTTCAAAAGCTGGAATGCTGTGAAAATGCTAACTGACCAGGAAGTTCTCAGCTCCAACTTTATGGATACTGTTCTGGATGCCTTTCGAACAGTTAAACCCCTGAACGATTTTTTACTTCAACCACTACTTGATATAGGAGAGTAAAAGAAGCAACATAAGCTGCAGCGCTTCACTGGTAAAAGCAGCCATTTTTATCCTAGCTTCTGTTTTTGAAGATTGTGCAACATGTGCCGCTGCCGGTAAAAATAAAGTTCTACAACCAGCCAGGCTATTACAACAGCATATTCTACTGCCAATAATGCAAAGCTCTGGCTCTGAAAGCCGGGGTCATAACTTAAAAAAGCTAATCCAGACCATGCCACCGCATACCTGAAATGACTGAGGCTGGTGAGCGCCAGCAGAGGCAACAGCTGCCAGCCATATACCGCCGGACTCAATAGCAGGTAAAAAGTGTATACTACCGCCATGTAACCTGCCATTCTTCGAACTGAATTCGGGTTACGGAAAAAGGCCAGAAAAAGGGCCACTGCAGCAATTAAACCCAACACCAGGTAAGTTAGCAAACCAGCTTCTACATAACCGGCAAGGGCTAGGAAAAGCCCGCGGAGCAGTATGTAAAAACTGGCATTGAAAGGTGCTTGCTGCAAAGAATGGATAATGCCCAAAGCCAAATACTGTAAATCAGGTTGCGAACTTGTTAAATAGAAGACACTCCAAACAACACATGCGAAGGCGCCTAGGAAAATAACAAATCGCCTAAGTCCAATTCTCCTAGCAAAAAGGGGCAGAAAGAGGAATGGTAACCCCATCAGTCCAATTGCTAAACCAAATGCCGCTCCAGAAAAGAATATGCGCTGGTAATATAAAAAGTACAAAGACAGAATTAGAAAAAGAACAAACAAGGTGTAAAGGTGCAAACGCAGCGACACCTCCAGCAATACCAGTGGATTGAGACCGTAATACAGAACATTTTTAGCTGGAAGCCCCATTTTACGGAGAAGCCGAAGGAGTAATAGCATGGTGGCTAAGTCGCAGAGGATCCATACCACCCGCAACAGTAGCAGGTTGGTAAGGTTTTGCGGCAGGTGCCACCAATATCCGGCCTCGCCGGTACCTGGAGAGGCCGCTGCTAAAAGTAATAAAAGCCTGAACCCAACTGCTGCTGCTATGCCTAACCAGATGTTCATCTTTTGCTGCACCAGAAACAGGTATGCAAAAAAGGTTACTCCATACCATACCATCATGTGCGGGTACGATAGATACAGTGTGAAATAACCGATAGCCAGGTAAGCCAAGGCAGAAACACCTATGCCTGCAAAAACCTTATAATTAGCTTTTTCCATTCAAAATGCTGCCCTCACAACTGCAAAAGTCCCTATTTTCGTGTCCATCTTTTCGTAATGTTTGGTTCCTGATTACCAAATTAAAAATAGTAACAACAAAGCCAGATCATAAATTAATAATATTTCAAAATATAGATTCTTTTCAATATTACACAGGAGAATGTAACTCTAATCAGCTCCAACGACAGCCAGATTTTAAGCAACTTTAGGTCATTGACTAATTAATAAAACAAATAGGGCACTTGTTTACTTTTTTAAATGTTTGTACTTAAGTTTGTAAATTATTTGCAACATATCGTTTCGGATTTTATACTTCAGACGGAAGATTAAACATGAGTGAGATAGTGAAAGTTGGCGATAAAGCCCCTGATTTCGAATTGCAGCGTCAGGATGGTGGCTTTTTCAGACTTTGTGAGACTTTGAAGGGAAAAAACGTTGTCCTTTATTTTTATCCAAAAGATAATACAGCAGTTTGTACCAAGCAGGCTTGCAAGTTCCGGGACCAGTACGAGGTATTCAGGGAGCATGGAGCTGAGGTGGTAGGAGTCAGTTCCGATAGTTTAGATACCCACCAACGTTTTGAAAAATCGCATCACCTGCCATTTGTGCTCCTCAGCGACAAAGGCGGCAGCGTACGGAATTTGTACGGTGTACCACGTTTTCTCGGAATTATGCCGGGGCGTGCTACCTACATCATCGATAAGAAAGGAGTGGTGCGCTATGTTTTTGACTCGAGCACGAAGCCACTGGAACACGTGAATAAAGCTTTGGAGGTGTTAACAGAGCTCAATACCGAATCCAGAGAAAAAGTGAAAGTTTAAAGCTTAAGAGAAAAGCCTCTGGTCTGACCATATATGGTCAGACCAGAGGCTTTTAAATTGAAAGTGCCAAATAGTATATTTAAATTACTCAGCAATAGGATTTTATATTACCTCGTAATACCTGCCATTGTAGTACTCCACGCGCAAAATGCCTCTGTTTTTGTTATAAAGCAATTGCTTGATACTTAAGGCTCGTGTACTGTCCTGCTTTAATTCATAGACATCCTGATGCACGAAATCGCCTACCTGCAGAGAAGGATAAGTAGGAAAATCCTGATTGATCTCAAATCCGGAATCCTGAGGCGATACCATTATTCTAACAAACAGTTTGTTCGGGCGTCGGAGAACAGAAGTTCCTATTACCGGGTGTTGACCAGACTCAGAAGAAAGCATAATTAGTGCCTGCGTGTCCATGCTTGCTATGCAGTCATCACCAACCTGCGATCCTTCTCCAACTATATTATCGGCTCTTGCTGTTACTTTCTTAAAGGTTACTATCTCATTTTTCTCGGTCTTAAAGTGCACCGAATCAAGTTCGTTGTAAGCTAACCACTCTACGTCTGTCTGCTCTAAAGGCGTAATAACAGGATCGGTGCAATCTTTACAGGAGGACACAAAGGCCGCCGTGACTAAAATAGATACCAAGTAAGATAAGTGTTTCTTCATCAGGATAGGTTCAAGTGAAAGAGTTGATTAAGGATACAAAGGTAAAACATGTTTACCCACTGATCCTAACGTCCTTCAGTGCTTCAAATTATGCAGCAGCTTATTGCTAATGCACCAAACCTTGGATCATAGACCAAAAATATTGCTCTGGAAGGCCTTTTTCATTAGAAACATTCAGGTGCTTAATATGCCTTAAGGTTGTGCTGGCATAGCCTGCTTATGCTGCTGCAATAGCCGTAATAGAATGTCGGTGAGGAAGGTGCCGCTAAAAGGTCCATAAAAGTTCATCACTCGGGTTTCGTACTTTTTTACGTCGTAATGTTCTTCCGGAGTAAGGTAGCCGAGGTAGCCGCCATTAAAGCCGGTGAGCAGCACCTGCTGGTTTTGCTCTTGTGCGGTAGCTTCTAACGTTTCCATATACTCTCCGGAATAATCAGCAGGAACTCCTAGTAGCACCACTGGACCAATTTGAAGGCTGTTTACAAAGGCGGGGTAATTCCCGAATACAATATTAAACAATGCGGGTGCAAAACGGTGTGTAGTGCTTGAGCGCCACTGTGGTTTAGGAAGATGCAAGGGCACTCTGGCAAAAGCCAGCCTTGTGTGATAAGTGGTGCAGGCAAAATTCAAGCGGCTGAGAATTTTACCTGCTAGTTTCTTTCCTACTGCCGCCGTGCTGTTAAAAGTATCGCCGTAAGGTGCTCTGGTTTGGTGGCTGGCTACAGCGCCGGCTGAGAAGGCGGCAAAATCTACCTTTGTTTCTAAAGAGTCTACTAATGGGCCAGGATAATCTCGGGATAAGATGGGCTGCATGGAAGGAAGAATAGTTGGATGCGCCGAGAAAGTACATAATACAGCTGTTGCGCCACCCTTTTGCTTAAATTGAAGGAACCGAAGGGTTGTATCGAGCACGGCTGGATTACCTGTAAGCCGGTTTCCGACCAAGCTGGAAACAGAGACCTCTTCGTAGCTAAAGCGGGTAGGTTCCTGTCGCGCCTGTGCCAGCTTCATACTTTGCAAAATATGACTCACGGTGTTTTCTACAACTTGCTTTTTGTATTTACCAGCCATTAACCTCCCCATGAGCTTTTTACCCCAACCGCCAAAGCTGGTATGGGTATGGGTGGCGGAAAGGTACACTTGCTCCGGTTTCAGTCCTAGCCGCGGGTACTCTTTTTCAAGAGCGGCCGCTACTGCCATTGGTGTGATTAACATATCCAGAGCTACAAAGTAGGCTTGGTTGCTGCCATTTCGGAAGGCAAAAGTACGAACGTACACAGAATCGTGAATGGCAGTATACTTCATTCCACGCCTTTTACCATAGCCAGCTAGTGGCGTTTTAAGTGGTGGAGTTATATTTACTTTGGCCCAACCCACCTCCAGTGTATCCTCCTCGGAAATAGTGGGAGGGGCCGCTTGCAGTTGCTCTAACGTTTGCTGGTAATAAGGTGCTTGTTGGAAGGGCGTACGGTCTATTCGCTGAATAATGCACGAGGGCAGGAGCAGGCAAGTAAAGATAAGGAGGTAGAGAGGCGTACGTTTTTCCTTGTACATCATAGCGGCAGCAGAGTCTGACAATTTCCAAAGATAATTAAATGAAAACAAAACCGTACCGGGATAGGAAAAGGCATTTTTTCTGCCACTGTAGATCATTTCTGATAAAATTATGGTAAACTTTTTGTTTAATACATTATGTGTAACCTTGTGTATTTTAAGTTATTGAAATTAATTACAAATCTGCATGTTATCAATCATTAAGCATTTTGTAACTTGAATTCTTCTAATAAAATTCACCTTCCAGAGGCAATTTCTCATGTTTCTTTTTCTATCTACTTAAGGGCTAGTAAGGGCTAGGTTTTGGGCTTTTTCTTTTTGGCGGCAGGAAACAAAATATTGTTCAGGATCAGGCGATAGCCGGGGGAGTTGGGGTAGAGGCTGAGATCTGTAGGAAAATGGCTGCCTCTAGCCTGGTAAGCCTCCGGATCATGGCCGCCGTAAAATGTCCAGGTTCCTTTTCCGACTGTTCCGTTCATATACCGCACCTCATTTGCCTCCTGCGTTTCGCCCATGATGTTAACCTCTGGCTTTACACATTCTTTTTTGAAGGCAGTTGTCTGGCCCATAAAGCCTTTTATAGTTTTTACATGATTTTGCGTGAGCATGGTTGGGATGGGGTCCCATTTTGCGGAGAAGGTAAAGATGGAAAAAAAATCGTTTTCCTCCTCCAGGTTCCGCTCCCAACGTTGATTATCGATATTTGAGAAACCCCGGTCATAACTGTTCTGGCTTATTATAAAGTTGTGGAACGCAAAAGTTTTGCTGAAGTCCAGCTTCTCCTGCGCCTGTGGGTCTATGCCATCTCCATCGTAGAGCTCGTCTACAATGTCCACTCCTTCAGCTGCCAGAGCAATGTCGTAGGTGTCGGTGGCGGAACACATGGCAAACATAAAACCTCCAGCAGAAACAAATTCTTTAATGCGGGTGGCAACTCCTAATTTCATTTGCGATACCTTTTCGTACCCGTACTTGTTTACCAGCCGCTGTGCCTCCTGTTGTTCCATCAGGTATTTATCTCTGCCTCTTCGTCGGCCAATAGATCGGCCATACTGCCCTGTAAAATCTTCGTGGTGCAGGTGGAGCCAGTCATATTCCAGCAGTTTCTGCTCCAGCACTTCTTCGTCGAAAACCAGGTCGTACGGAATTTCGGCATAGGTTAAGACCAATGTCACGGCGTCGTCGCCAAATTCTGCCATAGGAGGAGAATACACCGCAATTTTAGGCACCTTTTCCAGCTTCATCACATCCATATTAACTTCTGGGTGCGCTAATTCAGCTACAATGTGGTGGTACTCGGCATCAGACAGCACCTGATACGTAACCCCCCGAGCCAAAAGTTCTTTCTCATAAGGATCGGCATGTCGAAAGGCGAAGCTTCCTCCTCGGTAATTAAGAAGCCAGTCTACTTCCTGTTGCTGCTCCAGCACCCAGAAAGCGACCCCGTATGATTTCAGATGATCTTTTTGAGCACCATCCATGGGTAGTAGTATTTGGGTAGCAAAGCCAGGAACGGTTTGTAACGCTACAAGTGAGAAATAAATCAGGCTGGTTATAAGTCGGACACTCATATTTAAAAGCCTCAAACTTGTTAAACAAAACAGGTAAACATCTTACTATAAGGTCATTACATCGATATGTTTTAACCTGTAGCTTAAGCAAGAAGGCTACAGGTTACGTGGAGGAAAGAGATCCGGGGCGCAACTGGAAAAGAAAAGGCAGGACGTACAATTAAAGCGACCTTCTCTCTCATACGCGCGTCTAAACCTGATGTTGGGATTTGAGCAGGCCAGATTGTTTAAATTAAATAGAAGCTTAGCAGCAGGAGGAACAAACCCGCCAGCGATAAGGAATTAAGGGCTTTAAGCAGTCGGGTATCAAGGTAACCGACCCGAAATTTAAGAAGAGCATACACACTGTCTACCACCAGGCAATTCACGAGCAGTAGCAGAAAAAGGCTGGAGGAATGGTAAGGGCTTTGTTCAGGCACAGAACTGCCCGAATATTCAGCCAAAATGTAGCTTAACTGGAAAAGGCAAAAAATATTATAACAAAAGCCGAGCAAAGGCGACCACTTTTTGAGTCTGAAAATAAAAAAACACTGTAGTGCAGCCCTGAAATAAATAAGAATACTGAAGTACCGGATGCAGGTAAGGGTTAAGGCGGGGAGAGCAAGATCAAATGCCAGCAACGGCGACAGAAACAAATACACATACACCAGATAGGCCCACCAAACCCTCTGCGCAGCAGAAACAGGCCCACCACTAGCTGTAAACCGTGTTAGGTTTAGCCTAAACATCAGGGGGGCCAGGAGCAAAAGGCCTGCGGGGGCCGCTATTTTGGTGAGCAACGAATAATTCATTATCCTAAAATAAGATAAAGCTGGCTTCTTTCAAATATTCGTCGATACTCTTGCTGGCAAGGCAACTTTTGCTGCACCAATTACAAGACTATGCTGTAGCGAGCATTATTGCTACAGTAGGTTTTTGGCTGCTTTAAACTTTTAGGTAACCTCCATCAGTTATTAAAAAAATTATTGGACGAACAAGATCCGTAAAACAGAGAGCCGGTTTAATGCCAAGGGTTCTTGACTTTCCTTATAAATGCCATTAGTTCCCGGCTGCTACTAACGGGGCTTGCCAAATACAAATTATTTAAATGAAAATGGCCTTTCGGAGGTGTTTTATATGAAAATCGATATAGGGTTTAAACACTTCATTTAATGCAACTTATATGGCTATCCTGCATAAACACTTTATCCAAAAAATTGCATTTAGTATCACCTTCCTGCAGGGTTGAAGGTGTGTGAATTAGTTTTTTTCTTTACAGTCGAGTCCTTTTTGGCCTGTGAATGGCTTTAGGATCTAAGCGAAGAAAATTAAACTTTAACTCACCTAGGACTGTGACATACGTAAATAGCCCACTATCTTTAGCCCATATGAAATCATTACAGGAGGAAAGTGATCGCTTTGCCAACAGTTTTCTGCCCGGTGCGCTGTTTGTGGCGCTACTCTGGCTAATTAAATTGATGGAGTTCCTGACTGAGGCAAACTTGGTTTGGCTTGGCGTGCTACCCCGTAGGTTTTTCGGGTTAATTGGCGTAGTAACTAGTCCGCTGATACACAGCGGGGTGCCGCACCTGCTTTCAAATTCGTTCCCGTTGGTGTTACTGTCTGGTTTTATAATATTTCTGCACAGTAGGGTGGCGCTGCAGGTAATTTCTTTATGTTATGCAGGTAGTGGCTTGCTAACCTGGTTTATTGGCAGGTCATCTTACCATATTGGAGCAAGTGGTGTGGTGTATGCCATGGTTGGTTACCTGTTTTTCCTGGGCATGATCCGGCGCGACCGAGGTGCTCTGGCTGTGTCTTTAGCCATACTGTTTTTATACAGTGGCTTTTTGTATGGCCTGTTCCCGAACGAGGAGCGCATCTCCTGGGAGGGCCATATTGGGGGCATACTGGCAGGATTGGTGGCAACACTAGTTTTTGGAAGTGGTAACCCGGTACAACAGGAGGTAAGCGAAGAAGAACCCGAACCGCTCACACCAAACCAGCAATTATTGCAGCAGCAACATCTTAGTGGCACCTACCAGGCAGCCCCAGCCAGTGTTAGGGTGCATTATAGCATTAGTTTACCTGCACCTGACGCCAGATACTACCACAAGTATGTATTGAACCAACAATCCGGCATGGTAGAGACGCCAACTTCAGACTCTTTTTTTACGTCTAGTGTTCAAACAACTAGTTCTGTCAAAAATGAGAGAAGAACAAACCATCCCTAGCACTACTGATATCAAGCAAAGTAAGTGGCCTCTTTACCTTACAGGTGCTATTATATTGGCACTGGTGGCGTGTTATTTTATTTTTCCTGGCTTTCAGCAAGAGACAAAAAGAGCCTGGGAAGTATTAACCAGCGGAGACGAAAAAAAGATTTCGGAATGGGTAAGCCAGTTCGGGTTCTGGGGACCCTTTTTTCTTATAGGAGCTATGGTGGCTCAAATGTTCTTGTTGGTGGTAAATGTAGTGGCTCTTATGCTGGTTGCAATTATAGCATACGGGCCTTTCTGGGGCTCAATACTGGCTGTCACAGCGGTTTCGGTAGCGGCAACCGTGGGTTACCTAATTGGCCAAAGCTTGGGCGAGGCAGGAGTGAGCAGACTAATTGGCCACAAAGCGGAGCGTAAAGTAGCAGGCTTTGTTGACGAATATGGCATATGGGCCGTGGTAATAGCGAGAATCTCACCCATACTCTCTAATGATGCAGTTAGTTTTGTAGCTGGCCTGGCCCGAATGGGATACCTGAAGTTTATGGGTGCCACGTTGGCTGGTATTATACCGTTAACAGTTTTATTAGCCTGGCTAGGCGAAAACAGCGACAGTCTGAAGTCTGGACTTTTGTGGGTAGGAGGAGTAAGTTTGGCAATATTTCTGGTTTATGTCATTTACGATAAGTACTTCCATACTAGACAAAACTCCTGAAGCAATTAAACCTGGAAGAGGAGAAAACAAGGGCACATTGCTTTTAAACATGAACGTGAAATTTATCTGAAGACAAATAAAAATCAGAACACAGTTTTATAGAATAACTTTCACACCATAACTATTTTTTTGACTTTCCAATATTCAAGAGAAAAATGAGGAGTTTCCTAGCTGGCCTTTTTTCTTTAAGGCTCTTTTAACTAAAGTTTTAGAGTATTTGCCCTGTAATTTTACTATTAAAAATAGTCTCACTTTTGAGCATCCTATATTGCTCCTTCTCCTACCTTAAAAATTCCTCAGCACCGAATCCCCTACTAAAATAAGTGCAAATTCCTCATTAGGTAAAAACAAAAGTAAGCGGCATTTTCAAATAAAATAATTTAAATTTTTCTCCATTAAGATGCTAATAAAGCCATTTATGTTTAAACAATTTTGAATTATTAAGTCTTCCCGGGGTCTAGAACAGGATCATGGAAGAAATTATTTATGATGCTTTTATCTAAAAATTTTTATTAGATTTTTCTTAGTATTATTTAAGCTTTTCAAATTAAAAAGCATTAAAAATCAGTTTCATCCAATATAAGGGCTTTGCTGCTATTAAAACATGGTCCGACAACCATCTTCCTAAACTAACGTTAAAGCCATTTACTATTAGAAAACCGATGTATAACAAAAAGAATGCTTATGATAAGGTACAAATTACTAGCTGTAGCACTCTCCATTTTCTTGGTTTTGGATGAAGAATTTTCAGTCAGCAAAGCAGAGACACCTCAGCCTGACAAAAATAAACAAACTACAATTTTTGCCATTCCGAATCCCGAAATAAATCAGGAACAGAAACAGGAACAAGAACCTGTTTCGAGTGCTGAACCACTTACAGTAACCGCCACTGTTTACTTTCCAGAGCCAGGTCAAACCGACGAAACCCCCTTTATTACCGCAGACGGCTCCAAAATCAATGAGAAAAATCCTAAGAAACATCGATGGATAGCAGTATCCAGGGACTTGCACACCCGTTGGGGAGGAGAAATTAATTATGGAGACTCGCTTGTTGTTTCGGGTATTTCTGAAGAACTAGATGGCCTCTATATTGTGCGTGATACCATGCACAGGCGCCTTCGTAATAGAATCGATATCTTGGTAGGGCGCAAAGACGAAATAATTGGAAAGTGGAACAATGTTCAAATTTCAAAATTTATTGCCTCTAATGAGGCAGAGGGTTAAACGGAAAAATAAGCTCCGTTACATCAAGAAATAACGATCTACCTATGTTAATTCTCACTAATTAATTCTCTAGCTTCACAATCAAGATAAAAACGAGGCAAGGCCGACCTGATATTCTGATATGGGTCGGCCTTGCTTTTGCTAAGCAATCTCCTAAACAGTGTAGGATTGCAGAACTTCCAGACCTTCCGCGTCATTAGCAGCTTCAACAACCTCATCTATTACATACTGTACTTCCTGCTCACTCCATTTTTCTTTTTCGGCTGCCTTAACAAAAACATCAAGGGCTACAAACCGGCCTGCCTCCAGCGGAAGAATAGCTTTTACTTTCTTTCTGATGTTCATCTTTCTTCTTTTAACAAAATTAACTATTCATCAATAAACGAAAAAAACCAAGAGGATAATTACAAAGATTCGCTAAACCACACCTAAAATTGTAACTATAGGCACTTTTTGAGAGTAGATTTAATTCAAAGCTGCCAGTGGCGATCTATTTTTACCTAAATACGCTGCTTGTTTAACCCTTTGGGCATATCCCCGTTTGACTAAAGAAGTAAAAATAGCGAAATCTATATTTAATGAACAAGGAGATAATTACGTTTGATCAACTAGAGGGGCTGAATGATTTAACCATCATGCACTATGCCGCTCCACTTATTATCATTTCGGTGGTGGCAGAATGGCTGGTGGGCATTTACAAAAAGAAAAACTATTACCATAACAAAGATTTTCTTGCAGCACTTACTATTGGAGGTGTAAACGCAGTAATAGGAGGAACACTCAAGATTTTCCTGTTCTCCATTGCCATGTACATTTACAACATGGTGCCCTGGGCCATGCCGCGGGTTTGGTGGGGGTATATAGTTTGTTTTATAGCCGTGGATTTCTGCAGGTATTGGGCGCACCGCATTGCGCATGAGCAAAGGTTTTGGTGGGCAACACATGTTACCCATCACTCTTCCCAGAAGATGAACTTTTCTGTTTCTTTCCGCACCGGCTGGACCAACCAGATCAAGTTCGTGTTTTTTATTCCTGTGCCGCTGCTAGGCATCGACCCTTTTACTTTTTTTGTTTGCCATCAAATAGCAGTATTGTACCAGTTCTGGATCCATACGGAGCTAATTCGCAAGATGCCAGCACCCATTGAGTACCTTTTTGTTACACCTTCGCACCACAGGGCTCACCATGGCTCCAATCCGAAATATATCGACAAAAATTATGGTTCAACGCTCATTATCTGGGATAGGCTCTTTGGCACCTTCCAGGCAGAAGAGGAGGAGCCTATATATGGACTTACCACACAAGTTACCTCGTACAACCCCGTGTACCTTGTTTTTCATGAATACCAAGCTATCTGGCAGGACCTGAAACATGCGCGAAATTCTAAAGAAATTTTCCAGATACTCTTTAAACCACCAGGAGCTATCGTAACAGACCATCAGCGCCTGGAGGCTCAGAAAAAAGAAACAAGCGCAGCCATAAGCCAAAGTCAAATAAAAGAAACTGCACCTAGTCTACTGCAAAAAGTAGTGGTGGCAGAATAGAATTTGCTTTAAAGAAGTTAAGTTGTAGTACTTAACAATTAAGTCTTGCCGCAATTAGCGGTTAATAGGAATAGAATAAAAAAGGCAGAGACGGGAAAATAGATCCTGCCTCTGTCTTTTTTATAAATATGCCCCTTACTATTGTAAACTCAGAAATGCCACTAGAAGGCCTTTTTGATTAGAGTAATTCTGTTTAGCCTCTGTATTTGCGTTGCCTGTTGGTAAAGTATATATCTACTCAACTAATGCTGATCCTGATACCCGCCAGGTTGTCCGGAGGAAGGAAGGCTCTGGGCCTCTTTTGGAACACCCATTTTCTCTTCGCGTCGCTGCTGATATTGCGCAAACTGCATTGGAGTAAGGGCTTCTTTTATTTGGGAGAGCCTGGTTTGTGCAATCATGTCCATCTGCTGCATCAGCATTTTAGGGTTATCCTTATATTGCTTTTTGGCAGCCTCGGCGTGTTGCATACTGGTCAGGTTAATGTTACCCACCTTTTTAACCTGCTCCGGTAATAGCCCCAGGTGCTTTGCCATGCTGGCTGTAATTTCCTGCGCGCGCTGTTCCAGCGTTTTTGTTCCTGCCTGAGTAGTTTTTGGTATTGAACCACCAGTTTGGGAATAGGCACCAGGTGCCGCAACCGCTAATAGGATTGATAATAGGAAGTATTTCATATAATGTCTGTTCTTCTGATTGGCTAAACAAGAATCATTCCGGTCTTGCAGAAGCCTTGCACCAAAACAAATGCTTACTCTTTGTGGTTTCCTTTATCTGCATTAGGACTCACTATGGAAGTAAACCTTATAAAAATGCATGCCTCTATCATCGTCAAATCCTCGTTCCATGTATTGCTCACTCTGCTCCGGATTGTAACCACTTAGCTTAATCTCTATTTGCGTGTCTAGCTTAATAAAATTCTTAAACTTGCGTTTCATATTTCGCACAGTAGCTTTATTTATAGTAAAGTCATCGAAGTGTTGAATGCCACGCTCTTCGGCAAAGCTTTGAGAATAATTTTTAAAACGCTCCGCTGACTCTGGTTCGTCTATAACGCTGCTTGTAAACTCCTCCAGGTCAAAGGTTTCGTTTTTCGAAAAATAGTCTACTGAGCGATTTATAAAATCGATCTGCTCTTTTTTGCTGTCTTTCTGAGCAAAAACCTCCTCCGAAAAATCTTTACAAAGGTTTAGGTAAGTTTTGGTGGTAAAATTGGTGTCTTTGACCTCTGTTACATTCAAAAAATCTTCTTTCCAGAAGACGGCATCGGTGCTGTTGGCATCAACCAGTTTTACCCGGTAACCATCTTCGGCTTCGATATTAAAAATCATACAGCCTTTGTCTACACTCTTGATATTCACACCAGAGTGGTAATGCATTGCCAGATCCTCCTCCTCGTCCTTGAAAGTTAGAAAGGTATCTTTGTTCTCCGATTTAAAAATGCCGATTGCGTCTACAGTTGTCTCGTCTATACCGCACCCGGAAAAATGTGCGATATATAATTCTCCGCTCTTCACCTTCGGATGATCCGACTGCTCATAAAGGTGATGCAGTATGTGGACAGAGTATTCATGAAAACTTTCAGGCTTGCCGAATATAAGGGTGGCGTAGGCAAACATTTCATTAAGGGTAAGGTCCGAGCTATGCGTAAACCTAAAAAACTCCTCTTGTTTAAAAGGAGACAGGAAATAGCCTAACAGCAGGTTATTTAGCTCCTCATCCCGCAGGTCAATTAAATCTTTCGATATGATAACGCCTTCCTCTTTCGCCTTATTCCCAACCCGGTGGATTGCCAGCCTCTTCAGCTGTACCTGTTTTTTGTCTGTCATGCGTTTTGTAATGCTTTTACTTTTTGTATATAGGTTGCAAAGGTAATCCTGCCAGCTTCATTGCCAACCATAATACTTCAAATAAAAAGGAGCAGGTTCTCCTTAAACAAAAGAAGAAAAAATACACAAATATATAAATATTTATTAATCAGCCAGTTACACATGTTATTGATCCTGCCTGCATCTCTGCTGTATATTTCTGGCACGGTTTTGTTTAAGATATTCACAACTGCGCGGTTACAAGATAATTGTAATATTTAATGGAGAGGAAAAATGAAGAAGATATTCATATTAGTGGCCCTGGTGCTTGGCTTTTCGGCATCAGATGTGCTCGCGCAGCAACAAAGCCCGGTTCGCTTTGGAATTAAAGCTGGTTTAAACCTTGCTAACTGGCAAGGAGAAAGTGTAAAAAGCGCTAACAATATTTTGGATTTTACCGATGGCGCCGTCTCGCAGCAGATGCGGGAAGGGTTTCACGCCGGAGTTTTTGTCACCATACCTATAGCACCAGGGTTTGAAATAGAACCAGGTCTTCAGTACTCACAAAAGGGCACCAGACTAACTGGGACCTTGCCTTTTGAACTGACTGATTTTCTTAATGTTCGTGGCACCCTCACAAACAAAGCAGAATACCTGGACTTACCCATTCTGGCTAAAGTATATGTAGGAGATGGCTTCCATATTTTTGCTGGTCCGCAAGTATCTTATTTACTTTCGAACAAAATGCGTGCAAGAGCTGGTGCTCTTGGTGTTAATTTAATCAATACAGAGTGGGACATGAAAAGCGGCATGCGCGAAATTGATTTTGCTTTATCTGGTGGGGTAGGTTACCGCTTTAACAGCGGGTTTAACCTGAGTGCCGGGTATGACTTTGGACTAAGTCCTGTAGACAATGCTGCTACTTTTAAAACCTACAATAGCGTGATCAAAGCCTCAGTAGGGTTTGCTTTTTAACTTTTAAGGCTGTTTTAAGTTTTTCGCTTTAGCGAAACTTTTCGCCGGGTACGCAAATAAGGAAAGTATACAGTGTATAAAATAAATCCGGCCATAGCTCATGCTGTGGCCGGTCGTTTTAAAAAAGCCTGTCTTGACACAGGCTTTTTTGCTTTATCAAGATAGGAAATGTGAACTGAAGTTACCTGCTATGGTTTAAATTAAAGATTTTTTGTATGGGAAGTTTTTTGATGAGTACTTCATAAGAGCGTTCGAAAGAGATTGTCTGCTGCTGCCTACGCTGATGGTGGCTGTATAGCCATATTTCCACATAAGTTTCCTCTTTTGCCTTCATGTACTGTTATAGAAGTGCTCCCAGAGTTGGTAGAACCCCATACCTAATAGTAAACCTACAGCAATGGCGGCCCCGTCAGACATTGATTTCGACATCGTTGTTTTACCAGATACTAGTGCATCCACTCCTAATTCTCTGCAAAGCTCGCCTTTCGATGCCCTAAGAAGATCCTCAAAATAAATAAAAGCATTATCCAGTAAGGCATTGGTGTTAGAAACATCCTGATAAGCGACAGTGTAGCGAGCTTTGCTCACCTGCTTCAAAAATTGCCGTACAAGCTACAAGGAGATGAGACCTGCTTATTGCTTTATGTCTCCGTATAAACGGAACCTACCGTAATATCAGGGCCAAAGAGGAATGCTATATTTATCTCTTTATTATATGGATGAAGCGAGCTGAAAAAGTGAAGGGAAATCATCAGACATGATTGGGGTACTTAAAACGCTAAAATAGGAGCAGCATACTGCTAATATGCCAAAGGTTTGTTATTTTGGCCCCTCTAATAGACGACTGACACCGTTGTATGAATAAAATGAGAAACTATTTAAAAAACATTTACCTGCTATTTTTCAGTCTTGTGTTATTTGCCTGCTCGGATTCATGCGATGACATAGACTGCTTAACAGAGGAATTTATATCTTTTTCCGTTAGATCAGGCGAAAATGGTAACGATTTGATTTTTGGACGTGATCCGCAAATTACGAATGCCGAAATAGAGGCGTTTTATTTTGAGGACGGTTCCAGGGAAAGAATTCCGATAAGGTTCGAATCGGAAAAAGCTGTATTACCCTTGGTGCCGAACGTTTCAGTCTATTACGTAGAAGCACTAGGGCAGCGGGATCAAATAGAAGTGAAGGCAACTGCTAATTCTTCCAGTGAGTGTTGCCCTGCTACCACTGCCATTGAAGGAGTGATGGTAAATGGTGTAGAGGTAAGTGACTTCAGAAGCAACCTGATTCTGTATCGTTAAAATACCCGCAGAACAGCCGCCTTACTAGAGAAAAGCAGCACTGCCTGCTTCAGTCATTTTTAGATCTAAAACTGTAGTTTATCCCAGTGTTTAATTTGGGCATAAATATCCGCAACTAACCAACCAGACATGGCCACTTTATTAGATTTTATTGGCAATACGCCTCTGATAGAACTTAAAACAATATCACCAAAGCCTAAGGTTAAACTTTTGGCTAAGTTGGAAGGAAACAATCCTGGTGGCAGTGTAAAAGACAGGGCTGCTTATGGCATGATTAAAGGAGCCCTTGACCGTGGAGAACTAAAGCCAGGCATGAAACTTATAGAAGCAACCAGTGGCAATACTGGAATTGCTTTGGCAATGATTGCCCGCATCTTCGGTGTTGAAATAGAATTGGTAATGCCTGCCAATGCCACACGAGAGCGGGTTCTAACAATGGAAGCTTTTGGCGCAAAGGTTATATTAACTCCTGCCGAAGGATCTATGGAAGCTGCCATAGATTATGTGCATGCCAGGGTAGAAGAAGGAGGTTACCTTATGCTGAATCAATTTGCTAACCCAGATAATTACCTTGCCCACTATAACTCCACCGGTCCCGAGATCTGGAGCGAAACCCAAGGGACCATCACACACTTTGTATCTTCTATGGGTACGACAGGTACCATAATGGGTGTTTCGCGGTACCTGAAGGAGCAAAACGAACAAGTACAGATAGTAGGAACGCAGCCTCTGGAGGGGTCTCAAATTCCAGGTATCAGAAGGTGGCCGGATGAATATTTACCTAAAATATTTGAGCGGGAACGAGTAGATAGTGTAATTGATGTATCGCAGGCTGAAGCTACTGCTATGACACGTAGGTTGGCGCGCGAAGAAGGCGTTTTTGCAGGCATGAGTAGTGGAGGTGCTGTGGCTGCCGCCTTAAAACTAATGGAATCTCTGGAAGAAGGCGTCATAGTTTGCATTATCTGCGACAGGGGCGACAGGTACCTGTCATCTGACTTGTTTGGCAATTAAGAGTTTCAATCAATAATAAAATTGTAGATTCATCATTAGTAAAATAAACCAACTCAAAGAAACCTTATTTTAGTAGAAATAGAATTAAAATAAAAGGAGCACAAGGTTTAACTTATGCTCCTTTTATTTTATGTTATAAACTCTGCTACATCGTATATTTCCGGCCTTTGTTCTGCTCTTTCAGGTAATCCATTAGCGGTTGGAAATAAGCTACCATGGCTCTCGCGCTAAGTTCTTCACCTGTTTTATCTTTTAGCATTTGGCGCCAGTCTGCACTGGCACCCGGGTACATGATGCTCTTTAAAAACGCACCTACTTCTTTGCTGCCGTAATAGTTGGTAGCGTGCGGATCCTGCTTCAGAATGTTTTTGGCTATGTGATCGTGTAACTGAAATAATATGACGTAGGATAAGGCGTAATCATAATATTGGGCCGCATCGTCATTGATGTGCGTTTTGGTGGTGGCATCGGTGAACGTCTCGTCTCTTTCTGATGGAGGCACCATACCTTGATATTTGCGGGTCAGCTCCCACCAACGTTTATTTAATTCTTCCGCCGGAAGATTTTTAGCATAAAAGTCGTGTTCCCACTCACTCATAACTCCTGAGGCAAAAGGAATAAACACGACATAACTTAGCGCTTCTTTGAGCAGGGTTTGGATCTCATCTGTTTTAGTATTCGCATCAACCAGGTTTAGTTCAGCCAGAAAAGGCTTTTGCATAGCTGCCAGACCCATTAAGCTACCAACGGCCTCGTGGTAGGCCCTGTTCGCACCGGCTCGCAACAGCACCGGCACATCAGGGTTTGTGTAGGTCATGTAATAGTAGATGTGGCCTAATTCGTGGTGAGTAGTTTCGTACCAATCGGCATTGGGCTCCACACTCATCAGGCTTCGCACATCTTTCTCGAGGTCCATGTGCCAGGCAGAGGCATGGTTGTTCTTTTTGTAGTTGGCCGAAGCAGGCAATGGATACAGGCTAGATTTTTCGTAAAAAGAAGTCGGTAAACTAGGGAAACCGAGGCTGGTGTAGAACCGCTCCGCCTGCTCAACCAGCCATTTGTCGCCTTTCAGTTTTAAGGCACCATCCAGGTCGAGGCCTTTTACTTCTACCATAGCGCTCCAATCTTGTCCCCATCGGTTCGGGAGCCAGTGGGCCGGCAGCATATCCGGAACATCTTTAACACCGTACTGCTTGGCCAGCTCATAGCGGGCATAGGTGTGTAGTTCCCTGTAAAGAGGCAGAAGCTCTGCATTCAGCTGCTGCATCAGCTCCATCATTTCTTCTCTGCTTAAGTCATAGTCAGAGGCCTGGTAAGTAAAATAGTCGTCGTAGCCCAGGCTTTGAACGGTTTGATTGCGCAAATCTCTAAGGTTGAGAATACCTTCGCGCAAGCCTTTGCCAACTTCCTTGCTGGACTGCCAGGCTATTAAACGCTTCTTTACATTTTTTTCGGTCCGGAGAACCTTATCCAGGTCATTGGTCGTTACTGAATTTCCAATCAATTTGTAGTCGAAACCATAGAGCTTTTCAGTTTGATCCGTTTCTGCCTTTATGCGTGCTTTCACTATTTCCGGGACTGTTTGCGGATTGTTGGCTGCTGCATATAGCACTTGCTCCAGCTGCTTTATCTGCAGCCCGCTGAGTTCTTCTTTTTGCTCCAGCAGTTGACGTGCCTGTTTTATGTTTTCAGTACTACCCGTAAAGGCTGCGAAGGCCTCGTTGGCTTTTCGGGTCGCTATCGCATTGGTGGAGTCACCTTCCACTATTTTAATGTTTGAAGCCCACTCGGCTTCAGCAGAGGCCGTATACAATTGCTGGTAAGTAGCGGAGTATTCATCCAGAAACAGTTGAGCCTCCTCTTGTAGGTTAGTTATATCTGCTCCAATGGTGGTTGTAGCTGTCTCGGTCTTCTGACTGGAGCAGGAAAAGAGAATTGCAGCAGTAAGCCCTGTGAGAATTAGTTTTTTCATAAAGATTAGTACATGTAGTTGCGGTTGTATCAGAAAACGAAAGATACAAATTCTAAGAAGTGTAGCTGCTGCAGTAGCGTTAATTTTTGGATGAAGCGAAAATTCCGCTAATGAAAAAGGCCTTCCAGAGGTATTTTGAAGTTTTTAGATACCAGAAGCTATTAGGGAGCCCGGCTTTCTTAAGTAATCGCTTTATTCCTTCTGCTTCTGCCATACTTTTGCAATAACTGAATACGCAGCGAGGTAGGTAAGGCTATTATTCATCAGCCATTACCAATCAGCTACCCACCACTCAATTATTCTAATAAAAAGGACCTTTCGGAGCACAAAATAGGTTTTTGGCACAAAGGCTAATGGATAGAATATTCTTGTTAAGAGGAAAAGGTAGTGGTAAAAAGAATGGTAAGAACCCGTTTTTAAAACCGCCTTTTTTTCCAGATTGTATAGGCCGCCTCTATTTCTTTGGCATATACTTTATACGCTTCTGGCTCAGTATTACCTAATTGCATGGCTTTGGCGGTGAGGTTAGCAGCCTCCTGAAATTCCTGGTTTTGAGCATAAAGCCGTGCCTTCACCCAATTGTTGTAGAAGTTTTCTTTGACTGAAATGGATTTGTTAATCCACTTCAGGGCCTCTTCATGATGCTCTTTCCGGGGTATCATATATTCGGCACTTTGAGCCCATATAAACCAGTCATCAGAATTGGCTTCTTTTAATGCTTGCCTGATATTAGCAAGTGCTTTCTTTTCTACTTCTGTTTCAATCTCTAAAGTAACTTTGGAGTTCTCCCATACCATGTGCAGTTTCCCTTTGTTGACTCCAATATCAGAAAATTGAAATTGCATGGTTTCAAAGTGATCAACTTTCTGGGGTGTTACACGCAGATAGGCAACATCATTTAATTCGCTGTACCCTTCCAATCCCCAAAGAGTGGTGTCTTTGTTCAGCACAATATTCCAATCTGTCTCGTTTTCGGGTAATATAAAGAAGGAGTAGGTGCCGGCGGGGACACGCTCGTGGTTGAGGTACACATCATCGGCAAACTTAATGAGAGTTGCTTCGTTGGCACCTGCACGCCACAGCTGACCGTAAGGAACCAAATTTCCGAATATTTTACGTCCTCGCACGCTGGGAGAATGATATTGAATAGAAATTTCAGTTAAACCTATCGTTTGCTTTACAAATGCCTCCGGACTTGCCTGTGGAAGTTTTAACTGGGCAGTAGCTGGTACACTTCCTAAAACAGAAAGAAACAGAATAAATAGGCTTAAGAGGTGCTTTGTCATTTTCTAATCAATCCACTGAGTTCTCTTTCAACAAACTGAAAAAATTATGCCAGATAAATTTACTTAAGAAACTATAAAGCAAAGTTATGGAAATAAATTTTCAAAATCGTGTTCCGACAGTAGTGGTGCCTGAAGCAGAACTTATAAAAGAATAATAATCAATAAATTACATATTCTAACATATAATCTATCGGCAAATATTAACTAAAAGCCTTTAAACTAGCGGTTAGTGAGGCACAAACAAACCCTGGTAATTATTGCCAAAACATTATGGCATGATTACCTTTATGTTGAAAAATGCAATAGAAGAATAAAATTATTTTCATTTCTCAAATTTCCTGTTACTTTTGCAGCGCATATGAGCAACACCACTACCTATATAGCCCTTATACATGCCGCAGCGCCTGCTGCTTGTGGTTCCGTTGCGTTTCATCATCACTTCCATCATTCCTCGTAAGAGGAATAAAGTCAATATATCGCCCCTTCAGGCTTTTAAGCCGTTATTCTACTTTGCAGAAAGCAAGGTGGTTTTTATTTTTGTACTTAAAATTCTCTCAAAAAAATGCTTCGAATAGCTATCCAAAAGTCTGGCAGGCTTAGCGACGATTCGCTCAACCTGATCCGTGAATGTGGAATCTCTTTTATCAGCAGCTCTTTAAAACTGAAAACCGAGTCTACTAACTTTCCATTAGAAATACTTTTTCTCCGCGACGACGATATTCCGGGCTACGTAGCCGATGGAGTAGCCGACATAGGCATTGTAGGCGAGAACGTATTAGTAGAGGAAGGTAAAGAGGAACTTACTGTAGAGAAACTCGGCTTCTCCAAATGCCGCTTATCGCTAGCAGTTCCAAAAGCTGATGAATATAGCTCCATTGCCGACCTGGAAGGAAAAAACATCGCCACCTCTTATCCGAACCTGCTGCAGACATACCTCGACAAGCATGGAGTTAAGGCACAGATTCACACCATTAGCGGCTCTGTAGAGATAGCACCAAGCATTGGTTTGGCAGAGGCCATTTGCGATATTGTAAGTTCAGGCAGTACGCTTATCAGCAATGGCTTACGCGAAGTAGAACGCGTGTTTAGCTCTCAGGCTGTGCTGATTGCCAACAGTAACTTAAACGAAGAGAAGAAGCAGATACTAGAGAAGTTGCTGTTTAGAGTACACGCCGTACAGCGGGCGCAAAGAGCCAAGTATATAGTACTTAACGTGCCAAACGACCAGGTGGAGTCGGTAAGCCAATTGCTGCCTGGCATTAAGGCCCCTACCGTAATGCCACTGGCCGAAGAGGGTTGGAGTTCTCTACACTCGGTGGTGAACGAAGATGATTTCTGGGAAATTATAGAGAAGTTAAAAGAAGCAGGAGCGCAGGGAATACTGGTGGTGCCGATCGAAAAAATGATTGTATGATGCGAAAGATTTTAAACCCGGCACAGAATGCATGGGCTGATCTTACTACAAGACCAACCAAAAACCTGGAAGAACTGGAGCCCGGCATTAAAGAGACATTTAACCTCGTACAGGAAAAAGGTGATGCTGCTTTACGGGAGCTAGCGGAGAAATTCGATAAGGTAACTATAGAAAACCTTCTGGTCTCAGCCGAAGAAATAAAAGCATCAGATTCAAAAGTTTCTATTGAATTAAAAGAAGCTATCTTACAAGCCTACAGCAACATACAACTCTTCCATACGGCACAGGCAGAGCCAGTTAAGCAAACAGAAACAATGCCAGGTGTTACCTGCTGGAGGAAAAGTGTTGCTATCGAAAAAGTAGGGCTTTATATACCGGGAGGCACCGCCCCTTTGTTCTCTACCTTGCTGATGCTAGGGGTACCAGCACGCATAGCGGGTTGTCGCGAAATAGTGCTTTGCACACCTCCTTCAGCTGATGGCTCTATACACCCGGCCATACTTTATGTGGCCAATGTTTTGGGCATTACTAAAGTGGTAAAGGCCGGAGGCGCTCAGGCGATTGCCGCCATGGCATTCGGAACAGAAAGTGTACCCGCCGTGGATAAAATTTTTGGCCCGGGTAACCAATACGTAACCGTGGCCAAGCAACTGGTAAACAAATACGGTGTAGCAATAGATTTACCAGCCGGACCATCCGAAGTTTTAGTTATTGCCGATGAATCCGCCAACCCTGCTTTTGTGGCCGCTGACCTATTGTCGCAGGCTGAACACGGTGGTGATTCGCAAGTTGTACTGCTTACAACATCGGCTGCTTTGCTCGATCAGGTAGAGGTGGAGCTGAAAGCACAACTCGATATTTTACCACGCAAGGGGTTTGCTGACAAAGCATTATCTAATAGCATAGGCATTGTGCTTCACTCAGTAGATGATATGCTGGCTTTTTCAAATCTTTACGCGCCAGAGCACCTGATCCTCTCTATTAGAAATTTTGATGAGGTTTTGGATCTGATAACAAACGCAGGTTCTGTTTTCCTGGGCAACTACAGCCCCGAATCTGCCGGTGATTATGCCTCCGGCACTAACCATACCTTACCTACAAACGGTTATGCCCGTGCCTATAGTGGCGTTTCCTTAGATAGTTTCGTCAAAAAGATCACTTTTCAATACATTACGCCTGCCGGTTTGCAAAATATAGGATCAACCATAGAAGTAATGGCAGAAGCAGAAGGCTTGCAGGCACACAAAAATGCAGTAAGTATAAGATTAAAGGAGATAAACCATGTTTAACCTGGAGTCGCTTGTTCGGCCAAATGTGCTGAAGATGAAAGCTTATTCTTCGGCTCGCGATGAATTTAAAGGAGCTGCCAGTATATTTATTGATGCTAATGAGAACAATATTGGCAGTCTGGCTGGGAATAATTATAACCGCTACCCTGATCCGCACCAAAAGAAGCTGAAGCAGAAAATTGCCCAGCTAAAGGAGGTAAGGCCAAGCCAGATCTTCTTAGGCAACGGCAGCGACGAGGCCATAGACTTGCTGTTCCGCATGCTGTGTACGCCTGGTCAGGATGTTATGCTGCATCTTCCGCCTACTTATGGCATGTATGAAGTATCAGCAAACCTGAACGACGTGCAATTAGACGCCGTGCAACTTACCGCTGATTTTCAGGTGCCTGTAGAAGAGGTGCTGGCACAGGTAAAACCCAACACCAAGCTGATCTTTATCTGCTCACCCAATAATCCCACTGCTAACCTTATAAACCCGGAGAGCATCGAAGCCATATTAAAAGGTTTTAGCGGAGTAGTGGTAGTAGATGAGGCCTATATTGATTTTTGTGACAGCCCTAGCTGGACAGCCCGTTTAGATGAATTCCCGAACCTGCTGGTGCTGCAGACTTTCTCCAAAGCATGGGGCATGGCTGGTCTGCGCCTCGGCTTGGCTTTTGCCTCTGAACAACTGATTCAGCTGCTCGACAAAATTAAACCGCCATATAACATAAACGAGGCGACGCAGGAGCTGGCACTGGCGGCGCTTGAAAAATCAGAAGACCTCCGTTACATGATTGAGGAAATTGTGCAGGAACGGGAGCTTTTGCAACACGCGCTGCCTCGTCTGGAGGCTGTCTTACATGTTTATCCATCTGACGCTAATTTTCTATTGGTTAAAGTAACAGATGCCAATGGCCTGTATAACTATTTGGTAGAAAATGGCATAGTGGTACGAAACAGGTCTAGTTTGCCAGGTTGTGAAGGTTGCCTTCGTATATCGGTTGGCACTTTGGAAGAAAACCAGAAGCTGCTGGAAACAATTGCTTCTTTTAGATTATAGTGGTTAGATTATACATTTAGAAATTAATTCAGCGCGCGGGTAATAGATAAATGATGTAAATAGGATCTTGGGTTTTTTCCAATAGATCGAAAGTCAACATCACAAAATCATTAACTAGCATCTCCTAAAAAATGAAAAAAGCACTTTTTATAGATCGTGACGGCACCATATTGGTTGAGCCTAAAACGGACTTTCAGGTAGATTCTTTTGAGAAATTTGCCTTTATTCCTAAAGTTATCTCTAACCTGGTAAAGTTGTATCAGGAGCTGGATTATGAATTTGTGATGGTGACTAACCAGGACGGCCTGGGTACTGATTCTTATCCGGAGGAAACCTTCTGGCCCTACCAAAATAAAATGATGGAGATCCTGGAGAGTGAAGGGATTCTTTTTTCGGAGGTGCTGATAGACCGAAGCTTTGAGCACGAAGGGCTTGATACACGGAAGCCAGGTGTTGGAATGATGAAGCATTACCTGAAAGGTGAGTACGACCTTGCCAACTCATTTGTGATAGGAGACAGACTAACAGACATCACATTAGCCAAAAACCTGGGAGCCAAATCCATTTTTATTGGAGAAGAACCCGCTGGAGAAGCAGACTTCAGCACCAACAACTGGGATGATATTTACCTTTACCTAAAATTACCGGAGCGTAGGGCTAGCATTCGCCGGCAAACTTCCGAAACAGATATTTCTATAGATCTGAACCTGGATGGAACCGGTAAAATGGACATCCACACTGGCCTTGGGTTTTTCGACCACATGTTGGAGCAATTGGCCAAACACGGCAAAGTGGATTTGGCGGTAAAAGTAAACGGAGATTTACACATAGACGAACACCATACCATAGAAGACACAGGGTTAGCCCTGGGTGAGGCCTTTCTGCAGGCGCTTGGCGAGAAAAAAGGCATCAATCGGTATGGCTTTCTGCTCCCTATGGACGATGTGCTGGCTCAGGTTGCCATCGACTTTAGTGGCCGCCCCTGGATTATGTGGGATGCGGACTTTAAGCGTGAAATGGTAGGAGACATGCCAACTGAAATGTTTTTCCATTTTTTCAAATCGTTTAGCGATACCTCCAAGTCTAACCTGAATATTAAAGCCGAAGGCCAAAATGAGCACCATAAAATAGAAGCAATTTACAAAGCATTTGCCAAAGCCATTAAAATGGCGGTGCAGCGTAACCCTACAGACAATTCTATTCCCAGCACGAAAGGCTCACTATAAAGCCTATTACTTCTGAAACAAAAGAGGCTGCTCCAATTTGTGGAGCAGCCTCTTTTGTTCTAACTTAATAGAGGATTACACGGAGCGCAACCAGTCGCAGGCCGCATCCAGGCTATCAAAAGTTTGAATGTACTTTAAATCTTCAGTGTTTTTAAGTGCTTTATCTGTGGAGAGCCTGCTAAAGGTGCTGGCAGAATACACCCAGGCAAAATAGAGAAGTCCGGCATTTTTCATACGTGGAAACCAATCCTGGCCAACCCATTTAGATGCAGTAGACCAAATCCCTTCTACGTTGGTATTGTCATTCAAAACTTTAGAGCAGCCACGCTCTTTCATGAAAAATAATATTTTTTCACATCCGGCCGTAACGGTTTCATAATTGACAAATCCACGCCAGTTGACATAAATCCAGTCATCAATCTCGTTATATTCTATGGCAATATATGGTTCTCTAAATAATAATTCGTTTCTCATCAGCTTTTACAGAGCTTTCATTAAATACGATGGAGGTAAAAGTAATAACCATAACGCTAAAAAAACAGAAAAAACAATAATTTTAGTCATTGGAACTTAAATAATTCAATTTTGTTAAAACAGGCTACTGCAAAATAAGACTATGGACATGGGTTTCAACTAAATCCCTGATACTAACGCAAGGTTTTGGATTTTTTAAAGACCTTTATTTTCTAATTTTTGCTTTCCTATCTTCTGATTTCACTTTAGCCAATTTTTTGTTATATTCATTCCCAATGAAAAAACAAGTTTTTCCACACCCAATTCTTTTCATGCTGCTGTGCTTTCTTTTGCCTTTACAAAGTAAAAGTATTGGCTTGCGTGCTGGCACCATATCTGACTCTTCTGTAGTAAGAGCTGCACCTAAATACCCGCAGGCAGTCGAAAAGTTGTCGGGAGCAATACAATTTAAAACAGTTTCCGATACTGATGATCCCTTAGCATTTGCTGATGAGTTTATAGCTCTGCACAAATACTTCGAAACGGTTTTTACAGAACTTCATGAGCGGCTCGTAAAAGAAGTAGTAAACCAATACAGCCTGCTCTATACCTGGAAAGGAACAAACCCTGCTCTGAAACCGATATTGCTTAGCGCTCACCTGGATGTAGTACCGGTGGAGGAAATAACGGAAGGCGAGTGGGAGCAGGAAGCTTATTCTGGTAAAGTAGCGGATGGCTATATCTGGGGCCGCGGCACATTAGATGATAAATATAGGGTTGTGGCTATTATGGAGGCAGTAGAACAACTCTTGCTTAATGGTTTTATGCCAGAGCGGACTATCTTGCTGGCTTTTGGGCACGATGAAGAAATTGGCGGAACAGAAGGAGCGGGTGGTATGAGCGCCATTTTGAAAGAGCGCTATGGCGAATTGGAAGCTGTTTTTGATGAAGGTCTAGCCGTTACAAAGGGAATGTTTCCGGGTATAAGTGATCCGATCGCATTTATTGGCACAGCCTCTAAAGGTGGTCTTAACCTTAAGCTGACAGTAAATGGCGATGGCGGACACTCTTCTATACCTCCAGCTGAAACACCTGTTTCTATTTTAAGCCAAGCAGTGGTTAATATTAATAACAAACCCTTTAAAGCTCGCATTACACCTACTACAAAAGAAACACTCAGTATACTTGCTAACCAGTTAGGTGGTAAAACCAAGTTCGCCATGAGGCACTACGGTGTATTTAAAGGAAAAATAAAAAAAGAGCTGGCCAAGAATATGGCAACGGACGCCCTCATCCGGACCAAAGCTTCTACAACTGTAATTCAGGCAGGAGAGAAGGATAATGTGCTGCCAAGAGTAGCCACGGCCATTGTGAATGTTCGCCTACTTACCGGAGATACAGAAGAAAGTGTGCGGGCGCATATTGTAGAGGCCATAAACGACAAGCGGGTGCAGGTAAGCACTTATGGCAGTTTTTCGGCACCATCGCCTGTTGCCAGCACCAATGGATGGATTTATGAGGCTCTTTCTCAAACCATTACCGCTTTGTTTCCGGATGCCTTAATTGTGCCGGCACTTTTCCCTGGAGGAACAGACGCTCAGCATTATGCCAACCTCACCAAGAATATTTACCGGTTTGCTCCCCAGGTGGTTACCGCAGATGATGCCACCCGAGTGCATAACGTAAACGAAAGGTTGTCTTTGTCGGTGTTTGATGATTGCATAGGTTTTTACTCGCACCTGATCCAGTTAATCGGAGACCAGGAGGAGTACCTGGTGCAGAACAAAGAAATCAGGTTTTAACCCTTAAGCAAAATTTAACTCAAGTGCCTATGGAAGACCATTTTCATTAGAATAATTTGATTTTTAACTGTCGGCTGTTGAAGGATAGTTAAGGCAGATATCTATTTTTTTGTAAAATTATTTTTTAGAAAAGTTTTGCAAGTATAGTCGTATACTTATACATTTGCTTTCAGTAAGGATATCCTTAACAAGAAATCATGGTAAATCAGAATCTTCATACAGCATGGTGGTGGCACGTGGACATAAACTTCGTGAACAGCCTTGCTATGGATCATAACTCATAAGATTTAGCACAACCCAAAGGTTTATAGGCCTGCTGTTCACACGAATAGCAGGCCTTTTCTTTTCCAAATAAGCACATGAAAAAATTCAAGATTTTTACTAAACACAAGCGTCTATTAGCTGATACTCTCACGCCCGTAAGCGTGTACCTGAAGCTGAGAGACCAGTACCCCAATAGCATTTTGTTGGAAAGCTCTGATTATCATGGTGCCGAGAACAGCTTCTCTTATATTTGCTGCGGCCCTATGGCCAGTATCAAAGTAGAGCATGAGGTGATAACTGAAAAATTTCCGGATGGTTCGGAGCGCCAGACGCAAATAACGCCGAAAGTAAATGTGCCAGCTCAGCTAGCTGCCTTTTCGCACCTCTTTGAAGTGGAAGAACAGGTAGGCTTCAGCTTTATTCATAACGGCTTGTTTGGCTACATGAGCTACGATGCGGTCCGTTATTATGAGGATCTGGAGATAAAGCAACGCCCGGACCGCCTGCAGATTCCAGAGCTCTATTATGCAGCTTACCGCTACATCATCGCCATCAACCATTTTACGAACGAGGCTTTTATATTTTCACATAATTATAACCCTGATGAAGAAGACGGTATAGCCCAGTTGGAGGCTCTGTTGAATAGCCTGAACATACCAAGTTTTACTTTCCGCACAGCTGGCGAAGAAGAACACAATATTAGCAGAGAAGGTTTTTTGGCGAACGTGGCAAAGGCAAAGCAGCACTGCTTCAGAGGCGACGTTTTCCAGCTGGTGCTTTCCAGGCGCTTTGCCCAGGCTTTCAAAGGCGATGAGTTCAATGTATACCGCGCCCTGCGCTCTGTAAACCCTTCTCCTTATTTATTTTATTTCGATTACGGCAGTTTTAAAATATTTGGTTCGTCGCCAGAGGCTCAGCTGGTGATTAAAGACCGGAAGGCCAGTATTTTCCCGATTGCCGGTACTTTCCGCAGAACCGGCGACGATGCTGCTGATGCAGCCTTGGCCGAGAAGCTTCTGGCAGACCCTAAAGAGAATTCAGAGCACGTCATGCTTGTAGATCTGGCTCGCAACGACCTAAGCAGAAACGGGTCTGAAGTGCAGGTAGAGACCTTCCGCGAAGTTCAATACTATTCCCATGTGATTCACCTGGTTTCAAAAGTTTCTGGCAAGCTGCACCCACACACCGATTCGCTGCAAATGGTGGCCAGTACGTTTCCTGCCGGCACACTTTCTGGTGCTCCCAAGCACATGGCCATGCAACTGATAGACCGTTACGAAACAACTAATCGCGCCTTTTATGGCGGCTGCATTGGCTTCCTTGATTTCAATGGCAATTTCAACAGCGCCATTATGATCAGGTCTTTTCTGAGCCAGAACTACAAATTATATTATCAGGCTGGTGCAGGTATCGTGGCGGCCTCATCGCCAGAAAATGAGCTGCAAGAGGTAGATAATAAACTAATGGCCCTGCGAAAAGCGTTACAAATTGCCCAGGAGATTAATTAACCGCATATGAAAGTTCTTGTAATAGATAATTACGACTCGTTTACCTATAATTTGGTGCACATCCTGCAGGAGCTGGGAGCAGAGGTAACCGTTCACCGAAACGACAAAATTTCGCTGGAAGAAGTTGGCACCTACGACAAAATTATGCTGTCGCCCGGGCCTGGCATTCCAGACGAAGCAGGCATTTTGAAAGACGTTATCCGCACTTATGGCGCCACAAAAAGCCTTTTTGGTGTATGCCTGGGGCATCAGGCAATAGGTGAGGTATATGGAGGTAAGCTGTTTAACAGCAATGAGGTATGGCACGGCGTTTCTACGCAGGTCATGGTTTCGTGCAAAGAAGAACCCCTGTTCCAAAGCCTCCCTGCCTCGTTTAACACCGGCAGGTATCATTCCTGGTTAGTAGAAGCCCAACTGCCTGATTGCCTCGAAGCCACTGCCGTAGACGAAACCGGCAATATTATGGCGCTGCGTCACCGGGAGTATGATGTACGGGGAGTGCAGTTTCACCCGGAGTCAGTACTTACTGAGCACGGCAAAGAAATTATCAGGAACTGGTTAGAAAATTAGATGCTAGATTTTAGCCACAAGATGTTAGAATTTAGATGTTTATCTTTCTTAAAGGAAGAAGTCTAGCATCTACAATCTCAAAAAATATGAAAGAAATACTTAATCATCTATTCGAGCACAAAACACTGACGAAAGAGCAGGCGCGGGAGGTGCTTGTGAATATAACGGCTGGCATGTATAACCAGAATCAGATTTCCAGCTTCCTGACGGTTTATATGATGCGCAGTATTACTGTAGAAGAATTGGAGGGTTTCCGGGATGCTTTGCTGGAGTTGTGCAATCGCGTTAACCTTGACGCTTATAACCCAATAGACCTTTGTGGTACAGGAGGCGATGGCAAAGACACCTTCAATATATCTACTATTTCCTCTTTTGTGGTAGCTGCCAATGGGGTGGCCGTGGCAAAACATGGAAATTATGGGGTGTCTTCTGCTTGCGGGTCTTCTAACGTGCTGGAGGCACTGGGAATAAAATTCACCACCGACCACGGCGAATTAGAGCGTAGCATCGAAAAACATAACATATGCTTTTTGCACGCACCGTTGTTTCACCCGGCCATGAAAAGCGTCGGCTCCATTCGCAAAGAACTGGGTGTAAAGACATTTTTTAACATGCTGGGACCTATGGTCAACCCTGCATTCCCGAAACGGCAGATGGTAGGCGTGTTCAGCCTGGAGCTGGCCCGCATGTATGGCTACCTGTACCAACAAACAGATGTACAGTATAGCATTGTTCATACCCTCGATGGTTACGACGAAGTTTCCCTGACTAGCCCTTTTAAACTGATATCTGATAAAAGCGAACTGCTGCTCGATGCCGATGCTTTAGGTCTGCCAACCCTGCAGCACAACCAGATTATGGGAGGGAACGATGTAGCCGGATCTGCGGAAATTTTCCTGAAGGTAATCAAAGGAGAAGGAACAGCAGCTCAAAATGCCGTGGTGGCTGCCAATGCAGGTGTTGCCTTACAGTGCGCAAAACCCGAGCTCAGCTTTAAAGACGCAGCCGGAATAGCAAAAGAAACACTTGAATCCGGATCTGCTTATGCTCTGTTTAAAAATCTGGTAAAAGATAATTCAGAAGTAGTAAGTGTTAGATAGTAAGGTCTTAGATTTTATTTAAGCCCAAAGTCAACTAAAAGAATCTAACCTCGAAAGTCTATCATCTAAAATCTATTAAGGAATGAACGTTCTTGAAGAAATTATCAATTTTAAATACCAGGAGGTAGCTGAGAGAAAAGAGCTATTTCCTGTGAAGTTGCTCGAGAAGAGCCTCTATTTCGAAACGCCTTGTATTTCTCTGGACCATTACCTGCTACGCCCCGATAAAAGTGGCATCATTGCAGAGTTTAAACGCCGCTCACCCTCAAAAGGAGATATTAACCCGTACGCACAGGTTGAACGCACTTCCATTGGATATATGCAGGCAGGCGCTTCCGCGCTTTCTGTCTTAACCGATACACCTTATTTTGGAGGCAAGAACGAGGACCTGATGACAGCCCGTAAGTTTAATTACTGCCCCATTTTGCGCAAAGATTTCACGGTAGATGAATACCAGATAATTGAAGCCAAATCAATTGGTGCGGACGCTATATTACTTATTGCAGCTGCTTTGGAGCCAGCCAGACTGAAGAGCCTCGCAGCTTTTGCACGCTCTCTTGGCCTTGAAGTATTACTCGAAGTGCGGGATAAAGAAGAGTTGGACGCTTCTTTAAATGAAAATGTGACGGTAGTGGGAGTAAACAACCGGAATCTCAAAGACTTTAAAACAGATGTAGCGGCTTCCTACGACATAGCGCCGCACATACCGACCGGTATTACCAAGATATCGGAGAGTGGCATCAGCAATCCAAAAACCTTGATCGAGCTGAAAGCGGCTGGCTTTAATGGCTTCCTGATCGGCGAAACGTTTATGACCAACAGCAGACCAGAACAGGCAGCCGCTGCATTTATTCGTGAGTACAGATCGCTGCTGGAGCAAAAGCCTGTTGCCTTATGCTAATTAAAGTTTGTGGCATGCGCGAGCCGGAGAACGTGCAGCAGGTAGCTGCGCTCGCTCCCGATTTCCTGGGGTTTATATTTTACCAAGGCTCTAAACGTTTTGCCGGAGCTGCCGCCGATCTGCATTTTGTACAGGAGTTGCCTGCCACTACTAAAAAAGTGGGGGTATTTGTAAATGAGCAGACTAATACCATAAAATCACTGATAACGGAACTGCAGCTAAACCTGGTGCAACTCCATGGGAATGAAACACCTGCACAATGCGCTGAGCTACAACAAGCAGGAGTAGAGGTAGTAAAAGCATTTTCGGTAGACGAAAACTCTAAGTTCGAAGTGCTCGACCTATATGAGAAAAGCTGCGACTATTTCCTTTTCGACACCAAAGGCACGCAGTATGGTGGCAATGGTATAACGTTCGATTGGCGCATGCTGGAGCACTACCACCTCAACAAGCCCTACTTTTTAAGCGGTGGTTTAAATCTTGAAAATATTAGCCACATAAAAGACATAAGTAAAAAACCCTTTGCGCTGGATGTAAACAGTGGCTTCGAACTGCAACCAGGATTAAAAGATGTAGAGAAGCTCAGGCAATTATTTAAGGAATTTAAAAATTAGAAATTAACTGCTAGAAAGCCCAATCAGGAGTATGAAGTGATGCAAAGGGAATAGCTCCTGATGTAGTTGCCATGGTTAGCGAAACGAAGCAAGGCCAGCACCTGAAAATTAATATCTAATTAATGAGGAAAGACCATATGAAATATTCAATAGACGAAAACGGTTTTTACGGCAAATTTGGAGGTGCTTACGTGCCCGAGATGCTATACCCAAATGTGGAGGAACTGCGCCAGAATTATCTTAAGATAATCTACGAACCAGCGTTTCAGGAAGAACTGCAAAGCTTGCTCAAAGATTACGTGGGCCGGCCCACGCCCTTATACTTTGCCAAACGTCTTTCTGAGAAATACAACACCCGCATTTACCTGAAGCGCGAGGATCTGAACCATACAGGTGCCCATAAAATTAACAATACCATGGGGCAAATCCTGCTGGCTAAGCGCCTGGGTAAGAAAAGAATTATCGCTGAGACAGGAGCCGGGCAGCATGGAGTGGCTACAGCTACAGTTTGTGCCCTTATGGGTATGCAGTGTATAGTATATATGGGTGAAGTAGACATTGAGCGTCAGGCTCCTAATGTAGCCCGTATGAAGATGTTAGGTGCCACAGTAGTGTCAGCTGTAAGTGGTAGCCGCACCTTGAAAGACGCAACAAACGAGGCTATCCGCGACTGGATTAACAACCCTGAGGACACTTATTATATTATAGGTTCTGTGGTTGGCCCGCACCCTTACCCCGACATGGTAGCGCGTTTTCAGGCTGTTATTTCGGAGGAGATGATGGCGCAGCTGCAAGAGAAAGAAGGCCGCGACTACCCGGATTATGTAGTTGCCTGTGTGGGTGGTGGCAGCAATGCAGCCGGCGCCTTCTACCACTACCTCGACAGAGAAGAAGTTAAACTGGTGGCCGTAGAGGCAGCTGGTATGGGAGTAGATTCAGGCGAATCGGCAGCCACTTCTGTATTAGGCAAAGAAGGCGTAATCCACGGAAGCCGCACGCTGCTCATGCAGACCGAAGACGGGCAAGTGGTAGAGCCATATTCTATTTCTGCCGGACTCGATTACCCAGGAGTAGGTCCGCTGCACGCCCACCTGCACCAGTCCGGTCGCGCCATCTTTAAAAGCATCACAGACGAGGAGGCACTACAGGCAGTGCTTGAGCTAACGCAGCTCGAGGGCATTATTCCGGCCCTGGAAAGTGCTCATGCCCTGGCTGCACTGGACCGCATTAACGCCAAGCCCGACGAAGTTGTGGTACTAAACCTTTCTGGTCGTGGCGATAAAGATTTAGCAACTTATTTAAAAAGATTTCACTTCGATGGAGAATAGAATAAAGAAGCTATTCGCAGAAAAGCAGCAGGGGCTGCTCTCCGTTTACTTTACTGCCGGTTACCCCAACCTGAATGATACTGTTTCCATAATTCTGGAACTGGAGAAAAACGGTGTCGACTTAATAGAAGTAGGCATGCCCTTTTCTGACCCGCTAGCCGATGGCCCCACCATTCAGCAGAGCAGCGAGATTGCCCTTAAAAATGGCATGACTATTCCAAAGCTGTTTGAGCAACTACAGGACATACGCCAGCACACCCAGATTCCGCTGGTGCTCATGGGTTACCTGAATCCTGTTATGCAATATGGAGTGGAAAGATTTTGCCAGAAGGCAAAGGAAGTAGGCATAGACGGTGTTATTCTGCCAGACCTGCCGCTTTCGGATTATGTACGGGAGTATAAGGAAATTTTTGAGGAAAACGGGCTAAGTAAAATATTCCTGGTAACGCCACAGACTCCGGAGCATCGCATAAGAGAAATAGACAGCCACACCAACGGTTTTGTATACATGGTTTCTTCGGCCTCAACTACAGGTAACACCACAGGTAAAGCAGTAGCCAACACCGATTATTTTCAGCGTGTGTCTACCATGGGGCTTCGCAACCCGGGCATGATCGGCTTCGGCATTCATAACTTCGAGACATTCTCGAGCGCCTGTAACCACGCCAGAGGCGCTATTATAGGTAGTGCCTTTATCAAGGCGCTGGGTCAGGAAGGAGAACTGAAGCAAAAAATCAGCTCATTTGTTCAAAGCATCAGAAATTAAACCATGATCATTCAATTACAGCAAGGGCTGCCAGACCACCTGAAAGAAGCTATTCTGAAGCAGGTAAAAGCGATTGGTTACAAAGCCAATGAAGTAAAAACACAGGAAGGAGATTATCTGGTTGCTATCGGCAAAAAGGACTTCGATATCCGTACGATCGGCCAATTGCCAGGAGTAGCAGATATTCACCGCGTTTCGGATGAGTATAAACTCATCTCGCGCAAATGGCGCGTCTCTGCTACGCAAATAGACTTAGGTGATGGTGTTGTAATAGGAGAGGGGCAGTTTAGTATTATGGCTGGCCCTTGCTCTATCGAGAGTGAGCGACAGATTGAACTTGTGGTTGAGCACCTGAAAGCTAACAACGTGAAAATCATGCGTGGCGGCGTTTTTAAACCACGAAGTTCACCTTATGCATTCAGGGGCATGGGCCTGGAAGGTCTGCGCATGTTCCACCAGATCTGCAGCGAGAACGGCATCAAAATTATAACAGAAGTCATGCAGGTTTCGCAAATTCAAGAAATGGCCGATTATGTAGATGTGTTTCAGGTGGGAGCACGCAACAGCCAGAACTTTAACCTGCTCGATGCCTTAGGCGAGGCGCAGAAACCAGTGCTGCTAAAAAGAGGGATCTCCGGCACTTTAGAAGAGCTGCTTCAGGCGGCAGAATACATTTTCTCTAACGGCAACGAAAAGATTATGCTCTGTGAGCGCGGCATCCGCTCTTATGAAAATGCCTACCGCAATGTATTAGACCTAAATGCTGTTCCGGTGTTAAAGGCAAAAACGCACCTGCCGGTAATTGTAGACCCATCGCATGGTATTGGGTTGCGCGATTTTGTAGATGACATGTCGCTGGCTGCCGTAATGGCGGGAGCCGATGGCGTAATTTATGAAACACACCAGAAACCCGAAGAAGCCTTTTCTGATGGGCAACAAACTTTAAATTTCCAGGAGTCTGAACGCCTGATCAGTAAAATGCGCCAGGCTTACGCATTAAGAGCCAGCTTTTAATTTCTTAATTGGCCAACTAAAGTCTATTACTAAAAAGGCTGCCTTTGTAGCTACTTTGTTTAAATATGGCTCCGGAAGAGCATTTTCATTAGAATAATTGCAACTGGCTATCAGGTTTTACAGGAAGACATGAAGCATTATATACTGGTAATCAACTTACAATAAATAAGAAAGGGAGCAAGAGGTTTTTAACCTAAAGCTCCCTTTCTTATTTATTGTAAGTTGATGTGCATATCTTTTAATTTAAAATAGCCTGTTCTTTTAAAAAAGGTAGCAGCCAAACTACAAGAGATAGCTAGAGGGGAGCAGGTGAAAAACGGAACAAGGCCAAAGTCTGAAATTCTTAGTTTTGCCTCCGGAAGGCTGTTTTCATTAGAATAATTATTCGCTTGGCTAAGAAAAACGCATATGAATAACTCAAAAGCCTTTTCCAAAGTACAGGAGTTACAAACTACTTACATTTGAGCAAAAATTTACAATCCTGAAACACCGAACTTAGGAATCAACAATATTTCTATTGGTCTAACAGTAGGGCTCGATATCTTGGCCGACAGCAATAGGAACAGCTGGATTTACCAGCAGAAACCCTGGATAGGTTTAGTATTATGATTAAACCTTAACTAGCGATAAACAAAGGCCTTAGTTACAACAGTTTAAAGTGAGCAGGCAACAACGAAACTGTTAGACTGTTTCATATTAAATTCAAGTTTTACTTTCAATTTGGCGCAGCAAAGTATGAGAACGCTCTACAACGAATTAAACATAAAGGACCTCAAGAGCAAACACCCCAGCGACATTGCTGAAATAATAAATGAGCTAAATGAGAAGGAAAGAATTATTGCTTTTCTGCTCCTGCCTGGCCAGTTGAAGGCCGAGGTTTTTACTTATTTCAATCACACGGTGCAGGAGGAAATCTTAAAAGAACTCGGTTCCAGGGAAACAGCCGAAATTTTGGAAAATATGGCTCCCGACGACCGTACCGAGATTTTTGAGAACTTTCCGGACCTGCTCATCAAGGAGTCTATCAACCTGCTTTCGGACGAGGAAAAGAGCATTGCACTAAACCTGCTCGGATACCCCGAAAAAAGCATTGCCCGCGTCATGACTCCTTATTATATACAGGCAAAAAAAGGGTGGACCGTAAAGCAGGCCATGCAGAACATCAAGCGTTATGGCAAAAAGGCAGAAACTCTAAACCACCTGTATGTTGTCGACAAAGAAAATAAACTCATCGACGACATCCGGATTGGTAAGCTGCTGATGGCAGACGAGGAGCAAACCATGGAGTCGCTGATGGATTACCAGTTCGTATCGCTTACCACCACCATGACCCGAGAAGAAGCCATCGAGCAATTCGATAAATACGATAGGGCGGTTATGCCGGTAGTTTCGGAAAATGGAGTATTAGTGGGCATTGTCACCCACGACGATATTTTTGATGAGATAGAAAGACGCGACACTGAAGACATTCAGAAATTTGGTGGTCTGGAAGCCCTGGATCTATCTTATACCGAAACGCCCTTACTGTCGCTGGTACGCAAACGAGCCAGTGTACTCATTATCCTGTTCCTGGGCGAAATGTTAACAGCTTCTGCCATGGGTTATTTTGAAGATGAACTGGAGCAGGCTGTGGTGCTGGCGCTGTTTATTCCGCTTATCATCTCGAGTGGGGGTAATTCAGGTTCTCAGGCAGCTACCCTTATTGTGCGTGCCATGGCCATTAAAGAGCTGTATCTCAAAGACTGGTGGTATGTAATGCGCAAAGAAATTCTGTCTGGTTTGCTACTCGGGGTAATTCTGGGTGTTATTGGTTTTGTTCGAATTATGGTGTGGCAACAGGCGGGTTTATACGATTATGGCCCTTATGCGCACCTGATCGGGTTAACCATAGGTTTTTCGTTGGTCGGCATTGTGTTGTGGGGAACCCTTTCAGGCTCCATGATCCCGTTCCTGCTGCACAAACTGGGTCTCGACCCAGCGACTTCATCGGCTCCTTTTGTAGCCACGCTTGTAGATGTAACTGGTTTGGTTATCTATTTCTCTATTGCAGCAGCTCTGCTTAGTGGCACCTTGTTGTAAGCCATCCCATGAGACAAAGTGGAAGAGAAATTGGAGTAACAGCAGAAGTGATTGGATGTCAGACTGATTAATAGACACCAAAAGGGTAGCAGAGTAAGATGCATCACTTGCAATAATCTGAAAATGGTTGATGATCTTGAAGAACTCAAACATTTTCTTTCATTTCGTTATACATTATAAAAGAGATACTATATCTTTACGCCATGACAGGGACTTTGGCACATTTGCATCACCATCATCTGCGAAGCATCAGTTTCGGAGCCGATAGCCTATGGATTTGCTAAATTTGTAAAAATATATCCAAAAGCCTGACTCCGTAAGAGCCAGGCTTTTTTGTTTCAGTACCAGAAATACCCGAAATTGGAAAGGCTCCTGAGCTCATCCCCAATTTTAATTTCTAATTTTTAATTTGAAAGAATGAATTTAGTTATTGTTGATTATAAGGCCGGTAATGTGCAGTCGGTGCTGTTTGCGCTGGAACGGCTGGGGGTGCAGGCTACGCTGAGTTGCGAAGCCGAAGTTATAAAAGCAGCTGACAAGGTAATTTTTCCTGGAGTGGGAGAGGCATCGTCGGCTATGGCCGAGCTCCGCGCCCGCAACCTCGATAAATTGCTGCCAACATTGGAGCAGCCCTTTTTTGGCGTGTGCCTGGGCATGCAGCTGTTGTGCCAGCACTCCGAAGAGAACGACACCGAAACACTAGGCATTATCCCGGAAAAGGTACTCCGGTTTAAAACCGACCTGAAAGTGCCGCACATGGGCTGGAACCAGTTGCACCACCTGCAAACACCACTCTTTGAAGGACTGCAGGAGCAGGAGTATGTGTACTTTGTGCACAGCTATTACGTACCACTTGGCGAACATACTATTGCCCAAGCCTCTTACCCGGAGCCATTCTCGGCTGCCCTTCAATACAAAAACTTTTATGCTGCCCAGTTCCACCCCGAGAAAAGCGGGCCAGCTGGTAGCCGAATTTTAAAGAACTTCTTAGCTCTATGATGGAAATAATTCCTGCCATCGACCTGATCGGTGGCCAGTGCGTACGCCTCACCGAAGGCGATTTTGCCCAGCAAACCACCTACGACAGCAACCCACTTGAGGTAGCCAAACGATTTGAAGCAAATGGCATAAAGCGCCTGCACCTGGTGGACCTTGACGGTGCCCGTGCCCGTAAGCCAGTAAACCTGCATGTGCTGGAAACCATTGCCGCTAACACCAATCTCACAATCGATTTTGGAGGAGGACTGCAGTCGGAAGAGGCTTTGAAGCAGGCTTTTGATGCGGGGGCCTCTCAAATAACTGCCGGTAGCATTGCCGTGCGTGAACCGGAAACAGTTAAAAACTGGCTGCAGCAGTACGGTCCGGAAAAAATAATTGTGGGAGCCGATTTTAAAGGAGCTAACATCGCCATCAGTGCCTGGACCGAAGAGAGCACCTATGCGCTGCAGGATTTTATATCTGATTATGTGCAGACAGGGGCAAAGCTATTTATCTGTACCGATGTGAGCAAAGACGGCAAGCTGCAGGGACCATCAACTGAAACTTACCGCCACCTGAAAACAACGCAACCAGGAGCCGCCATTATTGCCAGCGGCGGTGTAACGACAGTAGCCGACCTGGAGGAGCTGCAGGAAATGGGTGTGTATGGCGCCATTATTGGCAAAGCGATTTATGAAGGCACAATTTCATTAAAAGACTTGAATCGATTTTTATGTTAACCAAACGCATAGTACCCTGCCTCGACATTAAGAACGGACGCTGCGTGAAAGGCATTCAATTCGAAAACATTCGTGATGCAGGTGATCCGGTGCAGCTGGCGGCTTGGTACGCGGAGCAAGGAGCCGACGAACTTGTGTTTCTGGATATTACCGCCACCAACGAAGAACGCAAAACCTTTGCCGCCCTCGTACGCGATATAGCCCGCCACATCGATATACCGTTTACAGTAGGAGGAGGCATAGGGGCTGTAGCCGATGTAGAACTTTTGCTTCAGGCTGGTGCTGATAAAGTCTCTGTTAATTCCTCGGCCATTCGCCACCCGCAACTGGTAGAAGAGCTGGCTAACCGCTTTGGCAGCCAGTGTGTGACGGTGGCCATTGATACCAAATACACAGAGGCCACTGGCTGGAAAGTTTACTCCCGTGCCGGAACCGTAGAAACCGAACACGCCACCGTGAACTGGGCCCGAAAAGTAACAGAACTTGGAGCCGGCGAAATTCTGCTCACTAGCATGAACAACGATGGCACCAAAGCTGGTTTCGCCCTCGACATTACTGGCGAGGTAGCCAGAGCCGTTTCGGTGCCCGTTATCGCTTCTGGTGGAGCCGGCACTATGAAGCATTTTGCCGATGTCTTTCACCAGGCCAAAGCCGATGCTGCCTTAGCTGCCAGCTTGTTCCACTTCCGCGAATTAGAAATTCCGGTGCTGAAAAATTATTTGAAGGAGCAGGGAGTGGATGTGCGGGTTTAAAGAACAGCTTGAATTAAATTTACCCCGCATATAGTGCAGATAAGCGTATGTTTATTACGTTTAGCTGCTAGTTAGCGGTAATTTCAATAATGAAAACTATTAGCAAAAAGAAGGATTTCATAAGAAGAGAAAAAAGGACTGATGATATTCACTATAGAATATTTATAGCTCTAGGAGCTACCAACATTGGTTACTTTTTGTTTTTTGATACTTTAAAGATTGGCAATGACATTAGGCATTTATTATTTGTTAATATTCTGCCTTTAATTTTAGGCTTAACTATCCTAGGGATATACAGGAGAGAATATGTTATAAACAGATTAACGGCCATCAAAAATTATTTCCTGAAGATTATATTCATAGGCTTTATGATTGTCCAAGGAGCCATAGGGTCTTATTTGAGTATCGGATTTATAGCCCGACTGACTTGGGACTTTATAAACGAGAAGGTAGCATCCACAAATAGAGAAAAAAACATTAGTCTACAGGTAGCGCAATTTCATACTGGAACTGGGAAAAAAGGAAGAAGCGATGTTGGATTCTACTACTCAGGAAAGTTTTACAAGTTTGAAGTCAGCAACAGATATATTGAAAACTATCAAGATTTAGCCCCAAAGGATTTCCAACTTAGACTTACAGCGAGGAGGGGACTTTGGAACTATTATGTTGTTGATGATTGGAATTTAGAAAAGCTGCCCAATTCCCTTTAACATTGAAACATGGATTAAAAAGAAAAACTTCCGCTAACAATGCATAAACGTCACCCTTCGGCCGACGGCCTTGCTCGTCGTTTATACTAACCGTTGCAGCACATTCCCCCTATATTAACTATTGATTTCTTTCGCTAACGTTTCTGCGTATCTACCTTGTATCCCTTGCAAGACCGGATTTTCATTGATGCTTCGAAGCTCGGGTCACATTCTGGTTGGGGTGTAGAAAGCCTTTTTGTTGCTGCAGGAGGGCCATGAGGTGATTTCAGTGGTGGTCCCGATAATATAGGGAACCCCGTTCAGGATACTTTCAAAACCAAAGAGTACACTCCCCTGGGATCATTTTTCTTTCACTTCATTCCTTACAGCTATGAAAAAGAGAAGGATGCCCATGGAGATCGTCAACCCCCGCGCCGCCGGCATCGACGTAGGCAGCCGCTCCCACTTTGTGGCCGTGGGCCAGGGAGCAGACCAGGTGCGGGAGTTCGGCGTCTATGATGCTGACCTGCGGCAGCTGGCCCAGTGGCTGCACGAGCAGCAGATCACCACCGTGGCCATGGAGAGCACGGGCACCTATTGGCAGAACCTGTTCACGGCCCTGCAGCAGGAGGGCCTCGAGGTATTGCTTTGCAACGGCAAGTTCACCAAGAACATCAAGGGCCGCAAAACGGACGTGCAGGACTGCCAGTGGATCCAGCGCCTGCACTCGCTCGGGCTGCTGACAGGCAGCTTTCTGCCTGATGCGGCCACCGAGCAGCTCAGAACCTACTGCCGCCACCGCGCCTCGCTGCTGGAGACGTGCGCCGTGACCACGCAGAAGATGCAGAAGTACCTGCGGCTTTTGAACCTGCGGCTCGACGTGGTGGTGCGCGACATCACCGGCCAGACGGGCATGGCCATCATGGAGGCCGTCTGCCGTGGGGAGACCGACCCGGCGCGGCTGGCCTGCTTCCGGCACGGCAACTGCCGCAAGTCCAGAGAGGAGATTGCCCGGGCCCTCTGCGGCAACGGCCGCCGGGACCTGCTCTTCGCCCTCTCCCAGGAGTTGGAACTCTACCAGGTGCTGCAGGCAAAGATCGCCGCCTGCGACACAGCCATCGAGCAGTTGCTCCGAGAGCAGATTGGAGCAGACGAGCAGAGGCGGGAGCTGAAGGCTGCCCCCAAGCCTTATAAGCGGGTGAACAAGAACGCCCCGCAGCAGATGGACCTCAACCAACTGGCCTTTCAGTACTATGGCGGGGTGGACCTGCTCCGAATCGAGGGGGTGAGCCACTCTACGGTGATGGCGCTCATGAGTGAGGTGGGCGCCGAGGGCATCTACAAGTTTCCCACGGCCAAGCAGTTTTCCAATTGGCTCAAGCTCTGCCCCAACACAAAGGTGAGCGGGGGCCGGGTGCTCAGCTCCCATATTCCTAAGGGCAGTAACCGACTCAAAATTGCTCTTAGAAACGCTGCCAATGCCATCGGCAACCTGCGCGAGACGCACCTGTCGGACTTCTTCAAAAGAGTGGCTTTCCGGAAAGGAAGGCAGGCAGCCGTGAGCGCTACGGCCCGGAAGCTGGCGGTGATCATCTGGCACATGCTCACTTACCGCGTGCCTTACAACCCGCCTACCCAGTACCTGTTCCTCGATGAGAAAAGAAAGCTCAAGCTGGTGCAGCGGATAAAGAAAAACATCGCTAAATTAGACCTGAAACCTGAAGAATTAGGCTTCGAAACGGCCTGAGAAATAAACGTTAGTCAGGATTTATAATCAATGAAAAGAAGGGGATTAAGAAAGTACTTTAGGAACTTAAAAAATCAGACACTACCAGAGTTTATAGACTTTTGCGGTTCAGAGCAGTCTTGGTTTGACTTCTTTCACCTGCACATTGACAATATAGGCTTAGGGAATAGGTCGTGGAAGGCACGAAAGCAGCACTTGGATGCACTTTTTGATTTGGCAGCAATGGTAGAAGCCAAACTGCAGCACTACCCTAAGGATTACCAATACTGGATTGAAATAGATGAAAAGGATAGCATAGAAGATGCCATCTACATTCATACTCAGAATCCGAACGGAAGTACTTTCCCTATTAGACTCAATTTTGACAATGGAGCAGAAGTAAGCAATCGAGTCCTTCTTGAGTACCTAAAAGTAAAAAACTACCAGATTGAGAAAAAGAAGCTGATTAACGCTGATGGTAAGACAGGTATAACCTACTTCCTCTATAAAAGTGGATTCGGAACAGAGATAAAATAAAACATGCTACAACGTTTAGGACAGGCTCCATACTCGGCTACGCCTCGTTCGTAGCCTGTCCTAAACGCCGTAGCCAATATCAAAATGAAAAGAATCCACTTGTTTGAATTTGAGGACATGCCATGGTTTCCGGATTGGCTCCGGATTAGTTTAACCAGACTCATTGTGGTGATGCACAGACTTTTAGGCACCACCAAGGATTTAGCGGATTTGGTGAATAAAGTAATCAGGTATTCACCCAGGCCATCCATCATTGATTTATGCTCAGGAAGTGGCGGGGCCATGTTAGCCGTTGCTGAGACTTTGAAGGGAGAATACCAGCTTAAGAATTTAACCCTAACTTTAACAGACTTGTACCCCAATAGAGACTTAGCCACTCAAATCAACAGACAAGCAAGCTCTGGTATAGCTTATAAAACCAATTCCATAGATGCCGCCAACGTACCATCCGACTTGATTGGTGTGAGAACAATGGTGTGTAGTTTTCATCATATGAGGCCTAACACAGCTAGAAACATCCTGATCAATGCTAAAGAAAGCAGGCAGCCTATCTGCATCTATGAAATAAGCGACAATAGTTTACCGACCTTGATGTGGTGGGTAGCCTTACCTTTGAATTTTATCATGGCCTTCCTGATTACTCCCTTTGTAAGGCCTTTGACATGGAAGCAAATTATCTTTACTTACCTACTACCTATTATTCCATTATTTTTTGCCTGGGATGGTGCAGTGTCTAATGTCCGAACTTACACATTAAAAGATCTGGATGTGCTATTGGAGGGCTTGTATTCTGATGATTATAGGTGGGAAAGAGGAACCATAACGCGCAAAGGTAAAAAAATATATTTGCTTGGTTTTCCAGTAATAAGTTAAATTAGTACTTAGTATTACATATTTTGTGGCCTCCAATATTCGCGAACATACAACTACAGCACAAATTAAAACTTATAGTGTGTACTCTCACCATAGAATGCTGCAACTATTAAACTCATTTAAAATTAAATTAAAGTGGAATTAGATTTCGAAAAAGCAGGTGGCCTAGTGCCAGCCGTAATTCAGGACGACCTAACTGGGCAGGTACTTATGCTAGGGTACATGAACCAGGAGGCGCTGGAAAAAACACAGCAGGAGGGACTGGTTACTTTTTTCTCCAGAACCAAAAACCGCCTCTGGACCAAAGGCGAAACTTCCAACAATACTTTGGAGGTGATCAGCATAGCCAAAGACTGCGACAGCGATTCATTGCTCATTAAGGTGAAACCAAACGGGCCCACTTGCCACACCGGCTCCACAAGTTGCTTCGGCGAAGAAGAGAGCGCGAACCGTGCTGCCGCCATCCGGTTTATAGCACAGCTGGAAGGAGTTATTCATCAACGTAAAATAAATCCGGAAGAAGGATCTTATACAAATTTCCTGTTTAACAGAGGGATAAATAAAATAGCACAGAAAGTTGGAGAGGAAGCAGTGGAAACAGTAATAGATGCAGTGGCCGGAGAACTTGAGACCATGAAAGGCGAAGCCGCCGATTTGCTCTACCACCTGCTCGTGCTCTTAGCAGCAACTGATCTGGAGCTAAAAGATGTCGTAACCATACTGCAGGAACGACATAAAGCAAAGTAGTTTTTGGAAGGACATAATTACTTCATCGATCTACCTGTTTCCTGTACTTGCATTTTTCCTCTGATAGTTTCGACAGTTTCTAAACTATCAATCTCAAATAATCTTTAGTTTCATTATTATGTAAAGTACCTCCTAAAACCCTGAATCTCTCTCCTTATCATGAGGTGGATATTCAGGGTTATTATTTTATGACAAAGGCAATGGAAAGATTTAGTCCAGTTGTATAGCGTTCCAGGTTGTGCTTATTATTTTTTTTAAAGTGTAGGCTTTACTGGGAAGGCTTCTAAAATAGCCTGGGTTACCTCGCTGCCTTTCTCTTCCTGTAAAAAGTGACCTGCCTTGATGCGCTTAACTACTGCATCAGGATAAACCTTTTGCCATTTCTCCAGTAAAGTAAGCGGCAAAAGTTTGTCTTTCTCCCCCCAAATAATCAGCTTCGGAATAGTAATTAATTTTCCCCGCTGGTCCCATAGCGAGTCAAACCACTTATCAGATGCAGAAAGTGCCACTGCAAAGTGCCAGGAACCTAATCTGGCGGTGGGGGAGGAGAGGGGTTTCAAGTAATGCCGATGTACATCTTTGGTAAGGTGCTTGCGTTCAAAATACCCCTGTGGCAAAAGCAGTTTAGGCGAAAAAGCCAGGCGAGTATAAAGTAGTTTACCTATACCCCCAGCCATAAATCTACTAATTCGCGTAATTTTTCCTTCTTGTTCTAGGCTCCACATCCAGCTATTTAAAATTACCAGGTTCTTGATTTTCTCTGGGTATTTTAAAGCATAGGCTAACCCAATTGGTCCTCCAAAATCGTGAACCACCAAAGTAAACTTTGGCAGGTTAAGGTGCTGCAAAAAAGTCTCAAGGTTAGCAGCATGAACTTCTGGTGTGAGGGTTACATAACCTGGTTTATCAGATAATCCGAAGCCGAGATGATCAGGGGCAATACACCTGAAATTTCTACTGAGCGATTTAATTTGTTGCCGCCATAAAAAAGACCAGGTGGGAGTGCCATGCACAAACACGATGGGCTCACCTGTTCCTTCATCAACATAATGAAGTTTACCATCGGCAAGGTTGAGCTGGTGGTGCTGAAAAGGATATAAAATGCGATCAAGCCAGACAGGTATTTTCATAACTGAAATTAAGGTTTTTCCTGAACTAAATAAAGCGAAGTCCTTTAACATTAAAATACCAGCCTCACGCCCACTATTAATAAACGATGGTTCATATAGGTGGAATTATAAGCTAAGCATGAATCATAGATCACAACAAAAGAAACGAGCACTTAATCATGAACACATGTTCAAAATACCTCAACCCGTAAAGGAGCATGAACAAATGTTTAATTACCATTCCTGCCTCTACCTCCTCTGAACAATGATTCAATGCAGAGCAACAGCTAAACTACTTTTGAACATACTTTAAACAGAAATGTAAAAACAGAAAATAATTGAACAATATATCAACAACCTATGGGCTTCAGATAAATCAATGGAGCATTTAAAACAAGAAACAGTTTTTCACCTATTCCCAAAAAAGATATGTAACGAGGCATAATCTTTTTTAATAGTTGAACGTGAAATGAGATTTAAGTACAGAAAGAGAAGGATAGGATAGAGGCTTTAAAATGTCTTTCACTATATTTGCTAAAAATGTTAGCAATATCTAATATTACAACTAAAAGGCTCTTGTATTACAATAAAATATTCGACATATTTGAACACGTGTTCATATAATCAAATTATGAGTAAATTTCAGCAGAAACGCGACCAGACCACACAGTTAATTATCGAAACAGCACTGAGATTATTTTCTGAGAAAGGATTTGAAGCTACGTCAATCCGAAATATTTCAAAAGAAGCTGAAATATCTTTGGGCCTGATGTATAATTATTTTGAAAGTAAAGATGAGTTGTTGCTAGAAATTCTGAAGCAGGGAAGTGTGGCGGTAAAAGAGGCATATGCCCAACTTTTGGAAGAACCTGCTCCGCGCTCAGCCATAGAGCAATTTGTGCGGCACAAGATGAAATTCCTAAAAGCTAACAAAGCGTTTTGCAAATTGCTGCAAACAGTGCATCTACAATCGGATGAGGCTCAACAATTGGAGTCGGAAATAAAAAAGCAATTGGCTGCAGCGGAAGAAAAGGTTCGGCACCACCTGATCAACAGTGGTATTCCTTTTCCTGAACTGGAAGCGAAATTACTTTTTGCCTCTATAGATGGCATGGTGCAGCATTATATGACAAACGACACGTATCCGATTGATGACGTTGCCACTTTGCTTCTGATGAAATACAATAAGTAAAGCATCAGTACACGCTGGTAACAAAGGTATAAAAACCTTTTAGTAATCAAAAGTTTTACCTTTACTCATTTTACGCAATCTTCAAGCGTAAGTTGGAACTCTTGGCCACAAATTGATTTATTAGCCCAGTTAAATATTCCTGCATACTTTCGTTTTAAATTGCCATCAGATCTAATTAATCCAATAAAAATAACCTTCTAGAGGCTTTTTAGGAGACACTGTATTAAGAGAGCCTTGCTGTTTTAAATAATTGAAATTAACCTGCAGTAACAGCATCTTCTACACTCAAAGAAAACATTTAAAAAATGTAGTCAACTTTAAATGAAATGATCAGCAACCAAATTATTCTAATCAACTGAGCCTTCCTGAGCCTTTTACAAATGTTTTTCACCTATAGCTAAGCCGCTCTTAAGAGGCAGTTATACACTAGTTTAGCTCTGTTGTCTTAATCAGCAGCTTGCGATATTTCGTAAAGATGCTGGATTTGGAGACAAAACCGAGGTACTTCTGATCTTTTAACACTGGCAAATTCCAAACACCAGCTTCATCAAACTTCTTCATGACATCAGCCATATTATCGTCGTGCTGCACCAGCACCGGTGGCTGAATCATAAGTTCACCAGCTTTTACAATTTCATATTTTTCGGGTTTAAACATGATCTCCCGTACATTCTCAAGTAAAATAATCCCTTCCAGGTGCTGCTTCTCATTTACCACCGGAAATAGATTTCGTTTGGAGTGAGCTATAATTTCCACCAACTCTCCTAATGTAGCCGTAGGTGAAACAGCCTGAAAATCGGTTTCAATCAGGTGCTGAATCTTCATGATGCGCAACACGGTCATGTCTTTGTTACGGGCAAGCAGGGCTCCTTTCTGAGCCAGCTTTTTAGTATCGAGCGAGTAGGGCTCAAAATATTTAACCAGTGCAAAAGAAGTAGCAGAGACGAGCATGAGCGGAATCATGAGCGTGTAACCCCCGGTTATTTCAGCTATTAGAAAGACCGCGGTAAGCGGAGCGTGCATCACACCACTCAGAATACCGGCCATGCCCACAACTGTAAAACTGCTTTCCGGTATAGGCTTTAGTTGGAGCATGTTTACCAGTCTCGAAAAAAAGAAACCGGCATGTGCCCCCACAAACATGGAGGGTGCGAAGTTACCACCATTGCCACCAGAGGCTATGGTGAAGGTAGTAGCAAAAACCTTTACTAGTGCCAGCGCCCCAACAAAACCCAGCAGCAGCCACTGGTTTGTGCCCATAAACGAAAGCCAGCTATTTTGTAACAAAGGAGAAATATCACCGCTTTCCAGAATTTTGATGCTTTGGTAGCCTTCACCAAATAAAGGTGGGAACAGCATAATAAGGAGTCCCAACAGGCCACCTCCAATAAGAGCACGCTTGTACACCTGGTTCTGGAAAGGCTCAAACAGTTCTTCAATTCGAAGTGCCATCCGGGTATAAAACACAGAAAGCAGACCGGTAATTAGTCCTAACGCGACATAAAAAGGTACATTGGCCGCCTGAAAAGAACTGATCTCACCAAAGAAAAACAAGATATCTTCCTTTAAAATTACTCTCGAGCAGAGGGCTCCGGCCACCGCCGAGATAATGAGTGGAATAAAGGCTGCAATACTAATGTCTGCAAGAAGGACCTCCACGGCAAAAAGTACACCTGCAATGGGTGCATTAAAAACGGCAGCAATGCCAGCCGCAGCACCACAAGCCAGCAGCAACGTTCGGTCGCGGTAGTTCAGGTGGTACGACCGGCCAAAATTTGAACCAATCGCAGAACCGGTAACTACTATAGGCGATTCCAAACCAGCGGAGCCTCCAAATCCAGCCGTAATGCCACTGGTAAGCACATGCGAAAACATTTTGTGCCGCTCCACCATGCTCGATTTTTGAGATATTATATATAAGATATTAGCTGTTCCCCTTCCGATCTGACCTTTAAAGAGCGTCTGCACCAGCAAAACAGTAATAAAAATACCTACAATCGGAAACACCACCAGCCAGAGCGGTTGGTCCAATAAACGGTTGCCATAAGCCAATAGCTCCTGTATATAATGTACCAGCAGTTTAAGAGCAACTGCAGCCACACCGGCTGTTAACCCTATCACCACACTCGAAATTAATACGAAGTCGCGGTTAGAAGTGTGCCGCCTGAGCCAGAGCAGCGGTATTTTGTATTTCTTATAGTAGGGCATTCCTCTTAAGGTACAGGAGCTGTAATTTTAATGTTAGAAGCACAGAATTTGAAGCAGGCAAAATTTATAAAAGCCTTGCTTCAATGATAACTGTTCATCGTGCAAAAATAGTATTATAATTATTAACCCTTCTTATAGATTTGGTGTTATAATAAAGGTGTGTAGACAATGGTGAAAAAGCGATTGAAAATGGATTCGAAGAATGATTTAGAAGGAAACCTGATTCTAACGGAAAAACATGGCCCATTTCATATTATTGGCGATGTACACGGGTGTTTTGATGAACTCCTTATGCTGTTGCAGAGCCTGGGCTACAGAATTACAGAAAATAATGATTTAAAAAAATATGAGGCAGTTGCACCGGAAGGATATAAACTACTTTTTGTAGGAGACCTGGTAGACCGAGGCCCTAATTCGCCAGAAGTGCTGCGCCTTGTTATGGACCTGGTAGAACAAGGAGTAGCCTGGTGTGTAAGCGGCAATCACGACGATAAACTGAAACGCAAATTGCAAGGCAACAGCGTGCACATACGGCATGGCCTGGAACTCACACTAGAGCAACTCAGCAGGTACAGCAAAAGCTTTATAAGCAAAGTATGCCTGTTCCTGACAGAGCTTCCGCACCATATTGTGCTGGACGAAGGTAAATTAGTAGTGGCTCACGCTGGTTTGGCAGAAACCTATCATGGGAGGCATAGCAAATCGGTTCGGCAACTCTGCCTGTTTGGTCCTACCAATGGCGAACTCGACCACCTAGGCTTGCCTATCCGTTTGGATTGGGCTGCAGATTACACGGGCTCGGCTTTAGTAGTTTATGGGCATACGCCTGTAAAAGAACCACGCTGGAAAAACAATACAGTCAACATAGATACCGGCTGTGTTTTCGGAGGCAGACTAACGGCTATATCTTATCCTGATCTACAGCTACAATCGGTGTCATCGTTTACATGCTACGCCGAGTCAATGCGACCTTTTCTTGAATCACAACAAGACAAATCTCCGCAAGAGAAATAGCTAGCAGGTTAATATTCTTTTGTTTTCATGTCCTCATCCGGTGCATCCTGGTTTTCTGAAAGATGCTCTTTTTTAATATAGTCCTGCAGCTCCTTCAGGTTGGTTCTATCCCAGAACGGAATTTTATTTTGCACGGCTGTGCGGCCAATCACATGTGCCGCCACTGGTGCCGTAATAAAGGTAAAATAAACGATAGCGAGCACTTTCAGCATCATGCTTGGTTGGTTAAAATAAATACCCAGCCCTGTTAATATGAGGCCCACGCCCAAGGTTGCTCCTTTGGTGATAGCCGACATACGAATATAAAAATCAGGAAAGCGCAGAAGGCCTATGGTGGATATCAGCATAAAGGCAACGCCCGCTAGAATAAAGATAGAGCTGATGATTTCTCTTACCAGTAAAAGATCCAGGTTTTCAAACATAGTTCAGCGGGTTGTTTTCATTAAGAAGTAGGCAAAGGAAATAGAGCCTAAAAAACCAAACAGCGATAAGATGATGGCAACATCAATAAAGTCGGCATTGCCGGTAAGCTCCGTATAAATAGCTATAATGCCTATCACATTTGCCACAAACAAATCGAAAGCAGTGATGCGATCGGGTAAGGTTGGGCCTATGGCAAAGCGGATGGCTGTAAGCACCAGGCAAATGCTAAGAGCTCCAATGGCAATAATAAGAGTAACAGAAAATATGCTCATGTTGTCAGTTCCAGTATGCGTCGTTCAAATCCGTTTTTGATTAGCCGTTTCAGTTTGTCGAGGTCGTCGTTTTCTACATATAAGGTGTGCACATAAAGCACCTTTTTATCTTCGCGTACATCCAGGGTAAGTGACCCAGGCGTAAGCGAAATCATGCAAGCCAGCAATGTTATATCCAGGTCCTCTTTTACATCCAGCGGAAGTGCCAGCACGGCTGGCTTCATCATGTATTTTGGTGTAATAATATCATAAGCGATTTTAAGGTTTGCCACCACCACTTCTTTTAAAAAGAACAGCACAAAATTTAAAACTTTGGGAAGCTTTCTAAAGTAGGCGCGGTGATAGAGAGGACTCGTTAGCCACAGTACCACCAAGATCACCAGGAACACACCAGCCGCTGTGGTGGCATTATAAGGCAGCAGGTCACTCAGTTTAAAAAACTGGTAGGCCCCTAAGAACGATATACTACTATGTATCAGGAATGTCTTCATGTTATCTATGCAGTACGGCGTTAATGTATATTTCGCTGTTAAGGAGCTGTTCTGATGCCCGGAGCGCCAGCCCTACCAACGGCTCAGCATACAACCCTATAAACAGGATAAAAAAGATCAAAAGCAAAACAGGCAGGTGTAAGAGTCGCAAAACCCACTTATTCTTGATGTTGGCCTCGGTAATAAACTGCAGGGCCTCTTCGCTTGGCTGCGGTTTCTTTTTCCAGAAAACTTCATTCCAGATTTTAGTCATCGAAAAAATAGTAATCAAACTAACCCCTAGTGAGGTGGCGACCAATCCATAACTTTCTGCTTCCAGACCTGCTTTTGCCAACATAAATTTTCCCCAGAACCCGGAAAAAGGCGGTATACCGGCCAGCGAGAAGGCTGCTATCACAAACATGACAGAAAGCATAGGCTGATACAGATAAACACCCCCTAACTTCTTAAGCGCAAAGGAGCCATTGGTTCTGTAAACAACTCCACTGATGAGGAACAAACAGGTTTTAACAAGAATGTTATGAATAACAAAGTAAATGGTTCCTGCAATGGCTAGGGGCGTAAAAATGGCCAGCCCCATGACCATATACCCAATCTGGCTGACGATATGGAAAGAAAGGATCTTACGGAAATCTACCTGAGAAGCGGCACCTAACACACCTATTACCATGGTTAATCCTGAGAGCACGAGTAACAAGGGCAATAAAATATCCTGGTTCAGCACAAAAAGCAGCGTAAACAGCCTGACCAGCGCATATAAACCTACCTTGGTGATGAGCCCGGCAATGAAGGCAGAAATTCCGATAGGAGGAGTGTGGTAGGAGGCGGGAAGCCAGAAAAATAACGGAAATATGGCGGCTTTAATGCCCAACGCCACCAAAAAGAACATTCCGGCCAATGTAATAAGCCCATGGTTAGTTTCTGCCGACCTGATTAGCAAAGCCAATTCTGCCATGTTAAGGCTACCCAATATGCCATACACCATGCCAATACCTATTAACAAGAAGCTGGATGCTAAAAAATTAATAGTCACATACTTAATAGACCCTTCCAGTTGCGGTTTACTGCCACCCAGGGCAATCAGTACAAAACAGCAGATCAGGAGAACCTCGAACCAGACAAACAGGTTAAACAAATCTCCTGTCAGGCAAACGCCATTTACGCCCATCTGGAGAAGAAGCAACAGAGGGTAATATCCAAAAAGTTGGCGGGCATTGCTTAGGCCGCGGAGCGAGAACAGAAACACAGCAATACCTACCACTGAACTTGCCAGCACCATCAGGCAGCTAAACAGGTCTGCAACGAGTGTTATACCAAAGGGGGCTTCCCAATTACCAATTTGCGTAGTTTGTATGCCGTTGGTGTCTGTTTCTATAAGCAAAAAGGCGGATGCAGCGCAAAGGCTTAGTTGCGTTACCACACCAATTACCCGCTGCACGCCTAGTTTCCGCCAGAAAAAAAGGCAGAAGATGGCGCCGTAAAGAGGAATAAGTAAGGGTAGTATTAGTAGCGATTGTGGCATAAAATAGGTTAGTCAGCAAAAATTAGAGTTGGATATTTAAGGGCACCTAAAAAAGTAGCCAATTTAAATTTAAGGCTACTCCTCCTGAATTTTATCTGTTTTGTCGAGGTCATCAAGGTCATTGGTACCGAATGCCTGGTAAACGCGCTTAATAAGAACGATGGCAAAAGCTTGAATACCAAAACCGATGACAATGGCAGTGAGTAACAAAGCCTGCGGAACAGGATCTGCAAAGGGTTCTGCCGCCATTTTATCGCCATTGTCTATGATAGCAGTGTTGCCCCTGGTTAGCCTGCCGATCACAAACAAAAACAGGTTGGTACCCAATCCGAATAAAATAACGCCCAGGATAAGTTTAAAAAAATGACGGTGAAGGATCAGGTAAAGACCTGACGCAAAAAGTATTCCGACGAGTAGTGGCAATAGTATTTCCATAGTTGTTTATTCTTCGGCCATTACAAAAGTTATTTTCAGGACCACACCCAGCACCAGCAGGTATACCCCAAAATCGAACATAATAGGTGTGCCGGGTTTACCAAAAATGGGCAGGTAGAAATCTGCCCATAAGGCAGTCATGTAAGGTTGATTGCCCAATAAACCAAATACACCACTGGTTGCCGCCAGAAATAGACCTGAAGCAATAATAAATATTGGGTCTACCATCCAGAGCCGTACATGCCAGTTTTGTGAGGTTCTTACTTCTTTTTTGAAGAAAAAATTCTTATACAATATCCAAAGAGGCAGAGCCACCCTATTTTTTTCTTTTGCTATGGCGGGGCGATAATATTTAAAAGTGAAGAAAGTAAAAGCCGTGTCCTTTGGACCATGCGCCATGGTATGAAAGATGAAAGCAATCGCACAGATTAAACCACCAATAAATCCTCCTCCAGGATGATTGTGGCCCCTGAACAGAATATAAACTGAAAAGATCACGAAAAGCGGTATAAACAGGCGAATGGCAACTGCCAGTATTAGTGTCTTCATAGGGCTTAGTGTTCATTATCCATTTTAAGTTTGAGCATGGCATAAATACCAATGGCCGCAACAGCCAGTACAGTGGTTTCGCCCAAGGTATCCAGAGCCCTGAAATCTACCAGAATTACATTGACTATATTCCGGCCATGCCCCAGCAGGTAACTGTTTTCGCCATAGTATGCTTTCAAACCCGAGACCAGCGGATACTGCTTTACGAGCAGGGTAAGGTAGGCCATTACCCCGCCGAACAATACTGAAATAGCCATGTACTTTGCCTTCTGATACCGGGAGCTGAGAAACTTAAATTCAGGCAGTTTATGCAGAATCAGCACAAAGATTACCACCGTCAGAGTCTCGATCAGGAGCTGCGTAGCTGCCACATCAGGTGCTCCAAAAAGTATGTAAAAGAGCGCGATAGAATAGCCGATCATACCCAATATAGCAATGGAAGTAAGGCGGGAGCGCGTACGAAACAAAAATAGAAGAGCAGGAACCAGGAGCACCAGCAGCACCAGTTCGTAAAGCCTGGCATTTCCCATCTCACGCCAATTTTCACTCAAATCAAGGACAGGTCCCTTTTTTAGCAGCACCAGGATCACAAGCCCTATTAACGTGGAGATAATTATATATATATAGCTGCGCAGGTACCCGTTCTGAAGTCTTTGAGTAATACTGGTCGCCCCTTTCAGCAGTCCCGTCAGAAAAAGTTCGTATAGGCGCTGAGGCCCCATTTTGTACAGCGGGTTCAGGCGGGGGGCGTACGTGTGCAGGCGGTTGGAACACCGGTAAGCTACATAACCCAGTACCATCGTAAGACCACTTAAGCCAAGCACCAAATTAAACCCGTGCCATAAAGCCAGTTCAAACAGTTGCTCCACTCCCAGCATGGCCTCTGCTGCTCTTCTTAAAAGAGGGGTAACAAAAAAAGCGGGGAACAGGCCAAATAACAAGCCTACAGAGGCTACCAATAATGGGGGTAACTGCAAGGCAGGGGCCAGGTGATGTTCCAACGGTGTGGGAGTGGCGGTAGGTTGCCAGAAAAATTTAAAACCCAGCACAATGGCAATGGCCACAAACACCATCCCCGAAAAGAAGGAGACAGCAAACAGCATAACTTTGAAGGTAGTGGCGCCAAGCGCAGCCTCGTAGAGTAGTTCTTTACCAATAAAGCCAAAAAAAGGCAATACCCCAGCCATGGAAAGAGCAGCCAAAGATGCGGCTATGGCCGTGGGCTTCATGTTTCGGCCCAGGCCGCGTAAAAAGTCTAAGTCTCTGGTGCCGGTGGCATGGTCTACGTTGCCAGCAACCAGAAAAAGCGTGCCCTTGTACAGCGCATGCGCCAGTAAAAAAACGAGCATAGCCTGCAGGGCAGGGGCAGTGCCTACCCCCGTCATGGTAACCAGAATGCCAAGGGCGCTGATGGTGGTGTAAGCCAGAATAGCTTTGAGGTCTTTGTGCTGCATGGCCAGCAAAGCCCCTAATAAAGTAGTTATACCGCCTACGGTCATGAGCGTGTACTGCCAGGCATCTGTGCCACCAAGCACAGGAGTAAACCTTGCCAGGAGATAAATTCCTGCCTTTACCATAGTGGCCGAATGCAGATAGGCGCTTACGGGTGTAGGGGCAGCCATAGCATTGGGTAACCAGAAATGGAACGGGAACTGCGCCGATTTGGTAAAGGCTCCCAGCAGCACCAACACCAGCATGGGCAGGTACAAGTTGTGCTCCGTGATCAGGCTGCCACGGTTGAGCAAGTCGCTGATAGTAAATGTTTCTCCTACAGAGCCCATGAGCAGTAACCCTGCCATGAGTGCCAGTCCACCGCCACCCGTAACCAGCAAGGCCTGTAAAGCCGATTTCCGGGATTCCTCTTTGGCATGCTTGTACCCAATGAGGAGGTAAGAACTAAGACTGGTTAATTCCCAAAAAACAAATAGGCAAAAAATATTCCCTGAAAGCACCACGCCGGTCATGGCAACCATAAACAAAGTTAAGTAAAGGTAAAAGCGGCCCAGCAGATTGTCTCCTTTCAGGTAGCCGCCCGCATAAGTCATAATCAGGGTGCCAAAGCCAGTTACCAGCAGGGCGAAAAACAGACTTAGCCCGTCGAGGTAAAAATGAAGGTTAATATTGAGTGATGGAGCCCACAGGTAAATTGCGGTAACAGTTTCGCCGGCCAGTACCTGCGGCAACAACGTTAAAAAGTACACGAAAGCCGACAAAGGGTACAGGGCCATGGGCACATACAAATACTTGCCCAGCCACTTGTGCAGAACCGGGGCACTAAAGGCTAGTAAGAGGCCAGCGAGTATAATAATCAGCATATCTGAAAGAAAAATGTAAAGGTTATATGCATAAATTCGTATGTAGCTTAAGACTACAGTACCCGAAAGCAGAAATTTAGTTACATTGGGCTCAGAGGCCAGCCAACCAAATGGGCCTGTATCAGTACCAATTGTTCAACCACAACCACAAATAAAACTTGATACTATGTATATTTTAAAACGCATAATGGTAGCCCTGGATCTCACCGATATGGATGACACCCTTATCCGGTACGCTGCCTTTATCAGCACCCAATCCACTATTGAAAAAGTAATTTTTATTCATACTGAAAAAAGTCTCGAAATACCGGCTGAACTCATGGAAGGCATGGAGCGGGAGGTGGTGCCAACAGAATCCTCTATCCGGACTCTCATTCAGGAAAAGGTAATGACTTATTTCCGGGAGTTGCCGGGTTTAGAAGTGGAGGTGCAGGTAATGGAAGGCGGCCCTGTGAAAGAGATGCTGAAACTCTCGAAGAGGGAGCAGGTGAACCTGTTGCTTGTAGGGCGTAAGTTGCACCTGCGAGGAAGCGGTGTACTGCCTCAGAAACTGTTGCGCACCGGTAAAGTAAGCGTGCTTTTTGTACCTGAAAATAACGAGCCGAAACTCTCTAAAGCTGTGGTTGCCACCGACTTTTCAGAATACTCTTTGATGGCCCTGGACCGTATGCTGCACTCCGCCATTAACAGGCCTAGCATGGCCATTGAGTGCCTGCATGTATACGAGGTTCCCTCTGGCTACATTACCCTGGGCGAGAGCTATAAGTCGTTTGATATTCGGATGCAGGGCTTTGCCAATGAGAAGTTTGAACAGGTACTTCAGAAGTTTCCGGAGCTACAGGACCGTGCCAGTCTCCGGTTGGTGAAGCAGGAATACAACGATGACCTGGGAGAGGTGATTGTGCTGGAAGCCAAACGGTCGAAAGCAGATTTACTTGTAATCGGGGCAAAAGGAAAATCGACTGCCGCGTTGTTTATTGTTGGCAGTGTGACCGAGAAAATTCTTCGGTATGATGACAATATTCCACTACTCGTGTTCCGCGATGAGAATGAAGAGGTGGGCTTCCTGGATGCCTTACTAGATGCCTAAAAACTGTAAAATAAAGATTAAACAAAAAAGGAGTGGCTGCAGAGCCACTCCTTTTTTGTTTAACTCTGGCATTGCTGAAGAATCTATCATTCCAGTAGCCAGGTAAGTTTTCAATTATTCTAATGAAAAGCCTCTTCCGGAGCTATTTTATGCAAAGGTAGCTTAAGGGCCCGGCCAGGGCAATACATTATTGCTTAGTGATGATGACCACCTTCGCCATGCACATGACCATGGTCAATTTCTTCGCTGGTGGCTTCGCGTACTTCTTCTACTTTGCCTTCGAAGAACAATTCTTTGCCTGCCAGTGGGTGGTTAAAGTCCATGGTTACGGTTTCTTCTTCCACTTTAATAACACGGCCTTGCAGCTGGTTGCCTTCGTTATCGGCCATTGGAATAAAGTTTCCTTCTTCCAGCATATTATCTGGTATACTGCCTTCTATTTCAAAAACTGATTTCGGCAAATCAACCATGGCATTCGGGTCGAAGTCGCCATAGCCATCTTCCGCATCCAGCGAAAAGCTAAAGGCATCTCCGGAGCTCAGGCCATCCAGGTTATCCTCGAACTGCTCTGGCAAGCCACTCGCGCCAAACAAAAAGACCATCGGCTGCTCCTTTGTTGCTGTTTCAATTAATGTCTGCTCGCCGTTTTCATCTTTAATACGAAGCTCGTATGTGAGCGATACCACTTTGTCTTTTTCGATTTTCATAGATTACTGGTTTTTTTGTAAGACACCCGAAAGGTAGAAACTATAATGGAGTAAGCATAGCTTTAAAGCTATAAATTGAGTTTCAGCGTCCTTTTAACCGGACTTTTGTGTTTGCTTACGAGATTTATCCTGATCCGTTTAAGGCAGGCATTCATTTAGTTCCCACGCACTCTTATAGGCGTTAATAGATTCGGCATACTGAATAAAAGCCTCAAAAAAAGGATGCTGGGTGAGGGTGGCGCTGTCGCCTACAATCACCAGTTTCTTTTTTGCTCGTGTCATGCCTACATTCATGCGGCGTATATCGCTCAAAAATCCTATCTCGCCTTTGTCGTTGCTGCGCACCATGCTCATGTAAATAATGTCGCGCTCCTGCCCCTGAAAACTGTCTACGGTACCTACCGACAACTGGCGCTTGCTGCGCAGCTCATGCAGCAGCGGCATGTGCTCCACCCGGTCTTCCAGGTAATTTATTTGCGCACGATAAGGGGCTATAACGCCAATTCGCAATGGAACAGCCTCTTCGGCGGGAGCATAATCTTTGAGCGTAAGCTGCAGGTGGTTGAGCAACAGGTCAGCTTCTTCCGGGTTAGCCGAGCTTTGTGTCTCTGCCATGTCAGACTCGTTATAGCCACAACCTGCGGTATCTATAAACTCCACAGCCAGACCAGCCGGAAAGTGCGGGTCGTACTGGTGCAGGTCCGACTCCCGCACGCTCTCATGCGCCTCCAGCTCCCCTTTGTAAAACTGCTGGTTCGAGAACTGCATGATGTGGTGGTGCATACGGTATTGGGTTTTAAGCATAACCGAAACTTCCGGCTGCCGCTCTATGCATTTCTCGAATAAGGTACGGCTAAGGCCACCTTTCTCCGCCTCAAACGATTTAACGGTAGGAGGGAGCTGGCAATGGTCGCCAGCCAATACTACCCGATTGGCCCGCGAAACCGGAATCCAGCAGGCAGGCTCCAGGGCCTGCGCTGCCTCATCTATAAATACAGTGTCGTAGCTAAGGTGGCGAATGGCTTTATTGGCTGAGCCCACCAAGGTACATGTAATTACCTGCACATTGTCGAGGAGGTCTTCGGTAATATAATGCTCCACCTGGTCAGCCTGCTCCAGCATGCGCTGGCTTTCGTATTTGTAGAGTTGCCGCTGTGCCCGCTCCTCATGTCCAAACTTGCGCTTAAACTGGTAAGCCATGCGCTTATACTCTTCTGCCGCTTTCCGGAACTCCTTTAAATCTTTGTAGGCCTTGTGGCTCATTACCTGCGCGTCGAGTGTGTGCTCCAGCAGCACATCCGAAACGCGGGACGGGTTCCCGATCCGGATTACGTTAACGCCTTCGTTGGCCAGCTTCTCTGTCAGCAGGTCTACTGCTGTGTTAGAGGGAGCCGTTACGAGCAGCCTTCGCTGTGTCTGCAATGTTTGCAGAATTGCCTGTACCAGGGTAGTGGTTTTGCCGGTTCCGGGAGGTCCGTGTATGATAGCTACATCTTTTGCCTGTGCAATTTTACGGACGGCCTCGTTCTGCGATTTGTTCAGCACCGGAATTTCGGCCACAGGGTCCAATGTAAAAGCAGCCGGTTTTTCACCCAGCAGGATGTCGCGCAGCTCCGCCAGTCGGTTGCCTTCGGCCTCCATCACTTTGCGCATGGCAATCTCCATTTCACGGTAACTCATTTCATCGAAGGTCAGGTCGATGCCTAGCTTTCCGTCGTCTATCCAATCAGGAAGGTCTTCTTTGTTCGTTGCCAGCAATACTTTATTGCGGCGCAGGCCTACAATAACCCCCGACAAAGTGGTGCGCTCACCATGGTTCGAAAACAAAGCTGCTGCTTTTCCTGTCTGAAACAGGTGTAATTGGTCGCGGCCGGAGGTTCGCTCCAGCTCCAGCACTACTTTATTGCCAAAGCCAATTTCTTCTTTAGAAATAACCACTGGGTACCAGCAAAAGCCCATTGCTTTTCGCTCAGAGATAGAGCTTTTCAGGCTTTTAGCCTTAAACTGCTGACGGTCTTCCTCCTGCTCAATTTTGAGTAGTTCCTGAACCTGCTTCAGTTCTTGTAAGATTTTTTCTGTCATGTATATCAAAAAGGAAGGCTGGAGATAAAGGCCAGCCCTCGCTTTAACCAAAATTTAACTTATACTGTAGTAGCAAATGTTATAACATAAATTCAACTGCTTTTGCTCCCTAAGTAGCTGAAATTTAGATTTTCAGATTCAACTTGTACGGCAAAAATTTAATTCTTGTAATTATTCTAATAAAATGGGCCTTCCGGAGCCTATAGCGCTCTGAAAATGGGTAGCCCCCCATAGAAAATACCGATACTGCTGTAAGCAGAACTGGTATATGTTCGAGGGCTAAATATTTCTGCTGGCTTACCGGCTCTTCTTTTTACTTTTGGTAGTAGCTTTCCCCAGCCTTATTTGCAACAACACCGCGTACAAGAAAATTATAAAAGCGGCAACGGCCAGTATGGCTATCACCTTATCTTTTCCATAGCGCTTCTCATCTGAGGCTGCGAGTTCGGTCTGCAAATCCTGAAGGCTGCGTTCCCGCTTTTTGAGCTGACTCTCCAGTGTATTAATCTGGCTTTGCAAGCCTGCAATGCGATCATTTATCTGGCGCTGATCTACCTGCACTTGCTTGCCGCTACGTTGAATCTCTACAGTGTTTTCAGCTACTTTTTTAATACTGGCGGCTTTTACTGCCCCAATAAGTTCGGAGTCTTTATTAATGATTTTTTTGAGTGTCTCAATTATATGCATCAGGTCAGCCTTGGATTTTTTACCCCAGAAGTTGCTGTTCTGCTGATTATAAAACTGATACTCCATTACCAATTGCTCGCGCTCTTCCATTAAACTGGCTAGCCTCGCATCCTGTTGGGCCTTAACACCTGTAAAGCACATGCATACAACTAACACGGCTAATATTTTCTTCTTCATCCCTTTCCAATTTGTACCAATCAAGATACAAATATGGTTAACGAGATCGAATCAGCCATCATTTTTTTCTCTCCCTCTAAACCGAGGCACAAAAAGGAATGGCTAAGCCCATTCCACAGCTAGTAGAACAGCTTGTATTTCACTTCGCTTATTAAGATAAAGAGTAATCCAAATTTATCGTAAACCAAACATTGTAGCGTAAACAGAGGTAAAGCAATAGCATTTTTAATATATATGTTTTAACTTAAGGGGACCTAAGAAAGTTATTATGCATCCTTAGCATTTTCTGCTACCGGTAATAATGCCACTGCTCCGGCTGCATTGTTAATTTTAGGTTAGGTATTAATGAGAGGACAAAAAGTATTTCTAACGCTTCTTTAAGTTAAATAACACGATGAATGTAAGTATATGGAGGTATGTATGGGTGGCCATTCTGACAATGTTTGTATTTACTTCCAGGGCTCAGAACCAGGTCTATGTAAAGGAGTTAAGCGGGCGCTATGAAAATCACAAGCAGCATGATGCTATTAATTATCAGCCTGTAGCAGAATTAATTCAAGGCAAACGAGTTGCTGGTTTTGGTGAATCTTCTCATGGAACCTGGGACTTCTATTACATTAATACCGAGCTCATTAAATATATGGTCAGCCATAAACTTTGCAGCGCTGTTATTCTTGAAGTCCCTTTTGTGCAAGGCCTGAAAATAAATGAATTTGTTACGACCGGACAAGGAAATATAAAGGACTTGATGAATGGAATAGGCAAGCCTCCACCTGTAAAAGACCTAGTAGAGTGGTTAAGAGAATACAATCTAAAACCTGAAAACAGTGCAGCTCCGGTACAGTTTTATGGCATGGATGTTCAGGGAAGCAAAAAAAACGCCTACGAGTACTTAAATTCCTGTGTCAGCAAAGGAGGTGCCGCCGCTTTTCCTCAAATGGATGCTTTGCTAAAAGCAGGAAATTCTAAAAAGGACACTTTACTGAACGCTTATATAGCGCATGTAGAAGGTCCACTCAAAAAGCTAAGGGATACCGATCTTTTAGCATACAAGGAGAACAAAACCTGTGAAATTTTGTTAAATGTACTCAAACAATCGAAGGATTTTGATGCTGCAGGACCATTCGCTTTTGCGAAAATAAGAGATAAGTTTTTAGCGGAGAATGTAGCTTTTATTGAACGTAATTTAATACCCAATGGGAAAACAATATTTGTTTGGGCGCACAATGGCCATATAAGAAGTGGCGGCAAGAGTATGTTACAGGTTCCGATGGGGCATCATTTAAAACAGGAGTATGGAGAGCAATACGCTTCTGTTGCCTTAGATTTTGTAGGCGGAAGCGTTTTTGTAATGAAAAATTCTGGCACTACCGTTAATGTAACTGAAAATAAAGAATCAAAATTCATAAGGAATCTTACTAATCCAGCTTCAGAGGGGGTGCTCTTGTTTAATATTACCGGACCACGCCTAGAAAATTCCCTTCCAGTTAATTTTCCTAACTCCTACAAACTTCATAGCTATGACGTATCTGAGAAAACAGCCTCTTTTAAAACCAAAGAGGACTTTGATGCTATTATTTTGATTAATAATGTTAGGTCTTTGTATGAGGTAAAGCATTAGCATCTGTCTTAGCCTACAATAACGGCTAATGGTGCTATTGCCTATTATTCTAATAAAAAGTAACTTCCGAAGCATTTATTCGCCCTTAAACTAAAAGGTTATATAACTTGATTTAACCTTTTAATTTAAGGGCACCAAGGTCTTTCTATTTAATATATTCCTGCCTACAGAACCACGCCTTCCACGTTCTTTTTCTTCGGAAAATCTTTATCCCCCCATTGCTCTTTCACGTTGGTTTCGATGGTAAGACTGATATCGGTGAGTGGAACATCTTCCAAGCGATTCTCAAAAGGGTCTTCTGAACGCTCTCCAACCAGGTCGAGGCACAGGAATACAAATGAGATGATAACTGAAATGGGCATACTCACCCAACCAAGTTCCTCAATAAAGACGAATGGCAGTAGTGAGGCATGTATAAACACAAAGACTCTCGAGAAGAAACTGTACTGCCTCGGAAAGGGAGTATTCTTAATGCGTTCGCTTCGTCCCTGAATGTTATTAAATTCCACCAGTGTTTCCTCCATCTTCACAAAACGAAAATCAGACACCCAACCTCTCTCAAAAGCCCGGCGCAAATCCTCACCCTGTAGTTCCAGCAGATAGTTTGGGGGGTTGTTCTTGTGGCAGAATAGTTGAAATTCTCTTTCAGATAAAAAGCTCTTGGTGTCGGCGTAATCATTTTCTTCCTGGTAAATCTCACTTTGCCTGGTTTCGTTGTAGCCGTGGGTCCGTCTTAAAAAGACGCGCAAAGCATGAACAAAAGCAATGTGCCGGTACACCATCCGTTTTTGAAAGGCTTTTACTTCCGAGGCCTCGCTTGGAGCTGTGGGAAGAATCATGTTAATGAGTTGCCGGGTCCAGGCTCTGCTATAGTTCACAAGCAAGCCCCATATTTTTCTGCCTTCCCACCACCTGTCGTAAGCATTATTGTTTTTGAAACCAAGGAAAATGGCCAGCGCCGTGCTAAGGGCAGAAATGGTGTTAAATGGGAGATGCAGGTGCATTATTTGAAAATGATCGTGCAGTAAAAAAACTACTACAGACAATATAATATAGTAGAGCATGCTCTTCCAAGTGTAATGGAAAATCATGTGCCACTTTAGGTTCCTATTTACAATCATAAAGGTGCTCTAAAAGAAATATTCTCTGGTATTACTAAAAATTAACAATTTGGTTAGGAGCTTGTTTTAACTGAAGTCGGTTTATTTAAAATATAAGTTGTAAAAAAGCGCAGTGGAGCAGTTTTTTGGCTAATTAATATTCATTCAAGAAAATCGAAAATTTGATCGAATTAGAAAAGTTATATCAGCCATTCTACTCATATCATATTTACCCTCCGCTTATCACCTTGATCTAGACAAGCTCTGCCAGCACTGGCAACTAATGCTCGTGGTGAAAAAAGACACAAAGATGGGATGACGTATAGAAGCGAAGAATATAGGCTGGTGTTTTTGCTGTTTTGAAAAAAATGTACCAGCAAAGGCGCCAACAACTTTTAAGGTAAGAAGCTGAAAAGAAGAAGACGGAAAGTCTCTGAACAACATTCGAAGTGGTGCATAGGTTGAAGTGCTCAAGAAGCCTAAAATATACCCCGCCCAACCCTTACTTCAGAAAAGCTAGCTAAGGCTCTGGAAGACCGTTTTCATTAGAAAAATTGATCCAGGAGTTTTTTTTGCTTTTAAGATGTCAGAGCCAGCCATTTGGCGAAGGATGAATGTATAGCTGTCAGAAAACAACTTAGTCAAGCACATGCCAATTGCACAGCAATTCTTTTAACAAGCTTTAATCTTCATGACTTTCCAAAGACTTTGCCTCCTGCAACAGGTTTTCGTCTAAGGTCTTACTTGTTTTCGCGCCGAGTTCTCTTAAAATTTCGACTCTGCGGATCAGGTTGCCTTTGCCTTCAGTAAGTTTATTCATAGCCGCACTGTAGGAGCTCTGGCTATTTTCGAGGTGCTTGCCTATGGTTTTAAGGTCGTCTACAAAACCAACAAACTTGTCGTAGAGCTTACCGCTTTCCTCTGCTATGCGGAGTACGTTGCGTTTCTGGTCTTCCTGTCGCCAAACACCTGCCACCGTGCGGAGCGTGGCGAGTAAAGTAGAGGTGGTTACAAGTACAATATTCTTATCGAAAGCGTCTGTAAAAAGGTCGTGGTCGTGCTGCAATGCCAGGTTAAATGCCGGCTCCAGCGGAATGTACATCATCACGAAGTCAGGGGAATTGATACCGTTAAGCCGGTGATAATTTTTACGGCTCAGATCGGTAAAGTGTGTCCGGATGGAGTTGATGTGACTGCGCAGGTAAAGCTCTAACTGGTGATCGTCTTCGCAGCTGCAGTAGGCCTCATAAGCTACCAGCGACATTTTTGAGTCTATTACCAGGTGCTTTCCTTCCGGGAGACGAATGATTACATCGGGTCTGTAAATTTTATTTTCTTCGTTCTGGCGCACCTCTTCCCGCTCAAAATGGATGCCCTTCCGTAACCCGGATTTTTCCAACAGACTTTCGAGCAGATATTCTCCCCAGTTGCCCTGGGTCTTACTTTCCCCTTTCAGAGCTTTTGTCAGGTTCAGAGCATCCTGGCTCATTTGCTGGTTCAGTGTGGCTAGTTGAGTTATCTGCTCTTTTAGTGACACACTTTCCCGAAAGGTCTTTTCATAAGTTAAATCAACCTTTGCTTCGAATTCTTTAATGCGCTCTTTTAAGGGCGATAAAATGCGTTCCAGGTTATCAGAAGAGGCTTTGTTAAAGTGGTCGGCGTTGCTCATGAGCACCTGATTCGAAATGCTCTGGAACTGTTGCAGAAACTTTTCCCGGAGTAGCTCCAGTTCCTTTGCCTGCTCCTGTAAGCGGCGTTGCAGGTGCTCATAATCAGTTTCAGTTTTGGTAAGGGCATTGGTGAGCTCCAGCGTTTCGGTCTGAGCCTCCCGCAGTTGTAACTTCAGGTTCTCACTTTCGGCAAGCTGTATTTTTGCCTGCCCCTCCAGCACCCCCATCTTTACCTGTGCCTGATTAGCAGCCTCCTGCAACTGACTCTGCCTGCCCCGCTGCACCAGAAAGGCCACTACCAATCCTCCTAAAAAAGCCGCAATACCAATTATGATCTCCATAGCGGTAAAGGTACAGTTTTTTAGTATTTTTAGCTAAATGCTAACTTTTTTAGTTCATCGGATGGTTAATGTTTGCTTATTATTGATTGCTGGGACTAGTGAAAGGGAACATTTGGACTCTTATTTATTGAGCCGGAACTTTCTGTAAATGGATATGGTAGATTTCCGAATTATAAGACAACGAAAACAGGAACCAAAACAAAAGACTTGATTGAAATTGGAGCAGTCCTCAAGCCTTGAGTACAGTATACCAGGTTTTGAATTCCCAACAAACAATAATTAGCCATTAATCTTGCACCAGCGTTACTCTAAATTTCCGGCCCTTAATTTTGCCTTCGCCCAGTTTAGTGGCAATTGCTTTACTTTGGGCAGCAGGCACAGCTACAAAACTTTGCCGGTCCTGTACTTCTATTTTACCTATAGCCGCTGCCGCCAGGCCTGCTTCGGCAATTAGAGCCCCCACAATGTCGCGCGGACTAAGCTTATCTTTTCGGCCTGCGTTTATATGGAGGGTGGCAAAAGCAGCTGCTTCTGGCATGGCTTTCGTTTCATTTATCTGCAGATCCGCCAGCTTTAGCCATTCATCCATGCGCACGTGTCCCCAGTCGCGGAGCTTCTGTTCGTCACGCTTAGAAGAAAGCGTGTATACGGTGCCACTCTTCCCGGCTCTGCCTGTGCGGCCACTACGGTGGAGGTAAGCTGCTTCGTCGTCAGGTAACTCAAAATGCACGATGGTGGTTAGGGCGTCTATGTCGAGGCCCCTGGCAGCCAGATCGGTAGCTACTAAAATAGTGGTGCTGCCATTCCGGAAAAGCGTCATGGTGCGGTCGCGGTCTATCTGCTCCATACCGCCATGCAAGGCCTTTGCCGTAAGCCCTTTTTCCTGTAGGAAGGAGGTAAGTGCATCGGTGGTGGCGCGGGTATTGGCAAAAACCACAGTACCGGTGGGGTCTTTGCTTAGCAACAAGGCCGCCAGCGCCTCCTTTTTCTCGTTTTGCTCAACCTTTAAACCCACCAGGTGCAGCTGGTCGGGAATAGCAGTGGTAGTAGCTTTTATAAATTTGGGGTTTTTAAGCGAATTCGAAATAAGCTCTTTTACCTTATCTGGCATTGTAGCCGAAAATAGCACTGTTTGCCGCTTAGCAGGCAACACGTCCAGTATCTGGTCCAATTCTTCTTCAAAGCCCATTTCTAGCAGCTTATCGGCTTCATCCAGCACAATTTGTTTCAGATGGCCCAGGTCTAAGGTGCGGCGGCTGAGGTGGTCGGTGAGGCGGCCGGGTGTACCCACCAGCACCTGCGGCGGAAATGCCAGAGAAGCTCTTTCCTGCGAGAAGGCATGACCGCCATAAAAGGCACTTACTTTGAGATTTGTGAGCTGCTGCGCCAGGTTTTTAAGTTCCTGTCGCACCTGCACTGCCAGTTCGCGAGTAGGCACCACTACCAGCGCCTGCACCTGTTGCAGGTCAGTATCTATGTTTTGCAGAATGGGCAAACCATAGGCAGCGGTTTTGCCACTGCCGGTTTCAGCCTGCCCCGCCACATCCTGGCCTTGGAGCAGCACCGGAATGGCTTCCTGCTGAATAGGAGTAGGGGTATGAAAGGTTAACTCCTGCAGGCGTTGCAGCAAAGCGGGTTTTAAATTTAATTCGTTGAAAGAAGACATGTATGTAACTACGTTGGCAACAAAGGTAAGTATAATTATCAGGGTTTGGAATCTTCGTTCGCATCACCTGTAGAAGCATATATCGTAAAAAGAATATCTTTTTAAAGCTTAATCAGTAAGGAGAGTATGGGAAAAAGTTACGTTCAGCTTAAAAAAATGACTTATGGGTTGCTCTTCCTCATCATGCTGGTATATGTACTGGTAGAGGCAAGGGAATTTTTATATCCTATTTTTATGGCCATTCTGTTTGCCTACCTGTTGTACCCGGTAGTGAAGTGGCTGGAGAAATGGAGAGTGCCGCGAATAATTGCGACCCTGTTAACCATACTAGTAGCTATGGCCCTGCTGGCCTTTGTAATGGTGCTGCTGTACAAGCAACTGGCCATGTTCCTCGATGATTTCCCGGCCCTGCAGGAAAAGGCGCTGGAAAACCTGGACAAGCTGCAGCATGCCCTGGACCGAAAATTTGGAGACGAAAATGAAAGCAATGAACACTGGCTTCGTAAGCAGGTATCGGGGGCGCTGGAATTTAGCGGTGGCGTGCTGACGGGGGTGCTGCTGGCCATAACCGGAACCGTTACAAAGTTTGGTCTTATGCCGGTATATATTTTCCTGATACTTTATTACCGGAATAAATTCGAGAACTTTATTCTCCGTCTTACTCCCCCCTATACGCACAGCAGAACGCAGCGCATTATAGATGAGATTGCCCTTGTCACCAAGCGCTATATGGGTGGTGTAGTTATCGTTATCCTGATCCTTTGCGTTATCAACTCTACCGGATTGCTCCTCATTGGGGTAGAGTATGCCATTTTGCTCGGAATCATTTCTGCGCTGATGAATTTTATTCCTTATTTCGGAACACTCATAGGTGGGGCTATTCCGCTGCTTTACACGCTGATGGTGCAGGGCGATTTGCAGAAATCGCTTGCTGTGCTGTTACTTTTTCTGGTGGTGCAGTTCACCGAAAATAATATACTTACGCCTAACATTACGGGCAGCCGGGTAAAAATAAATCCGCTGTTTACGATAGTGAGCATTATTATAGGTGGCATGATGTGGGGATTACCCGGCATGTTTGTAGCGGTGCCGCTGCTAGGCATGTTTAAAATATTCTGCGACAACTCCGACAGGCTATCTCCTTATTCATATTTACTTGGCACTGATGGCACCGAAGAACATGCATTTAATTTAGAAAAGGTGAAGAAACTGTTTGGAATAGGAAAGAAGGACAAATAAATTACCGCCGCTGCTTTTGTAATTAAACAGCAAGAGGCAAAGCGGGTATACTGCTTTGCCTCTTGCTGTTTTAAATCAATTACTACTTAGAACCGGCCCGGTCCACCGTTGCCGCGACCAGGATTTGATTCTGGAGATTGTGCGCCGGCATAACTACGGATGTTGTAGGTAAAGGTCAGCATAAAGAAGCGGCGTAGCACCGTAGACCGCACGTCTTCTGCATAAGATTCTGTGATGTTGTTCTGGAAGCTATCGTTTTGGTTAAGAACATCGTTTACGCTCAAGCTGATCTCTCCTTTATTGTCTTTCAGGAATTTCTTGCCTAGGCTCATGTTCCAAAGGGTAAAGTTGTTGCTGGCACCTGCCGTTGCACCTGAATTGTATTGGTGGGTAAGTTCGGTGCGGTACACTAATCCTTGCCAGAAAATCCAGCTCAGGCGCATGTTGGAGTACTGCGTGAAAAAGTTATTGTTATTGCGTGCAGAAGAAGCCAGCGTGTTTTTAACAATATTGTAGTTTGTGTTGGTTGAAATATTGAAATCGAGGTTCTCGCTTATGTTACTGCTCAGGTTTACACCCACACCAAAATCAGTACGGTTTGCGAAGTTCACTTCATTATCAATCAGGCCAGGAGTTCTGTTATAGCCTACAGAACCTCTTAGGTTAATGTTGGAGCTTAACAGGTTAATGGGCTGACCATAATTAAAGAAAGTGCGAACATTCCAGAAACCATCCATGTTCTCACGACGAATAAGGCGGGCGCCTGGCTGTAGCTCGTAGCCTTCTACCAGTTCTGCTGGTGGAGTGGTATACACACTATTGGCAATGTAATTTTGTGTTGCGGTACCAAACAAACCTATAAAAAATACTTTGTTTGTTTCTGGGTTAAAGTTTCTGTAGCGCACAAACAAGCGGTTCTGATAATCCTGATCCAGATTGGCGTTACCTATACTTACCTGCAAGGGGTTCGATATATCCAGCACTTCCTGTAGCTGCTCGGCCGAAGGCACATTGGTTCCGGTACGGAGATTAATGTTCAGGCTGCGGGAAGGGGAGATTTTATACTCTAATTCCGCCGAAGGCAAGACGTTGGAAAAATTACGTTTGATGCTAAAAACTTCCGGATAAACAGTGTTGCTTTCAAGAGTAGCATATTGGTATTTAGCGTTTACTTGTAGCCTGGTCTTATCGGTTCTGTACTGGTAGCTCGGGCCAATGCTTTGCGAAATATAGTCGCTCTTAAACGTGCTGCTGAGCGGCACGTTTAATTGATTATGCAGTTCGGATTCAGGATCTAAATCAAAAGTTTTTCTGTCGGAATCGTTGCGTTGGTTGCCAATGGTGTACTCCATCTGCACCAGCGCTTTCTCACCTACACGTTCCGAGAGCGAAGCGCTGCCGGACCAGGAGAAATTGTCTCTATACAAATCGTTGAACTGGTTGCGGCTGGCGTTGCGGGATGGATCTTCGTTATTTGTAGTGTTCTCTATCAGAAAATTTTCGCCATCTGTGTAGTTGTAACTGGTATTTATGTTAGTGGTAAACACTCGACCTGGCTTGCCAAACCGGTGAGAGTACAGGATGTTGTTGCTGAAATTCAGATTTGTGTTTTCTGATGTATTGGAGTTATTGGAAACTGTTCGAAGCGCCCCTTCGCTGTTGTAAAGCTGCGATACACGGTCAACGAAAGAGTTATTCTGCTGCAAGGTTACATTTGGTGTGACGAGTAACCTGTTGTTTTCATTTATGTTGTACTGAAGTCGGAAGTTGAACCGGTGCGCATCTTCTCGGTTATTGTTCAAGGTGTTTTCCTGCAGCCTATCACCTTCGTCTATACCGGCGGTATAATACCTCGACCGTACCTGCCTGTTAAACACATCTCTGGATGAAAAGTTATAGCTGCTGCTGACCTCCATTTTCTTACCCCACATGTCGTTGTAGTTAAAGCCAATTGTGTTGGTAGAAATAATGCCGTTAGGAGAACCGCCGCCCCAACCTCCTCTACGGCCACGCATGCCACCACCAGGAGTTTCGCCTATAGAAAAGTCGAACATATTGATGTTGTTGGTTAAGCCCATCAGTGTAATCTTGCGGTCGTTGTCGAAGAAGTTTAATGCGGCACCCACCATGTAACGGTCGTCGGTACCGTAACCAGCCGATATTTTTCCTGACTGCCCTTTGCGACGGTCTTTTCGGGTTACAAAGTTGAGAGTTTTCTCTCGGTTGCCGTCTTCAAAACCACTAAAGGCAGCCTGGTCGCTTTGGCGGTCATATACTTCCACACTTTCGATCATATCAGAAGGCAGGTTACGCAATGCTGAGCTTACATCGCTGCCACCATAGCGCTTGCCATCAATCATGATTTGCTTTACCTCTTCGCCCTGCGCCTGAATTACGCCATCCTGAATGGTTATACCAGGCATTTTGGTAACCAGGTCTTCTACACTGGCATCTGGAGCAGTTTTGAAAGCTCTGGCATTAAAGGCGGTGGTGTCGCCTTTCTGCTCACCCAGCGGCACTCTGCCTACAACTTCCACTTCGCGGGTGGTTATGGCTTCGTCTTCCAGTCCCAGCTGGCCCAAATTAACATTGGCATTCTGTACCCGCACAGCACGATTAAAGGCTTTAAAACCAACATAATTAATAGAGAGGGTATATTCTCCGGGTGCTACATTTTCTATGGTAAAATTACCATCTGCATTGGTAGCGGCCCCGACTTTAGCGGAGTCGGTAGAGCGGGTCAGCACTACACTGGCTCCAGGTAAAGTAAAGTTGTCTTGCTGACTTTTTACAGTGCCAGACACTGTAAATGTTTTCGTCTGCGCAAAAGTCTGCGTCACGCTGATTAGTAAAATCAGGAGTAGAAGTGTTTTTTTCATTCTTTTGATAACTGTATCGCCTTATTGCTATGTTGGACATCATGCAAACTCGAAAGTTTAGTGCCTCACAAAAATTAATTTACATTAGCATAATAGCTTATCAGCAAGAAGCTGATGGTAAAAGCTTTATAGTTCTTTAAAAGTGTAAATTTTAGAAGACAGGTAGAAATTGATTTGATAAATGCCCTTGCAGGTTCATGCTGCTGCAAGGGTAATTTTACCTCCGGAAGGCTCTTTTCATTAGCAGAATTAAAAAACGAACTGCGAACCTTAACCAGACAAACTTCTTCACAGAGGCACAGCCCTCTACGCCTGTTTCAGAAGATTAAATTAATTGCTAAAAGGACTCACGACTACGACTGCCCCTGGAGCCACCGCCCGCCGGAGCATCATGCCGGAAATCATTTCTTTCGCCGCGTTCGTGGTTTGCTGCTCCGGCTCCTCCAAATTTGCGGATATTTTAAGAAAAGGTCATCATAAAGAACCGCTGCAACACCGTAGACTGCACATCTTCGATATAGTTGGTGTTGATGTTCCGCTGAATACTCAGGTTTTCTCCAAGCACATTATTTACGCTCAGGCTTAATTCTCCGTGCTGGTTCCTTAGCATTTTTTTGCTCAGACTCATATTCCAGAGGGTAAAGCGGGTGTTGTAACCCGACGATAAACCTGCATTTAACTGGTGTGCCAGTTCGGAGCGGTACACAAAGCCTTTCCAGAAGGCAAATTGAGCCCGGAGCTGCGTAGATTGGTTAAAGAATTTGTTTTTGGCTCCTGCTCTGGATGCTACGGAATTAGTTACCACATTGTAGCTGCCGCTTGTGGAAAGGCTATAATCAACTTTTTCGCTGATGTTACTGCTGAAGGTGGTCCCTAAGCGGTAGTTGGTCGTGTTAGAAAATTAAGTTCCCTGTTGATCAGGCCTGGGGTTCTGGTATAGCCGACCCCGCCGGTAAGGTTCACATTGGTTTTTAAAGCGCGAATAGGTTGGCCGTAACTGAAAAAACTTCTGGCGTTCCAGTTGCCGTTCAGATTTACTGGCCTGATGATCTGGGCACCGCGCAATATTTCTACGCCTTCTGATACATCAGCCGGTGTGGCATCTGGTGTACTATTGGTAATAAAATTGTTTACAAGGCTACTGGATACAAAAGCAGAGAAAACCCGATTTGTTTCTGAATTAAATGTGCGAAAGCGTAAATTCAGGTTATGCTGGTAAGACTGCACGAGGTTAGGATTCCCAATCCGGAACCGCAGAGGATTGGTATTGTCCAGCACGTCCTGCAACTGGGTAATATAGGGGGCATTGGTGTTGGTGCGGTAATCGAGCTGGAGATTCTTTGTTTTTGTAAACTTGTATTCCAGGTGAGCGCTCGGCAATACCCTATGGAAGGTAGTATTCATTTGGTAGGGGGAAGGGTAGAGGTGCTCATTCTGCAGATTCGCCACTTGGTATTGGCTCTCCAGCTGCACACGCACTTTATCGGAGTTGTATTGATAACTGCTTTTGGCTTCTTGTGTAAGGTAGTCGCTAACAGAGGAGTTGCTATAATAAGGGCTGAAAAAATCGTATAGCCCAGTTTGTTCCGCCAAGTTAAAGGTAAGGCGCTCGGAGTCATCGGTGCGGTTGCTGAACTGATACTCCAGTTGCATCCGGCCTTTTTGCCCCACCGGCTCCGCAAAGGCTAGATTCGTCCGCCACGATAAATTTGTTCTGTCGGTCAGGATCTGCTGGTCAAGGTTTTTGTTCTGGTCCGGGCGCTCCACATCCACCACATCATTCAGGCTAAAAGTAGTGCCATCGTTCAGGCTGTAGCTTGTGCTGAGGCTGGCCGTAAGCGTACTCCCCGGTTTTAGGAATCGATGACTGTAGTTAATATTATTGTTAAAACTATAACTGCCACTTTCTGAGTTGTTCTGCGTGTACGAGCGATTCAGCTCCGTCTGATTATAAACAGCTTCTTCATACGCTGTGGCCTCTGCAAACAAGGTATCGTAAAGCGACACGCCAGCAGACCTGGATAAGGCATTGAAGTTGTGAAGGGTGAAGCTTGGATTAATAAATAACCTATTTCGTTCATTCATTTTATACTCGAGCCGAAAGTTAAACTGATGGCTCTCATTGGTACTGGTGTTGTAGCTATTATCATATGTTTCCTGGTTCAGGAAGGAAGTATTGATGTAGTCCCGGAACCGATTGGTGTTATTGGTGTTCCGGTTGTGACTGTAAGAGTAAGTGCCACTGGCTTCTATTTTTTCGCCCCACATGTCGTTGTAGTTGAGCCGGAGATTATGGATGCTGGATATGCCTGCCGAATCGCCGCCACTGCCACCTGCACTTGATCCGCGCTGGCCTCTTCTGCCGCGCATGCCGCCACCAGGAGCCTCTGCGGCTGAGAAATCCTGCATGTTCATGTTGTTCGAAATACCAGTTACGGTAAATCTTCTGTCGCCTTTAAACACGTTAACACTGGCACCAGCCATAAAACGCTCTTCAGTTCCAAACCCAGCTGCCACTTTTCCGAACTGACCTTGGCGGCGGTTAGGTTTGGTAACAATGTTAATGGTTTTGGCTCTTTTTCCATCATCAAATCCGCTGAACTCGGCCTGATCGCTTTTCTTATCGAAAATCTGAATTTTATCAATGACTTCAGCTGGCAGATTACGAAGGGCAGCGTCCGCGTCTTCACCAAAAAATCTTTTGCCATCCACTAGTACCTGTCTTACATCTTCGCCCTGCGCCTGAATTTTGCCATCTACTATGGTAACGCCTGGCAGCTTGGTTACCAGGTCTTCTGCACTGGCATCGGAGGCTACTTTAAAGGCGGCTGCGTTAAATTCAGTAGTATCTCCCATCTGTTCTCCTAAGGGTATCTGCCCTATAACCTCTACCTGCTTCATGGTAGTAGCCTCGTCTTCTAACTGCAATAGCCCCAGGTCCAAGTTTCGTTGCTGTACCTGCAGCTGTTTAGCAAAAGGCTTAAAACCGATGTAGTTAATGAGCAAGGAATAATTCCCAGGTGCCACTATCCCAAACCAGAATGCACCCTCTTTGTCTGTAATGGTTACGGTTCGGATGGAGTCTGGCAAACGGAGCAACACGATACTAGCTCCAGGAAGGCTTTCGTCAGTTGTTTTGCTATACACCACACCTTGTACGGTTACATGCTGTGCCTTTGCCTGTACTATACTAACACAAAAGAAGGAGAGGAGAAGCAGCAGGTTCTTCATGAAGGCGGCATATAATATTGTATATATTATATGTTAGACCAGAAAAAATCATGTAAGTTTAAAGGTTCTTTAAATAATTTTATCGGCATAGCTTAATCGGTAAACAGCACAACATCAAGACACTGGATTACTAATTGCGCAGCCAATAACTCAAATAATCAGTTATAACTATAGGATGAATTTAACTTTGCTCTTCCTTTATCTATACAGGTCAATTATTTCGGCGCTGCAACAAAAGTAGAGGAGGCTCACGGGTTACTTTGGGGCTAACGGTGTATAAAGGCTGTTGACTAAATTTATTTTAGCTGGTAGCAACTATTTTTCTCTTTAGAGGGTCTTCCTGATATAAATTACTCAAGTGACGGGCACAAACAATCCTGGTTTTTTTAGGCGTCGCATCACGCTGCCACTCCTCAACCTCCTTTGGCAAGGCATAACACCTCACAAGTTGGCATTAACTTGTGCAGTAGGTGCTATATTTGGAATTATACCGGCTTTCGGTACAACAACAGTTTTGGTAACGGTAGCCGCTGCCAGGCTACGGCTAAATATTGCTGCAGCTGTTTTAATAAGTTACCTAATGCAACCATTACAATTGCTGCTATTCATTCCGTTTGCCCGCTTAGGCATCGCCTTGCTTAAACTGGAAAATCTGCGGTTTTCACTTGAGGAAATAATTGCCATGTTTAAAGCCGATTGGCTGGAAGCTTTGCATATGCTTTGGCAGGTAAACCTGGTAGCAGTGGTGGCCTGGGCAATTCTGGCTGTTCCAATTGGGGCTGTAATTTATTTTGTGATGCTCCCAATTTTCAGAAGGTTTATCCCCGCCACTAATATTCTAAAAACAGATAAGATCTAACGAGGAGCAGCACCAAGAGCTGCAAATACTTTTGGAAGACGTTTTCTATTAGAGAAATCTGGATTCAGTAATGTTCCCCAACAAGAGTAAGACCCGCTTTATTACTTCAACTCTTTTACAATAATAAAACGGGAGGTTATGGGCTCAAACGCCCTCTATAATGATATGTAAACACATCACTAAAGTACGGCACTTAGCACCTGCAGCATCGCTTTTGCTTTTAAAAGACATTCTTCGTATTCGCGTTGCGGATCGGAGTCGTAGGTGATGGCACTACCGACCATTAAAGATAAGTAACCGGTGCTGGCGTTGTATTGTAAGCTTCTGATGACTACATTAAAATCGCAGTCGTGGCTAGGGGTTATGTAGCCGAATGCTCCTGAGAAAAGCCCTCGTTTTGTAGATTCCAGCTGCTCAATTATTTCCATGGCTTTAATTTTTGGAGCTCCGGTCATGCTGCCCATCGGAAAAGCTCCTTTTAAAGCATCCACTAAGTCGCATTCCGCCCGAAGCTCACCTGTAACAGTCGTAATCATTTGTGATACCTGCCGAAATCCGTAAATGCCGAACATCTCCTCTACTTTAACGGTGCCTGTAGCACAGGATTTTCGCAAATCGTTCCGGACGAGGTCCATGATCATCATATTTTCGGCAAGCTCTTTTTCATCGTGGCGCAGCTGCTCTTGAAGCAAAGCATCTTCTTCTGGCGTCCTACCGCGCCGGATCGTGCCTTTAATGGGTTGTGAAATAAGTTTACTACCTGTCCTTTTCAGGAAACGCTCCGGTGATGCGCATAACAGGTACTTGTGGTGGTATTTTAAAAATCCAGCAAAAGGAGTGGGTGATTTTAGGTTTAGGGAAAGAAACAAAGGCAATGGATCTACCTGAATCTGCCGTGCAAAAAATTCCATGCAATAGTTTAACTCGTAAACATCGCCTTCCAAAATATGCTGCCTAATCCGCTCCACATTGGCCATGTATGCTTCCGGAGCAACTTTCTGCTCCATTAGAATAGGCCGGGACAAAGCAGGGGTCGGAGTGGAAAATGCAGCAATTGCAGTTATTATCTGTTCCTGGTAAGAATCAATTGTATAAATAGTTATGCTGCCGTGGTTAAAGGTAATTCTAACTTCTGGCTCAAATAATAGTGCCAGAGGAAAGTCCAGTTCATCATCGTTCTGACTTTGCAGGTCCTCTACCTGGTTTTTGAGATCATAGGATAAGTAGCCGCACCACATGTTCTGCTGCCTGCCTAGCTGCTCCCGCATGCTTTCAAATAGCTGTTCTTGCACCAGTGGAACTACTGCACCGGAAGAAACAGCCAGAAAATGTTCGAAACCTTGGTATGGGTAAGATATCTGGTTTGAGTTGTAATAGGCAACCAAAGGAAATTGCCCCGCCCATGCAAGCGCTTTTAGCCTGAAGTCTTCTAAGGAGACAGGAAGTGCTGTGGCTGAAATTTCTGTGGTAATCATGCGCAACTAATGATTTTTTTCTTCACCTAGTATAAATTTCATTCCTTGGCCCTAAAAATGGCTGAGGTTTACGGCAATAATGCCGCTAAAACGAGGTATAAAAGACTATACCTCGTTTTAGCCTCTGGAAGAGCAATTTCATTAGAATAATTGTAAATGACATACCAGTTATAGTCCATACTATTGCCAAACAAAAAAAGGATGGGGTTAGCCATCCTTTTTAGTATGTTCAAGCAACTCGTGCTTCAGGTTTACTAGTAAATACGTTGCTCTACACCAGCCAGAATTCGGCCGCAATGCTCACATACTATTACTTTTTTCTGAGCGGCAATGTCTGCTTGGCGTTGCGGAGGCACTGTGTTAAAGCAACCACCACAGGCATCTCTTTTTACTGTTACCACAGCTAAACCGTTACGTACATTTTTGCGGATACGCGTGTAAGCGCTCAATAAACGATCTTCGATGTTAGTAGAAGCTACTTCACGATCCTGCTCCAGCTTGTTTTCTTCTTCTTCGCTTTCAGAAACAATCTGATTAAGTTCTTCTTTCTTGTTGATCAGGTCTTTACGTCGTTCTTCCAGGCGGTCTTTGGTACCGGTTATTTCGCTGTTCTTCTGCTCAATCTGGTAATAAGCTTCTTTGATCTTTTTCTCAGCTATTTGAATTTCCAGCTTCTGTAGTTCAATTTCTTTGGTGATGGCGTCGTATTCGCGGTTGTTACGTACGTTCGTCTGCTGGTCCTCATATTTGCGGATAAGGCTTTCCGCGTCTTTGATAGACTGTCTGCGGATACCAATAGACTCGTTTAAGCCAGCAACTTCGTCATCAAACTTCCGAACCCTTACCTCATAGCCTTCGATCTCGTCTTCCAGGTCCTGAACCTCTTCTGGTAAATCACCTCTTACGCGTCTGATCTCGTCGAGCTGTGAATCTATGCTTTGAAGCTTTAAAAGTGCCTCTAATTTGCTGGCTACCGTACTTTCCATGTATTAAAAAGTGTATCTGACAGGGTTAGTGTTGACAATTGATAAATAGACTGCAAAAGTAGCAAAGTTTTTTGAAAGTGTATCATAAAATATCTCCTTTGTATATACTTCGCTTTCATAATGGCCGATGTCGGCAATCATGATCCTCCCTTCGGCATCAAAAAACTCGTGGTATTTAAAGTCGCCTGTCACCAGCGCATCTGCCCGCTGCCTCATTGCATCTTTAAGCAGAAAACTGCCTGCTCCACCACAAACGGCTACTTTCTTGATTTTCTTATCTCCTACAGTTGTGTAGCGGAGTCCCTGCAAATCCATTTTCTCTTTTAGCCAGGCCAAAAAATCTTTCTCCGCCAGTGCCTGCGGCAAATCGCCGATCATGCCTATTCCTACTTCCTGGTTCAGGTTCTCGAGCGAGGTAAGGTAATGGGCTACCTCTTCGTAGGGGTGCGCCTGCCGCAGCGCAGCCAGCACAGCATGTTGCAGATGAGCTGGAAAGAGAACCTCAAGCCGATCTTCCGGCACCTTCTCCAGTGTACCAACTTCGCCTATGGCCGGTGCTGCATTGCCTGTAGGTAAAAACTGCCCCGTGCCCTGCACCTGAAAGCTGCAGTTCCGGTAGTCGCCAATTTGCCCGGCTCCCGCCTGGTGCATGGCCTGCAGTACCTCTGCGGTGTTCTCTGGAGGGCAGAACGTAACCAGTTGCATAAGTGTCTGCGGCTTGTTTACCAGTATTTTACAATTCTGGAGTTCAAGCTTTTGCGCTATTTTCTGATTGACGCCCGTGTGCACATTATCGAGATTGGTATGGCAGGCGTATATTGCAATATTGTGCTGGATAGCCTTTATGATGGTGCGTTCTACATAGTTACGCCCCGTTAGCTGCTTCAGGCCTTTAAAAATCACCGGATGGTGTGCCACCACCAGGTTGCATCCTTTCTCAAGAGCTTCGTCCAAAACTGCTTCTGTACAATCTAATGTGACCAACACTCCTGTTACTTTCTCGTGCCGGTCTCCGGTTTGCAGGCCCGAATTGTCGTAACTTTCCTGATAGGTGGGGGGAGCCAGCTTTTCCAAAACTTGAATTACCTCAGCAATAGTTGCCATAAAAAGTGTTTTCTGAATCTTTAGCGTAGGTACGTTAAAATTAGTTTATTTTTGCTACCGATAAAATACGATGGTAAAAAAACTGAAACAGCTCCTTCTGCCTTTCTCCTTCTTATACGGTCGCATTATGGCTGTGCGCAACAGCTTGTACGACCAACAGGTGTTGCACGCGCAGGAGTTTGAACTGCCGGTAATTGCAGTAGGAAACCTGACGGTGGGGGGAACAGGCAAAACACCTCATGTAGAATACCTGCTGCGGCTATTACGCTCCTATAGGGTCGCCACGCTCAGCAGAGGCTATAAACGCAGTACCAAAGGTTTTGTGCTTGCGGATGGCCAGGCTTCCGCAGCCACCATAGGAGATGAGCCTTTTCAATATTACCAGGATTTTAAGCGGGTTACAGTGGCTGTTTGCGAAGACAGGGTAGTAGGCATTAAACAGCTGCTGGAGCAAGGACCCAAGCCGGAGGTTATTCTCTTAGACGATGCTATGCAACATCGGCCGGTAAAACCTTCGCTAAACCTGCTCATAACAGATTTCACGCGTCCGTTTTACCACGATTATGTAATGCCCACCGGTCTGCTACGTGAGCCACGGATAGGAGCAAAACGAGCCGATGCTGTTCTAGTTAGCAAATGCCCCGCTCATCTGAGCCTGGAGGCACAGGAACAGATAAGGCTACTTATTAGAAAGTACACGCACGAGCAAACGCCAATATTTTTCACAGGTTATCGTTATGGAGAGGCTATAAGTATAGGCAATTCGACTGCCTTGAAGAAAGAGATCATTTTGCTGACTGGTATTGCCAATGCAGCGCCTTTAGTTGCCTTTCTTAAAGATCAGGGGTATACTATACGGCAGCACCTGGCGTTTCCGGACCACCACCATTACACGCGGCAGGAGGTGGAACGGATGCAGGAGATTCTACAGCAACCAATAAACAGGGGCAGCAGCCTGCTAACAACTCGGAAAGATGCCGTAAAACTGACTTCACCGGAGCTAAGCGTCCTTACAAAGGCTATGCCTCTGTTCTATTTGCCCATAGAAGTGGAGTTTTTAAATGAAAAAGAAGCATTTGATAAGCTGGTAGTTCAACACGTACAGAGCAGACTAAAGTAAGCAACTGGCAGCGCAGGAGCTACATAATATTAAGTTTATTACCTACAATTGTCTCTGAATATTGGAATTAGTTACAGGCACTCAAAACCTCTAACCGGCTCTGGAAGGTCTTTTTTATTTGAATAATTGCCTTAATGGGTTTCAGGCGGTTGTAATTTAGAAGCTACAATTGCTCAAAAGATTTTGCTTTGGCGCTAAAATTGCGCCTGGTGCACACTAGTTGTGCGAAAAACACTAATTTTGAACTGTGATACGAAAGCTACTTGCAGGATTAATACTGACTCTCGTTCTGATGGCTGGCACACAGGCTGCCTTCGCCCAGATTATTGATGACTCGACCAAAGTACTCTATGGCCCCAGAACCACGCTCCAACTCTTTGAGCGCGATGTGCTGGAAGGAACCTACCGGGAACAGCGCGTTGATACGGCGATTCATAACATGCATAACCAGCGTTATTGGTACCAGGACACGCTTTTCTATCAGGATCTGGGCAATATTGGTGCAGCTGCCAAGCCGTTGCTGTTTCAGCTACCAAGCGAGATTGGCGCACGGTCTGGCCGCTACGCCTTTAACCGGTACGCCTACGATCCCCTTCGCATCAATTACTTCGATACGCGGTCGCCTTACACGCACCTGCATTACGTGCAGGGGCAGCGGGGTGAGCAGGTGTTTGAAGCTCAACATGCCCGCAACATATCTGAGAACTGGAATGTGGGCGTTGCTTATAAACTTATGGCAGCCAACAGGCAGGTTGGGCCATCCAGAACTCTCCGTGGCGACAGACTAGTAGATGGGCAAGCCGTAAAGTTCTACACCCACTATCGCACCAAAAACGAGAAGTACGACCTATTCGCCAATTTCACTCACCTTAATCATGAACAGGCGGAATATGGAGGATACAGACCGCCAAGCGATACTGCTAAGTTCAAGGGATATTTCCCTCTAGGTGAATCTGAGAATATTTTTGATTCAGATTTTGAAACTGTTCCTATATATCTGAACCAGGCGTCGAGCCATGAGTTCAGGAATAATATACACATCCTTCAAATCTATAAACTGGCGAACGAAGACCTCAAGCTGTACCATGCTTTCGATACCCGCCGCCAGGAAGTCCGCTTCCAGGATAATGGAATTGAACGAATACCTAATCCGAGTAATAGTTTGGATACCATACCTTCTTTCTATCCCGAAACTAAACATCACCTCACTCTTACCGATGACCGCAGCTTTTACCGGGAAACGCAAAATGAATTTGGTGTAACCGGCAACAGCAAATATTCTTTTTTTAAAGGATACCTAAAGTACCGTAATGCCAAGCAAGAATATAGTGTATTAAAATTTATTAACAAAACAACTACCAGCACCCTAAGACACGAGTTCGGCATAAATCAACTTTTCTTAGGCGGCCAATTACGAATGCATTACGAGAATAAGGCTATGCTGCAGCTCGATGGGGAGTTTCAGATGACCAACGACTATAAAGTTTCGGGATTAATTTACTTTGAAGGCCTGAAGTTTATGCTCAGCCGGGTGTTACGATCTCCCTCTTTTACAGAGCAGCGCCTGTATAGCAACCATTTCGAATGGGACAACAGCAATTTCCAGAGCAGCGTTACCGATTACATCCAGGCTAGCTACGTTGGTAAATTAGGAGGTAGGCAGTATGTAAAATTTAAAGGATATTATACCAACATAAAGCGCCATATTTTCTTTAACGAATTTAACAAAGGGGCACAGCCAGAGCAGCTCACAGGAAATCAGCGTATAGTAGGGGCGCAGCTGGAGCACCGGATTCGTTTCGGCTCCCTCCACTTCGATAACACCGTTGCCTATACCAACACCGACGAAGCTCACACCATTCGAATTCCGGAGTGGCTCCTTAATTCAAAACTTTACTTCCAGGGGTCTTTGTTCAAGGAGGCGCTTTTCGGGCAGTTCGGCGTGGAGATGACAATGCCATCGGCCTACATGGCTGATGCCTATATGCCTGTTGCTCAGCAGTTCTACTTGCAGAACAACTTTATGATACCAACCTACCCGGTAGTAGACGTATTTTTGAATGCTGACATTAAAACACTGAACCTCTTTCTGAAAATGTCGCATGTAAACGATGGGCTTATAACGCCAGCTTATTGGTCAACTCCTGGTTACCCTAACATGCGGCGCAGCTTTATTTTCGGAATCAAATGGATGTTCTTTGACTAAGGCCATGGAGCCAAGAAAACCATAGCCCAAGGCTTAATAATGAAAAAAGCCTCTTGAAGGCCATTTTCATTAGCAGAATTTTAGGAAACAAGCGGCAGGTAGACACTTAGAAGAAACATGCCCTATATCTTATTATAAACATATTAATAGTACCCCTTAGCAACAAGAGCGAATGGAAACTGAAGAAAATCTTCCTTTACAACCTACCAAAACCATTCTGAAACTGCAGCTCCCCACCGATCCGCGTTGGGTGAATATTGCTGAAAAAAATATAGAAGAGATTCTGGTTGACCACGCCTACTGCGAGCAAAAAGCAGCTACTTCGGCAATTTCGCTGATCGTGAAATATCCTGATAAAACGCGGCTAGTAGAAGAAATGACTGACCTGGTTGCGGAAGAATGGAGTCATTTTGAGCGGGTGCTGGCGGAGCTGAAAAAACGAGGCTATGGCCTGGGTCGCAATCGCCCCGATGAGTACGTGGTGGAGCTGGCCAAGCACATTAGAAAAGGTGGCCAGCGGGGCCGCCAGCTCATGGACCACCTGCTTATTAACGCTTTAATTGAAGCCAGAAGCTGTGAGCGGTTTAAGCTGCTCTGGAAAAACATTGCAGACGAGGAGCTACAGAAGTTCTACTACGAGTTAATGGTATCGGAGGCAGGGCATTACGTTAGCTTTGTTAAACTTGCCAAAGAATATATGCCTCCCGCAGTAGTAGATGCCCGCCTAAAAGAACTTTTAGAAATAGAAGCCGCCATTATAACCAGCCTGGAACCCCGCCCCGATAGGATGCACTAATTTTTAATTTGCTAATGATTTAATGTGCTGATTGGGCTGTTTAGAAATTAATCAGCAAAACCAATATGGCTACAAATTTTTCGCTGTCTAAGGTTTTAATTTAATAATTCAATACATTTTCCTCCATAGAATAAATAATTAGCACATCAGCACATCAGCATTTCACACTATTAGCACATTACCATCAGGTTTTCTGCTTTTTCTTTTTGGCAGCCGGGAAAAGGATATTGTTCAGGATTAACCTGTAGCCAGGGGAGTTGGGGTGCAAGGCAAGGTCAGTGGGATCTTCGCCAACCAGGTGCTGGTAATCTTCGGGGTCGTGGCCGCCATAAAAGGTCCAGGTGCCCTGGGCGTAGGTGCCGTGCATATACCGGATTTCACCAAGTTCTTTGTTCTCGCCCATTACAATTACCTCTGGTTTCACAAGTCTCTTCCGGAAGGCAGTGGTTTGCCCCATAAAGCCTTTAATAGTGCGGGTATGGTTCTGGGAGAGCATTGTCGGAATAGGGTCCCATTTAGCTGAAAAAGTAAACAGCTGAAAAAAGTCGTTGTGTTCCGAAACATTGCGCTCCTGCGGCTGCATATCTATATTCGAATACTCGTACTCAAGTGGGTTCCGCACAAGCTTAAAATCCTGAAAAGCAAAGGTCTTAGAGTAGTCCAGCTTCTCTTGCGCTTTAGGGTCTACGCCATCACCATCGTACATCACATCTACTATGTCAACTCCTTCTGCGGCCAGTGAAATGTCGTAGGTATCGGTGGCAGAGCACATGGCGAATAGGAAACCGCCGCCAGCACAAAACTCTTTTATACGATTCACCACAGCCGATTTCAGTTGCGACACTTTGCTAAACCCAAGCTTTTTGGCCGACTCCTCAGCGGTTTGTTGTTGCTCCTGGTACCACGGAAAATGCTTGTAACTGGCATAAAATTTACCGTACTGGCCGGTAAAGTCTTCGTGGTGCAGGTGGAGCCAATCGTACTTGGGCAGGTCGCCACGCATGATTTCCTCATCGTAAATTTTGTCGTAAGGAATTTCAGCATAGGTAAGCACAAGCGTTACGGCATCGTCCCAGGGCATTTTAGACTTTGGAGTATACACCGCCACCTTTGGCACCTTCTCCAGCTTCATTACATCCATATTGGCTTCTGCATCGCTTATCTGCGAAAGCACAGTAGTATATTGGGCATCTGAAATAACCTGGTAGCTAACACCTCGCACAATCAGCTCGCTCTCCAGCTGCGGCGCATACTGAAATGCAAAGCTGCCGCCACGGTAGTTCAGCAGCCAGTCTACCTGAAGGTTTTTGGATAGAACCCAATAGGCAACGCCGTAAGATTTCAGGTGGTCTTTTTGTGTTTCGTCCATGGGTATAAGCACGGTTGAGGCAAGGCTCTTGGCGGAGAAAATACCAATGGTCAGCAATATGGTTAAAAAGCGAATTAACATGGATGCAATAGTGTGGTCTCAACAAATATACTAAAAATGGATGTTCTTTCAGAAAATGCAATTATCTTAGATGTCTCTCCTTTAATACAATTCTAAAGGGGAAACTGCCATAAAAGACCAATTCTGTTTCCGCGAATGAACCTGATAGAAAACATACGGGAAGGCCTACGGGCAATTGTCAGCAACCTGCTGCGCACCATCCTAACCGGCCTAATTATTTCTGTTGGCATCATGTCGCTGGTAGGTATTCTTACGGCTGTAGACAGCATGAAGTACTCCCTTCAACAGACTTTTTCCAATCTTGGTGCCAACTCTTTCGATATCCAGCAAAAATGGAGCAACTACAGTGAGGGCAAGGCCGGTAAAGTGTATGCAGCCATTTCTTACAACGAGGCCACCAAGTATAAAACCCTGATGGAGGAAAAGGCGCAGGTAAGTTTATCGGCGCATGTATCGGGCTCCACGGTAGTAAAGAGCAACACCGATAAAACGAATCCGAACATAAATATTGTAGCCGGCGATGAGAATTATATGCCTAGCCGCAACATTAACATAGCCAGCGGGCGCAGCTTTTCGGCCTTTGAACTAGAGAACGGCACGAGTGTGGCCATTGTAGGAGTAGAGATTGTAGATAAGCTTTTTCCGAAGTCTGAGCCAATTGGCGACCATATTACCTTTTTGGGGCGCAGGTTCAAGATTATAGGCGTTACCGAGAAAACCGGCAGCAGTATGGGCGGCACCAGCGCCGACAGAACAATTATCATACCCTTGGAAACAGGCCGGCAAATACCGCTGAACGGAAACAGCCTGAGCTATGAAATTAAAACTATTCTGCCTACCCCAGAGGAGCTGGATTATGTAATGGGCGAGGCAACCGGCGTAATGCGCGCCGTGCGGCAGGACTGGTTAGGGCAGGACGATTCTTTTGAAATTAGCCGCAGCGACACCGCCATGCAAAAGCTAGACGAGATATCGGGCTATATGAAGGCAGGTGGCTTTATAATTGGCTTTATTACGCTTCTAGGGGCCTCTATTGGTCTGATGAACATAATGATGGTATCTGTAAACGAACGGACCAGGGAAATAGGAGTTCGCAAAGCCTTAGGTGCCACCGCTTTTCAGATACGACAGCAGTTTCTGATAGAAGCCGTGGTTATTTGTTTGCTGGGCGGGTTTGTAGGAATTGTCTTGGGTATTCTGGCTGGCAATGGAATTTCTGCCATGATTGGCCAGGGTGGCTTTATTGTACCCTGGATGTGGGTGGTAGTAGGCCTTACCATTTGTGTAACGGTAGGTGTTATATCTGGTTCGTACCCCGCGTACCGCGCTTCTAAACTAGATCCTATTGAGTCGCTGCGGTATGAGTAATAACCAAGGGAGTAGTGCCCTGATTGCAAAAAGTGTGTTTTAGCTCCGGAAGGCCATTTTCATTAGCAGAATTATAGAAAGAGTGTTAGTTGGAAAGATTGCTAACCAGTTACCAAACCTTTTGCTGTTCTGGGAGCTCCTCCAGTAGTTTCTAAACTCACATTCCAATTTTAACATAAAAGCTATTAAGGGGCGGCAAATGTTGCCTTGGTTAATTCAAGTACTATGAAAATTAAAGGACGCGAAAAAGTTTACGATGGTTATTTCAAAATGTACGAGCTTACAGTGGAGCAGAAGGGACACACCTTTACCCGCGAACAGTTCGACAGGGGAGAGGCAGTAGCCGCTTTGGTATACGACACGGAAGATAGACGCTACGTGCTCACCCAACAATTTAGAATTGGCTCGGAGTCAGAAATGGTGGAAATAGTGGCTGGCATGATAGACGAGGGAGAGTCTCCGGAAGTAAGTATAACACGGGAGATTGAAGAAGAAATAGGCTATCACGTAAACAAACTCGACTACCTCTACACTTTCTACTCCTCGCCGGGATGCTGTACGGAGCGGGTGCTTTTGTATTATGCCGAAGTATCGCACCAGCATGGAGCAGGCGGAGGTAAAGAAGGGGAGCACGAAAACATTGAGATTGTGCGCTACAGCCCCGAAGAATTTGTAGAACAGCAGTTCACAGATGCCAAAACCATCATTGCCCAATTATGGCTGCGCCTGCAGCAAGCAGGAAAATAAAGTATGCAACCCACAGGTACTTGCTGGAGCACCTGTGGGTTGACTTAATCTCTCATGCTGCCCAGCATGCTGCGCGTGTCAGCGGCTGCCTCTAGGCTCAGGTATTCAGCCTGTAAGGTTTTAATTTTAACTTTATCAGCAGTCGCAATTTGGTTGTCGATTTGGCCCATGCGCTGGTTCAGCAGGCCATACACGTGGTCCACGTAATCCCAATCGTCCTGATTCCAGTTCTGGCGCTTGGCTCTTACTTCTCCCATAAAAGTAAGATAAGCTTCGCGCATATTCTGGTTGGTTATGCCGTTTAAATCCTTGAACTCCCGAAGCAACTGGTCCTGCCATTGGCTCAGCTTCTGGGCATCGAGCGGCGTGTTTTGTCGGCGCTCCTGGCGCTCTTCCCATCGCTGGTATTTTCCCTTCAGTTGCTCATACTCCGCCTTAGATCTAGCCGACAGGCTGTCTAGCCGGGTTTCTACCTGAGCAGTTCTTTTCTTGAATTCTTCTTTGGCAGCACCACCCCGGTTAGTGCCGGAAGAGTCACCGTCTCCTGTTTTGGAATTGATCCATTCCCGGAAATCGGCCAAATGGTCATCGGCAGTTTTTCCGGTTTTTACTACCTGAACTGTGTCAGTCGACTCCGACAGATCCAGTACCCGCTCGGTAGTATTTTCTGCCGTCCTGTTTCCTTCGCAAGACCATAACAGGGAACTCGCCAGGATTAGGGTAAAATATTTTATGCTAATTAATTGCTTGCTCATCTGTTTTCATTTTGCCATCAGGTTCTGTTCTTATTACGGCAACAGAGAACCCTTGTTTTGCTTTGTATCACAGACCTCAATATGACAGTTCGGGTAAATTTTTCAAACAAAAAGGCCTTTGGGAGGATTTTTTTTATTATTCAGCCTCAGGGCTTTCTGACAAACTTAAGGTAAGATAGGTTTGTCTTTACTAATGCCATCGCCATATTTAAAATAGTCGTTCACCGTAACAGGCAGCTTACCACGTGCTGGCAAGCCTCCGAACAATAATCTGGCGGCGGCTTTTTGAGCATGCAAGTGAGGCTGGTAAGCCAACAGCAGTCCTTTGCTTTTCTGTATGCCGTCGAACTGGTTGAGCGTGTACGGGTTATCAAACAAGGTTATAAATGATTTCTGCGATTTTGCCAGGTGATGAATAAGAGCCGTAGTGTGCTGCGAGTAGCCCAGGTTGTTGCTCGGCCGCACGCTGGGGCCATAGAGCGCCACCAGCACAAGGTCGTAGGACCGCAGCTGTTGCTGCAGTTTTATTACTTCTTTGGCATTAGCTTTTCGGGAAATGATAAAGTCGCTGGTTTGAGCATACTTTTTTATTTCCCTCTGAAAAACCGTTGGCCGCGTAGCACCAAAAGATACCGTAGCAATTTTAAAATTCCCCCGTTGCCTTACCGGCAGTACCCTTTTTTCATTTTTCAGCAAGGTAAGAGCCGCTTCTGCTATTGCCTTATTAGTGCTGTCTGCCTCCGCTGGGTTCAGGTCCTGGTAAAGGTTCTCCAGTTCAATCGGCTGGTAGTTGTCCAGCCCCACCCATTGCTTTGCCGAAAGCATTTTCTTACAGCGTATTTCAATCTCGTCCCAGGAAATTTCGCCATTTTGTATAGCCTGCTGTATGGCCGCAATGGTTTTCTCTACGCTATTCAGCCGCTCCAGCACATCGTTACCAGCTATCAGGGCACGTGCCTCTGCTTCGCCTGGCGGAAAATACTTGGTAACTCCTTTCATAACCATGGCATCTGTAAATACCAAGCCCTTAAAACCAAGCTCCTGCTTCAGAAGGTCAGTTACGATGGGTTTGGATAGGGTAGAAGGCAGGTTCTCGGTGGGGTCGAGCTGTGGTATGTGCATGTGCGCTACCATAATGCCACCCACACCATTCCGGATCAGTTCTCTGAAGGGGTACATCTCTAGTGAGTCGAGCCTTTGCCTTTCGAATGGAATAATAGGAAGGTCGTGATGAGAGTCGATGTCGGTGTCGCCATGACCTGGAAAGTGCTTGGCTGTTGCAATAATGCCATTCTCCTGCATACCACGCATAAAAGCCAGGCTTTTAGCAGTTACGGCTAACCTGTCTTCTCCAAAAGAGCGGTAGCTTATAATAGGGTTGTTCGGGTTGTTATTTATATCCGCTACCGGTGCAAAGTTTACGTGCATGCCCAGCCGCTTAAACTCCCGACCTATTTCAGCCCCCATGCGGTACACCAGGCCATTGTCTTCCACAGCGCCTAGCATAATCTGGAAGGGGTATTCCACGGTACTGTCCAGACGCATGCCGATGCCGGTTTCGGCATCCATAGAAATCAGTAAAGGGGTTTTTGCTGCCGCCTGGTACTTGTTGGTGAGCTTGGCCTGCCTAACCGGGCCTCCCTGAAAAAAGATAATCCCTCCGATATTATACTTCAATACCATGTTCAGCACTTCCGCTTCGTATTTGGCTCCTTTGTCTGAAAAGGCTTCGATAATAATCAATTGAGCTATGCGCTCCTCCTCTGTTAGGGTACTGTACACGGAGTCGACCCAGGCAGAAGGCTGCTCCAGTGCCTCCAGAAGGTTCGTTGCCGCTGCTCGAGGCTTTTCCGGAGGAGTGGCGACAATAACTCCAATCTTTTTGGAGAGAACGTTTTTTTTGGTGCCTGCGCTCTCGCACGCGCTCAAAAGCAAAGCTACAAAACTGATGGTGCAGAGGCTTAATCTTGATAAAATGGCTAAACCTGATTTTAAATTTAAGGAGAACATATAAAATCATTGATGCAACAAGTACATACTGCCTTTAGCTTTTTTGGTTCTGTTCTTTTACTTTCGGTCAGGTGAGTATTTCTGTGTTTGTGGCTCTACTGTAAGAGAATACCTATAATGGCGGGTGCCTGTGCCAAGCATTTTTTGAACATGTTCATCCATAAAAAAAGCGGACCTTTTAGCCCGCTTTACTTATTTCAATTTTCAGAAATTAAAAAGGAAGATCATTATCAGCATCGCTGCTGTAGAACGATGGAGCAGCAGCGTCGGGAGCTTGTTGCGAACCGGCAGGAGCACCAAAAGATCCTGCACCTGCAGCCTCTACACGCCAAGCCTGCAGGTTAGTAAAATACATAGTAGTGCCGTTTTTCACAAATGGCTTACCAGTCAGGTTAAAGGTTACTTTAAGTTCGTCACCAGCCTTGTATTGGTTCAGCAGAGAGCACTTGTCTTGAGTAAGTTGGAACTTAGGGTATTGGGTATATTGCCCATCCGGAATTTCCAGTACAAATTCCCGCTTCTTGAACTTATCACTCACTTGTTGTTCATCAAACACTTCGTAAAGCTTACCTTGGATTTCAAACGACATAATTAAAATTTATTTATTTAGAATGTACAAAGGTACTCATTTTGATCTAAAATCGGGAGCTAAAAACCCCTTAGCCTTAATTTTTTTTGAGGTTAGAACCTCCTGAAAACTGCCTTTGCCAAAGAGGCGTAAACGAATACGACCAACTACCAAACATTGCAATTATGTACCCATTTGCCATTGCCATACACGGTGGAGCCGGCACAATTACACCAGCTTCCATGACACCCGAGCAGGAAAAAGCCTACAAAGCTGCTCTTCGAAACACGGTGGAAGCTGGCTATGCCACTCTTGCTGCCGGTGGATCTGCCTTAGATGCCGTAGAGCAAGCTGTTGTGCTGCTCGAGGATGTGCCGCTGTTTAATGCCGGTAAAGGCTCCGTTTTCACAAAGGATGGTCGGCACGAAATGGATGCGGCCATTATGTGCGGTAAAAACTTGGATGCCGGGGCAGTGGCTGGCGTGAGAAGCATACGAAATCCCATAACGCTTGCCCGAGCCATTATGGATCACTCGGACCATGTATTTATGAGCGGCTACGGAGCAGAGGAATTTGCCCGAAAGCACCAGGTGGCCTTTGAGCCGGAAGAGTATTTTTACGATGCTTTCCGCCACAGGCAGTGGCGGGAAGTCCGCGAAACCGACCTGTTTGTGCTCGACCACACCGTTGACGAAAAGTTTGGGACAGTAGGGGCAGTAGCCTTAGATGCAGAGGGAAACATGGCTGCTGCAACCTCAACAGGAGGCATGACGAATAAAAATTTTAACAGAATAGGAGACACCCCGGTTATTGGAGCCGGCACGTATGCCAACAATAAGACCTGCGCCATTTCATGCACCGGCCATGGAGAATTTTTTTTAAGGGCAGTGGTGGCCTACGATGTATCCTGCTTAATGGAGTATAAGGGCCTTAGCCTGCACCAGGCATGCCAGCAGGTTGTACACGAAAAGCTGGTAGAATTTGGCGGTGAGGGGGGGCTGATAGCCGTAGACGCTACTGGCGAAATTGCTTTGCCTTTCAACTCGGAAGGAATGTACCGCGCCAGTAAAAAGCAAAATCAGGAAACCTTTGTTGGAATCTATAAATAAACTCAAGTTAAACCCTTGCCATTCTTTGTCTAAGAACCGCTCTGGAAGGCTATTTTCATTAGAAGAATTGGGGCTGGCTTTATCATGTACTAAACAACAAACTCTACTGGTCTATAAAAGCTAAATTGAAGAGGAATAGCCTTAGGCCTGGTGACACTAAAAAAGCTCCGGAAGGCTCTTTTCATTAGCAGAATTTAGTTGATGTAACTCGTCCTGCTTCTGCTGAGGCTACCAGCAACAGAGAACCAGGAGAAGCGGAAAAGCATTTACAATGGCCAACGATTTTACTCTTTCAGTTGTGCAAGCTGTAGTGCCTCTTTGTCTTTATAAAATACTCTGGAGTTAATATCATACACATTGCCTTTTGCTAATACGTGCATGAGCATATGCTCAATGGCAACGGGCTTTCCTCTTTCTATTTCTGATATGTTAGAATAGCCCAGCTCATGCCCGTCTATAATCACCACCAGGTTAGATCCAATAGTTTCAATCAGGTGGCCCTCTGTGATGAGTACGCCTGTATCCTCACCCAACCCTATACCAACTGTTCTGGGGTGAGACACGACGGCTTCCATTAATCGACCAAAACGCCCCCTGATAATAAAATGTGAATCTATAATAACTCCTCCTATTAGTCCGAGTCCCTGGCTGATACGGACGGAGCCTTTCAGCAGAGCTTCTTTGGCACTTCCGCCTCTGATCATGATCTCAGACATGGCCATGGCACCCGCGCTGGTCCCGGCTATTACAAAGTTCTCGTTCCAATAGCGCTCCTTCATAATTTCCAGGAAGGGGGAGTTGCCAAAAAAGCGCGTCAGCCTGGATTGGTCGCCACCACTGAACATGATGCCATCGGCTTTTTGCAAGCGCTCCAGGTAAGCAGGTTGGTGTGTTTCAGAGGCATCCTTAATATGCATCAGGCCGATTTCTTCGCAGCCTAAAATGCCGAAGGCACTTTGGTAACGTTCGCCGACCTCTTCCGGAATAAGCGAAGCAGAAGTAATTACCTCAATTCGAGGGTGTTGTACCGGAATTTCGCCCAGAAATCTTTTTAAGATTCCTAATTCAAAAAAGTCAAGGTAATACTTTTTCTTTGATTTGGAATTAGGATAACTGCCTTTGTCTTCGTTTCCACCAACTGCTATAAGTTTACCTTTTGGTTTTTCCACTGTAACTATATTTTTCAGGATTATGAGAATTAAAACTTTCGTTTGACACAAAAAACATAATTGCTGCGCCTTTTGCAAGCATGCAGGCACATTATTGACCATCTGGTTGCCGACGGTGGGGGTAGCATAAAATTTAATCGTCTCTGCACCTATACCGGCAGCTCCTGCGTCCTGCTAAGAAGAAGTACCAGTATTTTTTAAAATTCGTTGTAAAAGCATCCAATTAATACTTATCTGCCCCTAGTATAATTACATGTCTGTACATTATAATATATAAAAAAAAGCCTATATAAAACCCTTTACCAAGTTATTTTGGCCTTTAACCCTAATTAATTTATATTTTTTAACCTCAAGGGAAGGATGTCGTATAGAAACATCACGAGGCGATTTGCTTCGGAGATAAATGAACCTTAACCTTTCCAAGCTATGAAACTTAATAATTTGAATGACCTATTCCTGCACGAGTTACAGGACATTTACAGCGCAGAGAATCAGATTACCAAAGCTCTGCCTGTCATGATGGAAGCTTGCTCTTCTGACAAGCTGCGTACTGCCTTTCAGGATCACCTGGAAATGACAGAACGCCAGATTGACCGTCTGGACAGAGTATTTGAACTGATGGGCCAGAAAGCTTCAGGCGAGCATTGTAAAGCCATGGAGGGCATTATTAAAGAAGCCGAATCTATGATGAAGGAGAAAGCTGAAGCCGAGGTGATGGATGCCGCTTTGATTGCTTCGGCCCAAAGAGTGGAGCATTACGAAATTGCTGCCTATGGCACCGTTTGTACCTATGCTAAACAACTTGGCTTAACCGATGTAATGGACCTGCTGCACGAAACGCTGGAAGAAGAGAAAATGACAGACCAGTTATTGACCCAGATTGCGGAAACCTCCATCAACCTTAAAGCGCAATAGGCTAGAATACTTCCGGTAGCTTATACTGCTGAGATGAAATAGAAAAATCCTCTTTCCTTCCCCGAGCCAAACAAGCCGGTCAGAAGGTGAAAGAGGATTTTTGTTTTTATACAAGTTTTACTTTATGAACCAATCTTTAAACTTAAAGATTAGCAGAAATTAGCCTACAAACGGCTAATCAAAACCCTAAACTTGAGGTATTCAGTTATTTTCGATTGGCTGCAGTCGTTTTCCAAGCTTGCTCTTTAGCTTGTGAAGGTCCACCAGTAAATTTTCGCGCTGACCTTTGGCTGCATCTGTAATTTTTTTCTGGCTCGGGCAAATGATGTAATCGTAATCCAGATCGGTTTTAGTAGCGATATCATAGAACGGTTCAATTACAAAACCCTCATTAAAGATCTCAATAACCTTGGTGCCTGGCTGACAAAATAAAATACTAACCAGACCAGCTCCAGTTGCCGACACTACTACCTCCGCTTTTGAGAACATGAGCAGCTTCTCTTTTATCGTGTACTTGCTCGACACTATACTTTCGAATCCAAAAGGCTGCAGCTCTTTTACAAGGTCTGTTTCATTTAGCACGTTTCTCATGTTGGAGTCGCTTCTGCTAATATAAATTCGTGAAGGTGTACTTATATCAGAAGTCTCATTGGCCACAAGAGGCAAAAAGGCATTCTTCAGGTAATCGCAAAGCCAGTTAGGCACCAGTGTGTGGTTGCCGCGTGGTGCAGTTGAGGCAATAACGCAATCAGCTGTAACGTGCGGGTGCTCATCGCCTGCTAAAAGCTTCTCTCTCGGAATACCTAAAAGATCCATTGTTTCTGTTTGATAGCTATAGCGTAAGCTCGGCACCAGAAACCAATCCACTTTATCGTAAAGGCCACTTTTCTGCAGGAGGTGGAGCCGGGGCAATACATCAATAAACCAATGGCTTATGTTATTTACTCCCGCACCACCCGAAAGCATAGAAAAAACGGTACCTTCTATTTTTTCAGGAGTAGTAAAATAACGCTGACCGAAAACCGGATTTTGATCCGGCCCGATCACTTTTCCATCCTTTAAGCTTAGCGACACATTGCCTACCAGGTTGTTGAACCTGCTGATAATGGCGACACTGCTTTCGTTGTCGGTGTGAATACGGCCTTTTGGCACCTCGGCAACTACATATGTCGTTTCTACTCGTTTTACAGGTTTCCAATAGTTAGAGCAGGCCTGGTACAGATCATCCGAAATATCGAGTGTCGTAACTATAGAAGGATAAACAGTATGTAATATAACTTCACTGGAACTACCATTTTTCGTGTACTCATCCGAAATCGCGTCTGTTCGACAAACCCCTATAGGCTTATATTTTTGATTAAACGGAATCAGTTGTCTGGCAACTCTTGAGACACGTACTTTTAATTTCTTATAAAATTTATTCATAATGGTAAGGTTCCATAGTCTCGCTACCTGGTGGGTAGGCCGGTAAAGGTCGTGGTACTATTGTTGTAAATATTCAACTTGTTTATATACGACTTATGGCAGTTTACTGGTTTTGATAGAACTCTGAAATGAAGTGGAACTTCAGGGCCGGGTAAGTTTCCTGCACCGACCGCAAAATCCAGGATGTTTCAGCAAAGAACACAGGGTTCTCATCTTTATCATACGCAATGTTGCTGCCTTTTAGCGATATAAACCTTCGGAGTGCTTCTTTATCATCAGAAGTAATCCAGCAGGCCTTGTGGTAATGAAGCGTGTTAAGCTCACAGGTCGCACTATACTCCTGCTTCAACCTGAATTTTATTACATCGAATTGTAGCTCACCAACCGTGCCAATTATTTTACGACTACCCGGTTGCTGCACAAAAAGCTGCGCCACGCCCTCATCTGTTAGCTGGCGAATGCCCTTGTCGAGCTGTTTTGCCTTAAATGGGTCCCTGTTTATAACTTCTTTAAATATTTCCGGAGAGAAACTAGGAATACCCTTAAACTGCAATGTTTCACCATCGGTGAGGGTATCGCCAATTTTAAAGGAGCCTGTGTCGTAAAGTCCAACCACATCGCCCGGCCATGCCTCTTCTAAAAGGCTCTTTTCGTTGGCCATAAAGCTGGTAGGACTTGAGAATCGCACTTTCTTTTGCAGGCGCGTGTGGTAGTATTGCTGGTTGCGTTCAAATTTGCCGGAACAAATACGACAGAAAGCAATACGGTCACGATGATTTGGGTCTAGGTTGGCGTGTATTTTAAAAATGAACCCACTGAAATTCTTTTCCAGTGGCTCTACCTGGCGTTGAGCAGCTTCACGTGGCTGCGGGTGAGGAGCTACCCTCACAAAGGTATCGAGCAATTCGCCAACGCCAAAGTTGTTGATGGCACTACCGAAAAAAACTGGTGCCAGGTAACCCTCTTTGTACAAGTTTTCATCGAAGGGCTCGTAGTAACTTTCCAGGAAATCAACATCTTCCCGCAGCTGATCAGCATACTTTTGCCCCAGAAGTTGCACCAGTTGGTCGCTTTGCAGATCGTTTATAGAAACCACATCGTCAGACAGCTGCGATTTGTTTACAGAGAACAGGCGCAGGTCTTTCTCATAAATATTATACACACCTTTAAAGTCGCGGCCAATGCCGATGGGCCAGCTAAGCGGACGAACATGTATGTTCAGCTCTTTTTCCAGCTCATCGAGCAACTCGTAAGGTTCACGGCCTTCGCGGTCTAGTTTGTTGATGTAGATTATAACAGGAGTATTGCGCATCCGGCAAACCTGCATCAGGTTACGCGTCTGCTCTTCAACCCCCTTCACACAATCCACCACTAGAATAACACTGTCAACGGCCGAAAGGGTACGGTAAGTATCTTCAGCAAAGTCCTTGTGACCAGGGGTATCCAGAATGTTCACTTTGTAGCCTTTGTAATCGAACCCCATTACAGAGGTGGCTACCGATATGCCACGCTGCTTTTCAATTTCAAGAAAATCGGAGGTAGCTGTTTTTACGATTTTGTTGCTTTTTACGGCTCCCGCCGTTTGAATGGCTCCTCCAAAAAGCAGTAGCTTTTCTGTAAGCGTAGTTTTACCCGCATCCGGGTGACTGATAATGGCAAAAGTTCTTCTTTTTTGAATTTCTTCGGTTGCTGACATATACGAATAGCTGAATTGCAAAGGGTAATACCTATGCAATCGGATTTTTTGTGTGAAATAAGCTTAAATAAGGCCCGAACTAGTGAACATCAGGAGGAATGCAGGTACAGCATTAGGGTGGGGTAGGCATATTATAGTTCAGGGCATAAAAAATCATGAAATGCAAAATTACCAGCTTTCACCATTTAATTACCTTTATCAAATCAAATTAGTTTAAAAATTGTAAAATTTACTTTTTTGTCGGCCTATCTTGCTGCCTCCAGATTAAATTTGAGTGCCCTTCAACTTGCAAATCACCAGTATTGGAAGGTAGGTTTAGGTAGCCCAAACATCAGCAGCAAAGGATTAAAGTTTAGCTTTAAGGCACAGGAGCTATAGTAGCATCCTTAATTATATAAAGACAATTCACAACCTTTAGGGCTCTGGAAGGAAATTTTAATTTGAATAATTTGCTTAAGAATTCTTAAAGTCAGGTATTTGATTTTTTCAGTGGCCACTTAGCATGATCTTGTTATGAGAATAGAAAAGGAGAGGTGGCTACCAGGTAACATCCTCTGGGTTAGAGAAGCCAAATCCAGGCCTGAACCTGGGTCCTTCGCCATTCAAGTGGTTCCACATGTCTGCTTCAAGCTTTAGTTTATCCAGCATGATGAACTCTTTCCAACGCTGCTGATCTNTAACATCCTCTGGGTTAGAGAAGCCAAATCCAGGCCTGAACCTGGGTCCTTCGCCATTCAAGTGGTTCCACATGTCTGCTTCAAGCTTTAGTTTATCCAGCATGATGAACTCTTTCCAACGCTGCTGATCTTCTTCGTCAAACTGCGCCACCAGGTCGCTTAGCTGCAGGTTGTTCTGTTGCTGCCAATGTGGCTCGGTGCGTAGCAGCAGATCTATTTTAATGCGGAAATAGGTATTCAATTCCTTGTACCTATCTTCATCCCAATTCTCCAGATTCGCATTTTTCATAAGCCGACCTATTTTATCCTCTTTTACTCTTACAGGTATTTATTGGTTTTGAATTGCCTGCGGCACTCCTCTTTACTTGCCCCACACAGCCATAAACTCTACCTTTACCTTCAGCTTACAGCAAGAGGTTGTTCACTATTCCGAATTGGTGAGTGGAATTTGCCCCGCGCTGTTTCCTGTTATTCATAAAACACCTAAATGGAACCTTATAAAATTAAATTACTTCAGACAGTAATACTTATTGTGCTGCTGGTGCTCATAAAACTGCTGCTTGGCAAAAGCATTAACAAGATTTCCAGTAGGTTCGATTTTGCGTTAAGGCGTGTTAACATCACCTTTAGAGTCATTAATATCTTACTGGTAGCACTAGGTATTATCATTCTAACAGCAGTTTGGGGCCTTGACCAGAAGGAACTACTGCTATTTATTACCTCTACCATTACCGTACTTGGTGTTGCTTTTTTTGCTCAGTGGTCTATTCTCTCCAACGTAACTTCAGGGCTGGTGCTATTTTTCAGCCACCCTTTGCGCATCGGAGATCATATCAGAATCTATGAAAAAGATTTTGAGGTAGAAGGCCGACTGCAGGATATCTCTGTTTTTTTTATGCACATCGAAACAAAGGAAGGCAAAAACATTACCATGCCCAATACCCTGGCCCTGCAGAAAATTATTTCTATAGTGCCAGATGATGCCATTACTACTTCGGCTTAAATGGATCACAACAGCAGCGACAAATTTTGCCAAAGACTCAGCAAATAAGCAGGCGAAATTATTTCCTTTGCCTGCTTATTTGCTGAGTCTTTGGTTCAAAATAAATACATTTGGTTAGATTAGCTCTTCTTGAACAGGGATCCTAAAATTTCATAGGACTTCACTCTGGCCTCATGATCGTAAATGTGAGAGGCTACCATAATTTCATCCACCTGCGTTTCGTCCAGGAAAGCCTGCAACTGATCTTTAATGGTATTTTTTGCTCCAATAAATGTGTAACGCAGCATTTGGTAAACGGCATATTTCTCAGATGCATCCCAAAGTCCATCCATAGTGGCAACCGGTGGCTGCATGAGTCTTGCTGTACCTCTTATCACGCTCAAAAAGGATTGGTAAAGAGAAGTAGCCAGCGACTCTGCTTCTGCATCTGTATCGGCTGCCGTTACGTTAACGCAAGCCATGGCATAGGGCTTCTGCAAAGTATCTGAAGGCCTGAAGCTCTCGCGATACACTTTAAGAGCGTGGTGGAGAGCAGCAGGGGCAAAGTGGCTGGCGAAGGCATAGGGAAGCCCTAACATGCCTGCCAGTTGTGCGCCAAAGGTACTGGACCCTAAAATCCAAACCGGCACATCTGTTCCTTCTCCAGGTACCGCCCGAACTCGAGCCGCAGGATTAGCAGGTCCGATATAGCCCAGCAGCTCCTCCACATGTCTGGGGAAATCCTCCACATTGCCAGTTAAGTCCCGGCGTAAGGCCATAGCCGTTAGCTGGTCGGTTCCGGGGGCGCGTCCTAAGCCCAAATCAATCCGGCCAGGGTAGAGGGTTTCGAGGGTACCAAATTGTTCGGCCACCACTAAGGGAGCATGGTTTGGCAGCATAATACCTCCAGAACCTACTCTAATAGTTGAAGTACCACCCGCTATATGCCCAATTAACAAGGCAGTAGCTGAACTGGCAATGCCTGGCATGTTGTGGTGCTCCGCTAACCAATACCGTGTAAAACCCAGTTTTTCTACCTGCTGTGCTAGATCCAGGCTGTTTTTAAAAGAATCGGCAGCAGTTTTACCTGCTACTATTGGTACTAAGTCCAGTACCGATACTCCTATATCTGTAAGTTGCTTTTGCTTAATGTCGCTCATTTCTATACTACTTTTCATTTTAAATTAAAATAACCCCTGCTGCTTTACAGCCCTTGCAGAGCCAGCTTCTATCAACAGGTTGCCATTAAAAAGAAGAGGTGTTTTTCTTTTTCAACTTCGGGATTTCGGCAATTCTCGATTAAATAAAGACATAAAAAACCATCTTCATTCCTTCTCTTTTATAAATCCTTTAATATTGCTTCTGCTACCTGCTGAATGGCATCATCGTCTCGCTTATAATACGTCCACTGCCCGGAGCGGGTAGCGGTAATTAGGCCTGCACGCTGCAAAGTAGACAAGTACTCTGAAACAGTAGATTGCGATAGCCCCAATTTTTGCTGAATATGCCCCACACAAACGCCTTGTTCAAAGGTACAATCTCCAGCATGCTGCGGCGGAAAGTACTGATCCGGTTCTTTGAGCAGTTGCAGAATCTGTAGCCTGGTTTTGTTCGAAAGCGCTTTAAAAATTTCAACTTTGTTCATAAAACAAATATATCGATATTTCCCGATAAGTAAAAGTTATTTCTAACACATGATTAACTTATGAAGTTCCGCTAAAAGGAGATAGGGCTTTCTGGCAAACCTGATCTATATAAAAGGAGATTCTAATTTAGATACTATATTTAGTACCAGCACTTGAAGAAGCAGCAGTAAATAACTAACGCTAAGCCAGTTGTCCTAAATTGACGCAGGAGTATGACTGCGTTCCTGTGTTTCTCACCAATTTGTTTGGTCGCGCAAATTCTGTTAATAAAAAAGGCCTTCCGGAGCAAAAAATATATTTTAAAGCCCAAGGCTCATCTACCTAAAATAATGAGAAGCTATCTCTCTTTTGCCAAGACCAAAGAAAAATACCTATCCATTACACTGCCATCTGGCAGGTGATAATAAAACTGATCCTCAAACTACTTTTAGTTAAGTCTCAATTAGTCGGTTACTTGTAACTCTTTCAGGTTCCAATAATTTGCTCTAAATCAGAGTAGCGTTTCCGCACTCTTCTTATCGACTTTATGCCAGGTGTATGTACCTTACTCAGCAGCAGAATAGTACCGGCTATAATTAATACATTAATGGTTGGAATTAAAAATACTGCCGGAACAACGCTGTAGCCTAACATATACATAGCTAACACTTTAGCTGATAAGGCTGTCATGAGTACCGACAGGAATACAAAATAAACAGGAGCTAAAATATAACCCCACTTCTTCTGCTGTATCAGCAATACACCCGCCATAAATCCTATAGGCAAAAACAGGCTCAGGTCCAGCCCTTGTACTACCAGGGTAGTATAATGCTCTACCTGTGCAGGAATAATAGAGCCATCAAGCAGTGGCGTAACCACCACACTTAGCCATAGCAACGCAATGGCAAAAGCCGTCAGCACCAGAAAAGCACCTAACGTTTTAACCGGTGCATCTTCTTTAAACCGGGACCGGATTTTTTTGCGGTCGAAAGAGTACAGAGTAAGCGTAAGAGCAAAGAAAGAAGCGGACAACAACAGTACATGAGGCAAAAACATGATGTTGTACGTACACATAACCAGGAAAAACAGGTAAGTTAGCAAGAAGTAAAACAAGGTACCAGCTAACAAATACCGGCTCACTAAGGAACCTCCCCGGGCAAAGAATAAGGATACCAACAGCAGCGGTACTGCCAAAAACAAGGTCACATAGTCCTGCGCAATTCCTTGTGGCGCCACTTCTGCAGACATGTGCTGGTAAATACCCTTTCCGTAAATGACAGTGGTAGCGCCTCGGACTGTGTCATGCCAGAAAGGGCCTGTTCCGCCACCAGAAGTAATACCCGCCAGCGTAGCAATGATAGCCACACCTGCAATAAACAGGGCGAGCATGGAGATCGTAAATTTATTTTTCATGGCTTCATCATGTTTAATGTTAACCTTTACTTTTTTTGTGTCACACTTGTAAGATAGCAGCTAACTGTGTCGATTGCGATGACAGAAAGCATACCTATAAATGATCCTTATCTTTTTTGCAAATGAGACAGCAGGAAGAAGGTTATAATTATGGCTGTCATAATTGAAGGCCTTGCTCATTCCCCATAATAACCTAATATTTAATTTATTAACGAATGCTTTATCACTGCATGCTTCAACTTTACCTGAGGCAGGTAAGCGGATTTCTCTAAAAATTTACCGGATCTTCTTATCTTGTAATCTTAATTGATGCAGCCTTCCAGAACACTTAACTTTAGGTGTAGGGATGGCCTGTTGCCAACTGAAGCTGAAAAATACGTATCAGGAGGAAATGAAAGAACTGGAGGAAATTGTGCGGGCTTATGACCTGGCCCTTTTGGAGCACAAACAAACAGCATTGGCTACGGTGGTGCACGTGCAGGGCTCATCGTACAGAAGGCCCGGCGCACGCATGTTGGTTACAGAAGATGGCCAGCTTACAGGCGCCATAAGCGGAGGTTGCCTGGAAGGAGATGCTTTAAGAAAGGCCAGACATGCCATGCTGCATCAAAAGAAAATGCTTATCACCTATGACACCTCCGATGAGGATGACGCAAAAATCGGAGTAGGTCTGGGTTGTAACGGCATCATCCAGATTCTTATTGAACCTATCGCGCCGGAAGACCCAAACAATCCCATAGCTTTTTTAAAATTGTTCCTGCGTAAGCGACAAGTGGCTGTGCTGGTAACCTTGTTTTCTTTGCAGCGGCCCGCAACCGACCAACCTGGAACCTGCCTGTATGTACCTCCATCTGGGCCGGCCGTAGGATCCTTACCCGAAGCAGGCCTGCGCGAGCAACTATTGCAGGAAGCGCGGCAAGTTTTTGAAAACAGTGCTTCGAGCACCAAAACTTTTGAGTTACAAGATATAACCCTAACTGGATTTGTAGAACTTCTGAGGCCACCGGTATCTCTAGTCGTGATAGGAGCAGGAAATGATGCCGTGCCGCTTACCGCCATGGCAGCCTTATTGGGCTGGAAAATTACAGTAATAGATGGTCGCACTAACTATGCCACCTCTATCCGCTTTCCGGCTGCTCATGCGGTGCACGTGGCTAAACCGGAACAAGTATGGGACCTACTGGAACCCGATGAGCAAACGGTGCTGGTGCTCATGACCCACAACTACAATTACGAACTGGCGCTGCTCCGTCGGCTCCTGTCGCAGCAACTGCCTTATGTAGGGGTGCTGGGGCCTAAGAAGAAACTGGACCGCATGCTACAGGAGCTTGAGCAGGAGGGGTTACAACCTTCTGACGAAGCTTTAAGTAGCCTGTTCGGACCTGTTGGCTTGGATATTGGAGCAGAGACTTCTGAAGAAATTGCGCTCTCTATTCTCTCCGAGATTAAGGCTGTTCTCTCTCAAAAGCCAGGTACCTCCTTAAGGTTAAAAGCAGGCCCCATACACCAGGAAGGAAACACAGCAACTAAAGAATGGGACATAAAAGGGGAGAAGCCAACTGCCTGCAGCCTGCAATAGGTAAAGCAGGCATGTTTATAATTAAAAGCGGAAGAACGACCCTCAAATTATTCTAATAAAAATGTGCTCCCAGAAGCTTCTAGCAAAATTTAGAAGTTAGGTAACAGAAAACATTGTTTTGTTAGTTACGATTTATGGATCTACTACCCTATCATCTATATGAGAATTCACCACCAAATGCCTAAAGTAAAACTTTAAGAGTGGCAACAGAAAACGAATCCTGCAAACATTATGACTGGACTTGTGCTATTGGCTGCGGGTGCTTCTACGCGCCTAGGAAAACCTAAACAGCAGCTACTTTTTGAGGGACAGACCCTGCTCCAAAGAGCCACTCAATCAGCTCTTGCTTCAGACTGTGCGCCCATAGTGGTAGTGTTGGGAGCAAAAGCCGATCTGCTGCTATCAGATATGTCCGGCCTCTCCATCACAACCATTCTTAATCAGGAGTGGCAATCCGGTATGGCAAGCTCCATCAGCAGTGGCATGGCAGCACTTATGCGTATTGCACCAGCAGTTTCAGCTTGTTTGATAATGGTATGCGATCAGCCTTTTGTTCACACCGACCTGCTCAACAAGCTGCTGCATACAAAAGAAGAAAGTGGTAAAGGTATAGCAGCTTGTGCTTACGGAGGTACTATGGGGACGCCAGCCGTTTTTGACAAATCCTATTTTCAGGCACTATTGGAGCTCAAAGGGCAGGAAGGAGCCCGGAAAATAATCAGCCAGAATAGCACAGATGTAGCTACCGTCGCCTTTCCTCAGGGAGCAACAGATATAGATACCACTGCAGATTACGACGCCTTACTCCAGACTGCTACCCACCTAAGAGGCACCCACTAAATATGAGCTTCTGCAATAAGAAAAAATTTTTTAACTTACAGTTACAACTACAATTTTATACCACCACTACATGGCTATTTATAAACTTCTGATAAACGGCCGGACCTATGAGGCCGACGTAGAACCAGATACTCCGCTCCTGTGGGTACTGCGCGATAACCTTGGCCTGGTTGGCACCAAGTATGGCTGCGGAATAGCCCAATGTGGCGCCTGCACAGTCCATATGAACGGCAACGCCATGCGCTCCTGTGTGTTGCCTATAGCGGCAGTTGGTACCAACAAAATAACCACAATAGAAGGCCTCTCCGAAAAAGGCGATCACCCGGTGCAACTGGCCTGGGACGAAGTAGATGTGGCGCAGTGTGGCTACTGCCAGGCAGGTCAGATTATGACGGCAACAGCACTGCTTAACAAAAATAAAAAGCCAAGCACCGAAGAAATAGACAATGCCATGAATGGTAACATTTGCCGCTGTGGCACTTATCATCGCATACGCCAAGCCATTGCTTTAGCCGCTACTAAACTTACAGATTAGCTATGCCGAACGTTCCCTTACCAAGCAGACGCAAATTCATGAAACTGGCAGCCGCTACAGGTGGTGGCCTGATGTTAGGTTTTAGCTGGACGAACTCCGCCGCCAGTTTAATGGAGGTAGTCAGCGATACAGTTATGGCCGGAGGCGACATCAACTTTAACAGCTTCCTTTCCCTTTCTCCTGATGGTCTCATTACCATTTTCTCACCTAACCCGGAGTTAGGTCAAAATATAAAGACCTCTTTCCCGATGATTGTGGCCGAGGAGTTGGATGCAGACTGGAGTAAGGTAAAAGTGGTGCAGGCACCGCTGGATACTGATAAGTTTCAGCGGCAGGTAACCGGTGGCAGTGGTGCTGTACCACACTCGTGGGAGCGGCTCCGCAAAGCCGGTGCTACTGCCCGGCACATGCTCCTGGAGGCAGCTGCCAAACGTTTAAAAGTGCCTTTCAATACCCTCAGCACCGACAATGGGTACGTGTTGCATAAGGCTTCCGGCAGAAAACTCAGCTACGGAGAATTAGCCACCGAAGCCGCTAAAATACCCGTTCCTGTTGATGTAAAGCTTAAAGAAATCAAAGACTTCAAGCTGATAGGCAAAGAGGTACGTAACGTAGACAACCATGAGATGATTACTGGCAAGCCTCTCTATGGGATGGATGTGTACAAAGAAGGCATGCTTTACGGCATGATCCAAAGGCCTAAGGCTTTTGGTATGAAATTAAAGTCGGTAGATGCCACCGCAGCAAAGGCTGTTCCCGGCATTAAAGAGGTGGTGAGCTTTAAAGACAAAGTAGCGGTAGTGGGGACCACTACCTGGCAGGTAAACAAAGCGCGTAAGCTTTTAAAAATAGAATACGAAGCAGACGGTCCTTTAGAAAGTTCAGCCGACCACGACCGCATATTTAAGGAACTGCTCAATAGTTCTGAAAGTACTGTGCGCCGAAAAGATGGCGACGTAGCAGCGGCCTTTAGCAAGGCTGCTAAAATAATTAAGAGTGAGTACCAATGCCCGTTTTTGCCGCACAGCCCAATGGAGCCGATGAATTTCTTTGCCGATGTGCGGGAAGACAGCGTGGAGCTGATTGGCCCTACTCAGACACCTGAAATGGCCCGCGGACAAGTAGCCAAGCTGCTTAATATGGCGCCTGAGAAAATCTCGCTGGAACTGACCCGGCTAGGCGGTGGCTTTGGGCGCAGGCTCAACGCAGATTATGTGTTGGAGGCTGCGGAGTTGTCTTACTTGGTAAAGGCACCAGTAAAAGTTGTCTGGACGCGCGAAGACGATATGACAGGTGGTATTTATAGACCCGCCGTCCGCTACAGGTTCGAAGCAGCACTAGATGCCGGCGGCAATATGATCGGGTACAGACTTCGAGGCGCCGGCATGAACGCAGGTAATCCTACCCGCGAAGACAATTTTCCATCGGGCGCTGTCGAGAACCTGCTCATTGAGTCGGTAGAGCATAAAACGCCTATAACAACTGGTCCTTGGCGCGCACCCATTACGAATTTCTTAGCCTTTGCTGAACAAGCTTTCCTGGACGAGGTTGCACAGGCAGCCGGTAAAGATCCGGTACAGTTCCGGCTGGAGCTGCTGGACAAAGCAAAAAAAGCACCTGTAGGAGCCGTAAAGTATGATATAGATAGGATGAGAGGAGTAATTGAACTGGCGGTGGAAAAATCAGGCTGGGGCAAAAAGAAAGAAGTGGCTCAAGGCTTTAGCGTTTACTTTTCGCACAGGTCGTATGTGGCGCAAGTGGCAGAGGTACAACTAAAAGACAATAAACCTGTTGTAAGTAAAATTGTGGCGGCGGCAGATTGCGGGATTGTGGTAAACTTGAGTGGAGCTTACCAGCAGGTAAGAGGCGGAGTGGTAGACGGCTTGGGGCATGCTCTATACAGCAACCTTACCTTTAAAGACGGTGCTGCGCAACAAAACAATTTCCATAATTACCATCTCATCAGGCTAAAAGAAGTGCCAGAGGTAGATGTACACTTTGTGAACAATGGCATCGACCCTACTGGCTTAGGCGAGCCTGCCTTACCGCCCACAGGAGGCGCTGTAGCCAATGCTATTTACAAAGCTACCGGCAAACGTCTCCGCAATCAGCCTTTTATGGAGCAGGAGGAGTTAAAGCTGATTTAATGTGCTAATAACTATAAATTGGTTGTGGTCTAGAATGTATGATGGTGGGATAAAAATGGCAGCAGAGGTGTTAGCTGAGAGTTATGTGCGAGATAACTATTCAGCTCAAGTGCCCCTACTGCCACAGTTTGAAGGTAGTAAAAA